>CANGZP010000016.1 GCA_947458475.1 Cyclobacteriaceae bacterium | reverse complement strand
TCGCATACTTGGCACGGAGGGTGTCCATCACAGGGGAATCCCCATAGATATTGTCCCCCATCCAAACCCAAAGATCTGGCCTATCTGCCAAGATTGGCTTCCATAGCGGCTGCGGAGCATCTTGACGATTGCAGGAACCAAAGGCCATCCGTGAAAACTTGGATTGCTGTGCGTTGAGATCTTGCAAAAAGAAATTGAAGAGTACAAAACAGCAAAATTGGAACAAGAGCATGCGTTTCATAAGGAAGGATGTTAACGGTTTAGACTAAAAAATAACCCATAAACAAGTTTCATGGGCAACTCAGCAATACATTAAGTTACCCCTTTTGGATCTCTTCTCCAAAAATCTCCTTCACGACCCAACCCTTGCCCCATTCTTCTTGCTCCTCATGGCTCCACATCTCTGGGAAAAAGATCACTTTCTGAAAGCGCGGAGGCAAGTATTTCTGCCAGTTGGTTCCCCCTGTAGCAGCAATATCCACAGGATCGCGCTGCAGGTAACGAACGGCTGACTTGTAATGTGCCAAAGGCCAAAAAACATTGGCTTTTAAATCAAATTGGCGCATCAAATCCTTGAGTTCGGCAGACGGATCTGCCTGTTCTAAATATTTTCTCCAAATATTTTTCTCACCATATTCTTGAATCAACTCCACCAGATGCTTGCCGTATTTGGCTTCAAAACTTTTCAACGTCAATGTTTTTTGACCGGTAGCCAACTCGATGGCGCCTTGCTGCCAATACAAGTTTTCAAAGAGCTCGGCAGCTGTAGAGGTTGATCCAAATTGGCCACGCTTGGCTACAGTCACCAGATTCCAAGCATCTGTAGCCATCAGTTCGATCTCCCGAAACTGGGCACTTTGAAACCCTGAGGAAGGCAAAAGAGACATTCGAAACTTGAGAAACTGTTCTTTCTCCATCCCCTTCCACATCATGGCGAAGGAGCTGATCAGGTGGTCAAAGTACATTAAAACACGCTCCAGTCTAGCTTTAAAAAATTCTTCAGAAAGGGGTTTCTCGTCTGCAATTTGTTCCAATTCTGAAACAATAAGCTTGAAATAAAGCTCAGTAATCTGATGGTAAATAATGAAGATCTTCTCGTCTTTAAAGCTTGTTTTGGGTTGCTGCAGAGAGAGTAAGGTATCCAAATTGATGTACTCCCAGTAGGTCAAATAATCTGCATACAACAAGCCTTCTAAGTAAGAAATCATGTCCTGGCCTGAGGCTTTAAACTTTTCTTGCAGCAGTTCGATCTTTTCTAAAATCTTTGGGTCTATTTGGGTGTCGCTCATAGGTATTTTTTAAAAAAAGGTAGTTTTTTCAGCACCTTTCTGCTTAATTTCACAGCAGAATTGACGCACAAAATCACCGACAAATGTGGTCGATTCCCACTAATAAACCAAATATACTATGGAGACCCAAGCCATCCACAAATCGCTAAAACAAGATCAGTTTGAGGGGGTAGATTTTCTAGATCTGGACGACTTGTTGACCGAAGAACAAAAGTTGATCCGCTCATCCATCCGTGATTTTGTCAAAAAAGAAATATCTCCATACATCGAAGATTGGGCTCAGAAGGCACATTTTCCGTATGAAATCGTTAAAAAATTTGGTGAAGTAGGTGCTTTTGGTCCTCAACTCCCCATCGAATACGGTTGCGGCGGTTTGGACTACATCTCCTATGGCCTGATCATGCAAGAAATTGAGCGTGGCGATTCAGGCATGCGTTCCACCGCCTCCGTGCAAGGATCTTTGGTGATGTACCCGATCTACAAGTTTGGTTCGGAAGAGCAGCGTAAAAAATACTTGCCTCGTTTGGCGTCAGGCGAATTGCTCGGCTGCTTCGGACTTACCGAGCCAGACCACGGGTCCAACCCAAGCGGTATGACTACCAATTTCAAAGATATGGGTGACCACTACCTGCTCAATGGAGCCAAAATGTGGATCTCCAACTCTCCCAAAGCAGATATTGCTGTAGTGTGGGCCAAAAATGAGGAAGGCCGAATTCATGGCCTGATCGTGGAGCGTGGCATGGAAGGTTTTACCACCCCAGAAACGCACAACAAATGGTCGCTTCGTGCATCATGCACAGGAGAGCTAGTATTTGACAATGTAAAGGTTCCCAAAGAAAACCTCCTGCCTGGTAAATCTGGTTTAGGTGCTCCCATGATGTGTTTAGACTCTGCGCGTTTCGGCATTGCCTGGGGAGCTATCGGTGCTGCCATGGATTGCTATGAATCTACACGGAAATATGCTGCCGAGCGAATCCAGTTCGGAAAGCCCATTGCTGGATTTCAGTTGACCCAGAAAAAATTAGCAGAAATGCTCACTGAAATAACCAAGGCCCAATTACTGGCATGGAAAGTAGGCAAAATGATGAATGAAGGCACTGCCAAGACCGTTCACATCTCGATGGCCAAGCGCAATAACGTGGAAATGGCACTGAATATCGCACGTGAGGCCCGTCAGATACATGGAGGTATGGGCATCACAGGTGAATACCCAATTATGCGTCACATGATGAATCTGGAGTCTGTGCTTACCTATGAGGGCACCCATGACATTCACCTATTAATATTAGGAAACGAGATTACGGGTATTGCAGCATTCAAATAAGGCAATAGCCTGCCAGCAACTATTAAAAATAAGAGCTCCGAATAATTTCGGAGCTCTTATTTTTTAGTCCCATTTGATCGGATTCTCAAGCATCTCTCTTAAGTCCTGTATTCCTGTATTCGATTTGCCTGTGAGTAAATAAAGGATCAATCGTACATCCGAGGGATTGACTTCTTCTCCACTTTTAGCAGCTTCCATACGACTGGATAGCCATTGCCAAGATCCCTTATCAAAAGGTTTCGGCTCCTTTTCCGGAGAATTAGTTAACCAAGAATAGGCACTTATTGGCGCCTTGAAATTTGCTTCTCCCGCTTCAGGCAAAGAGATTAATTTCAATCCTTTTCCGGCATAACTTTCTTGAAGTTTATCCCAAGTCCAACCTTTGTGTTCTTCCCCTTCCTCAGGGCTATCCGAATGCTGTTGGTCCCAGATTGAATGAGAAATGATGCGAACGTGCTTGAGTTTCGTAGAATCAGCCTCGCCTAAGGCAGTTCCGATAATATCCATTGGACCAGCAGCCAGAATAACTAAAGGGTTTTTGGCTGAACTCTTATTTACCTGAACAGTAATTTCAATGATGGCATAGTTGGGCGCATTGACCGCTTCGATAAACTTGGTTTTTTTGAATCCAAACTGCTTGGCACCCAAAAAAGCGCTTTCGCGCATCTGGGCATCTGCACCCAAATGGGTTTTGTTGGAACCCCAGGTATGGCTACTGAAGGCATAGACCATCACCTGATCTTGGAGTTCCTTTGCTGCGAGCACAGCCAAGCTCAATGGCGTCGCTGCCCAATCCCCTTTTCCATGTTCGTTCCCATCTGCAACTACCACAATCCGCTCCCCCGCGTAGGGAATGTCCTGAGCCAAAGTCTCTGAGGAAAACACGGAAATAAGGATGAAAAACAAGCCTATAGCAAGTGAAATTCTAGACAACTTAGAAGTAAAAATTATCATCTTATTATATTGTAAATCAATAGTTTAAATTAATTTATTGAAGTAGTTGTTTACCTACATGAATCGTTAAGATTCAAACGATCAATTAGTTTATACGGCTTTTCAAAACGAGCAACTGCACGGGATTCACGGGATCATTTGTGAAAATATAAACATTTCGCTGATCGATCCCTTTCCGTCCAATAGGATCGAATACTAGGTTAAATTCCATTTTTTCTCCTGGCAAAAGCATATTTTTTGGGTATTCAATAATCAAACAAGCACAGTTTTGCTGGATTTTCCGGATTTCCAAATCCTGCTTTCCCAAATTGGAGAGTACGACAGTTTGGCGACGGACGGCACTCGATGCTATTTGTCCAAGGTCGATTACTTTTTGGGCGAGGTAAAGCTGTGGTACGATATCCAAGTCACTTTTTGAGATCGGTGCAAAATAATCAAACAAGTCAGCAATGATGGGCAGCTCAATAGGTTCCGCTGCGCCCCATTTAACTTGAATTTGATCAGCTACAGCTCCGAGTTCCGAACGCATACTGGCAGCATAGCTAATTTTCAACAAGCCTCTTTCCTGAGGTCTTACCAATTCTTGGACTTGATCCACCTGGATAAAATCAGGAGACTTTACCTGTATGTACTTTTTTTCCAAAGGCTTTGATCCGTAATTGAAAAACTCCAAAAACTTCACTTTGGGTTCATTATCAAATACATCCCCCATGTTTACCTTCTTCATGCGAAATCCCAAATCCCCCAATTTCACAGGATAATTTCGCTCCAAGTTGGAAGGATAAGGTATTGCAATCCCTTCAATAAAAAGTGAGTCCTGCACCTGTCCTTTGTTACCCCTCACAAGTACCAGTTTGGAGAAGAAACCCGCGGCAGAACTAGGATCAAAATCAACTAAAACTTTGCCAGACTGACCTAGAACAATGGAATCCTTTGAAAAATTGGTAGTGGTACAGCCACAATCCGTCAATACTTCTTGAATAGCAAAAGCTCCTCCTTGGCTTAGCGTATAGTCAAACGCAACAGATTGAAATCCCTGCTCTTGTAGAATTGTACCCAAATCAATCCGGTTAACTTTCCATACTAATTTGGATGGACCTTGCTGCTGTGCATAGCCTTGCAATCCAAACAAAAGCCCTGAAAAAAGAAATAAAAACAGCCGAATCATGCCTGCAAGTAACAAAAAAATATGGCAGTTATGTAGCCTGATTTAGTTAATTTGCATCAAAATTGACCCAATGGCAAGAGTTTTAACAGGGATTCAGAGTTCGGGAAGACCCCACTTAGGAAATATTTTAGGAGCAATAGTTCCTGCTATTCAATTGATTGAGCAAAACAGCAAGGAGGAATCATTCATCTTCATTGCAGATTTTCATTCGCTTACCAGTCAAAAGGATGGAGCCATACGCAAACAAAACACACTGGCAGTAGCTGCTGCCTGGTTGGCCTTTGGACTAGACATTGAAAAGACTGTTTTTTACCGCCAATCCAGAATCCCTGAAGTGGCTGAACTGAGCTGGTACCTCAATTGCTTTGCACCCTTCCCCATGCTTGCCAATGCACATAGCTTCAAGGACAAATCCTCTCGTTTGGCAGATGTAAATGCAGGCTTATTTACCTACCCCGTACTCATGGCCGCGGATATTTTATTGTATTCTGCCAACTTGGTTCCCGTTGGAAAAGACCAGCTCCAACACTTGGAAATGGCTCGAGACCTAGCGAGTACCTTCAATCATACCCTTGAAGAAGAAATCCTTACGCTTCCAGAGGCACGAATCGCTGAAGATGTCATGACTATTCCAGGTACAGATGGCCAGAAAATGAGCAAATCTTACCAAAACATCTTGGATATTTTCTTGCCTGAGAAGGAGCTCAAGAAAAATGTAAATGCCATCATCACGGACAGCACTCCTTTGGAAGAACCCAAAGACCCAGATACCTGTACCGTATTCAAATTGTATAGCTTAATGGCCTCTCCGGCACAAACGCAAGCATTGAGGGCTCAGTACCTTGCAGGTAACTTTGGCTATGGACATGCCAAAAAAGAACTACTGGATCTCCTTCTGACCAAATTTGCGGCTGAACGAGCGCGTTTTGACTTTTTCATGAACCATCCCGAGGAAATCGAAACACGATTGATCGCAGGCGAGGAGAAAGCGCGTCGAGTAGCCCTTCCCCTTCTGAATCGTGTTCGAGAAAAATTAGGATTCCTTTAAATCAAGTGTTTCAACGCACCTCTCTAAAATACTCTCGATCAAAAATTCGAGAGTAAATCCATTGAGGAACCCGATCGTGGTAAGGCATTAGATCCTGAAGCACTTTTTTCTGAGTTTGGTGGGCCTGCATCACTTGTAAGGTTCGCGAAAAATAAGCTTGCGTTCCAATGGAAAAATCCGGTTCAGGCAGACCTTTTTCAGGGTCCTTTGGATAATTTTTTTGAAAACCTGCCGATAACTTTAGCGCTACTTCGATCTGTTTTTTACTCAAAGTGACCTGAAACAACTGCTTAGGTGCGAAATTTGCAGTACCTCGGAATCCAAGAAAAACCTCCTCTACTGCCTTTCCTGTGAGCATGTGATCCGAATGTCCATAAAGTCCCACCTTGGAATCATAAGAAAGTAAGACATCAGGATTCTGGGCCTGAATTAAGGCATAGACCACCGACTTCAAGCTATCCATTCCTAGGTCTTCGATACCCCCATCGGCATAATCTAGCTGGATCAATTCATCTACACCCAAGGTTTTGGCACTTTGCTGCATCTCTGCAGTACGCAGTCGTGCCAACTCCTCCTCCGATGGAATTTGAGCAGCATTACCCTTCTCCCCTCTTGTCAAACAGACCAGGGTAACTTTGTGGCCTGCTGCCTTCAGACCCATGACCGTACCTGCTACAGTCACCTCATCGTCAGGATGAGGAAAGATAGCCAATACCTTTTGGTTGGGTGCCGTAGGGATCAATTCCTCCTGCTGGGGCACTTCAGAATCATGCAACATTCCCCTTCCCCAACCAATCAATAGAAATGGGGAAAGCAGAAGCAAGCACACTAAACCAAGCAAGATTCTTATGCCTAGTTTTTTCATTCCGACTTGGTAAGTGTGGATAGGTAACTCACGAGATCACGGATTTCACGCTTCGACAATAAGGTGCCCATCGGAGGCATACTGGATGCTCCCAGAGCCGAAGAAGCGATGTCTTTCTTGGCAAATTCCTTCACTTCGGTACCCACCTTCACACGCATGCTGTCCTTGTTGTCTTCTAGAAGTAATCCAGTGACTTTCGTACCAGCTACAAGAGTCAGTGTCACCGATCCATAACCCGGAGCCAGTCGTTTGCTTGGCTCTACCAGTGCAATCAACAAATCTTCCTTGGAAAGGGTCTTTCCAATGTTATCCAATGCAGGACCCGCATTTCCGCCCATATCATCATAGGCATGGCAGCGAATACACTGAGCCGTTTGATTTTGGAAGAAGATATTTCTCCCTTTTTCTATATTTCCAGGTGCAAGGGCACCCACATATTTTTTCCAAGCTTCACCACCTGCTTTTTGATCAAGCAAGGACTCGTACTGAGTTTTTAAATTGGCAGAACCTGTAGCAAGTATTGATTCCTCTAGCTCAATCCAAGTACCCTCTGGCAATTTACCCAACTTAAAGTCTTCCAAAATGGTACTCCATTCCTTAAAATCTTTGCTTCCTTCTAGGCTTCCTAGCGTAAGTAAGGCCGTTTGCTGCTCTGCTAAGGTTCTTTTCTTCAAAATATCCATCAGAAGCGGTACTTTTTGGTCATTGGGAAGGGAAGTCTGTGCGATCAACCCTAGACCTGCTACGCGCACCCCTTCGGAAACATCGCGCATTGCGTAGGCAATGGCATCGCTTAGATTCGATGCATTCATCGCCACCAAAGAATTTAAGGCTTCCACTTTGACTTCTTGTGAAGGATCGGTTTTCAATTTTCCAAACAAGAAATCTGCCATCTCCACCATCCCCAGTTTTCCCATGGCTTTGATGGATTCACGTCTCAATTCAACTGCCGAACTCTTTGCTTGAAGCTCTAAGGTAGCTGCCACTTTTTGCTTGACAAGTGCCGGATCACGAGTTACTTCTCCACGATACCTTCCATCCACACGGTCCAAAACCGAAGGGCTAGCCCAAGTACCTAGCGTGGCTAAAGATTCTTTTTTCAATGCTTCCGAAACTCCTGGCTTGGCCAAGTAACCAAGCACATAGTTTAGGTTCTCCTCCTTGCCTAGACGCTGATTCGCACTGATCACACGTCGAATCAAGGGTTCGTTGCTGAAAGGAGTAGTTGCCAATAGCGCTGCTAACTTTGGCATCGCTGCAGGCACGGATAAATCATCGTGAATGGCTCGGGCAGCTTCCGTGACGATATCCTCTTCTGCATCTGCCAAGAACTTGGCTAGCTCAGGGGATGCCAAGCGTCTCAATGCAATAACTGCTCCCATGCGAACCGCCTTGGAAGGATGAGTGGATAGCGCTGCCAATGGGGCAACTTGGCCGATTTGAGATAATGCATACGAGGCCCCGTGACGCAGAAAAGCATCTTCATCATTATTTGCTGCCAGCAATTGAATCAAAGGCTGAATTGCAGTTGCATCCTTCGCTCTGCCCAAGGCTTCGGCGCTAAAAAATCGAACGCGTGCATTTTCATGGGTCAGATTCGCAATCAATTCCTTGCTTGCTTCTTTGTAGCGAATGTCTCCCAACCATTTGGCAGCTTGAGCGCGGATTTCAGGATCAGCGTCTTTCAATAAAGCCACAAGTGGCTTGGCATAGCTTCTATCGTCTAACCTAGCCAATTGGCTCAATCCTAAGATTCCATGGATTCGAGCCAGTTGGTTGCTCTTATCTTGAATAACTAGATTAAACTGGTCAGCTCCTTTTTTGCCACGCTTGACCAATTCAAATTGAGCTTTTCTTCGGATGCGAAGGTCTTCGAAGTACAACTTTGACTTCAAGTCAGCTTCGGATAATTTTTTATAATCTGCCTTAATTTCAGCTTCGGTTTGCTTTTGCAAGGCCCAGCCTTTGGCTGTCTCATCGGTCAATTTCCAAATCCGCCCATACCCTTTATCATTCCAACCATTCACCCAATCCGCCATAAACATCGAGCCATCGGGAGCAAAATCAATTCCTGTAGGTAAAAAATTCCCTACTATTTTTTCAGTTTTGGTAAGTTCAAAGGCCGCTCCTTTGGGTTGCAATTGGAAGGCATGCAAACCAGAACCAGCTGCATTCCCAACAAACTCCACTACAAAAAAGTGATCCTTCCAACGCTCACCTAGACCAGCACCTGGATTGAAGGCCATTCCTGTAGGACCACTGACGTAGTTCATCAAGGGTGGCGTAATGAAGGTAGCCTGTCCCTCCCAGCGCGGTAGAAACAACTTTTCATCCATCCACACCTTGTAGGTATTGTTGTTTGGATCGCGGTACTTCCCAAACTGCCAGTTGATCCGCCAGCCGGAATCCGAACCACGTGTAATGTATACCAAGCGCTCTTTTTCACCCGCATGGTCCCCGTCATTGTCTACAGAGATCAAATTGTTATGCTGATCAAACACAAACTCGTGGGTATTCCGAAGTCCTCCTGCAAAAATTTCGAAATCACTTCCATCCGGGTTGGATCGAGCAATGACCCCATTGTTGGAATGGTTGTATTCCGTGCCATCGTCCCCTTTTCCATTAAAACCAATGTCTCCAATGCCCCAATAAATTCTGCCATCAGGCCCCATTTCTACTCCTGACATGCCATGTGCACCAAAACCAATGTGGATTCCATAGCCATGAGAAAGTGATTTTTTCTCATCCATAAGGCCATCTCCATTGGTATCCATGAGGCGCCACATGTCAGGACCTGCTGCCACATAGAGCGCATCTTCTGTTTTCATCACACCCCCAGCCACATCGGTCACCTCCTCATGAAAGTCATATACCTGCTTTTGACCCCAATCGGCCATCCCGTCTCCATCAGTATCTTTGAGTTGGAACACCTCATTCCGTTCTTCCAACATGTCTTTCCAATCATGCGAGCCATCTCCATTCAAGTCGGAAAGCCATTCGTTTTGAGCAGATCGCTCTGGCGAAAGTTCCGTCCGAAGGAAGTTGCGCTTGTCTTCAATAGTTTGCAAAGCAATGGAACGGATTTCCCAATCCTGATGCCCTCTGATATCAAATTCGGCGTTGTTTCTTCTTGGTGAACGGCTGTAGTAGATCGATCCATCATCAGCCACATGGATGGCAATTGGGTCTTTGACCAAGGAGTCTACTCCCCAAACCTCCATTTTCAAGCCCTCAGCGAGAACTGGGGTGACGGAATTTCTCGCCGCTTCAGCTTGGATGGCGATCTCTTCTTTGGTTAGTGTGGTGATTCGTAGGTCAACAGGTTCTTTCTCTTTGCAAGCTGAGATTACCGTAAGGAATAGGATCGAAAAGGTCCCTAGAATTTGAAGAACAGGATTGATTTTGGGCATGGGTTCATGTGAATTAACTGCTTGAAAATATAAAAAAAGGAACTAACAACCGAACCATTCCAAGAAATATGGAACAACAAAAAAATCCCAACCTTTTGGCTGGGATTTTTTAACTCACTCCTAAAATTTAAAAATAAATCTTACAGATTAGGGTGAAAACCTGTAGTCCGTACGGGAATCGAACCCGTGTTTTATCCGTGAAAGGGATACGTCCTAACCCCTAGACGAACGGACCTTAAGAAAAAACCAAATGTGAAAAGTGCTCTTAAATTGCACTTTTGTAGTCCGTACGGGAATCGAACCCGTGTTTTATCCGTGAAAGGGATACGTCCTAACCCCTAGACGAACGGACCATTTGATCCACAAAAAAGTGGCTTTTTCAAAGGATGTGCAAATATAGCCAGTTCAGCTAATAATCCCAAAGTGGCTAGAAAATTTCTTTTCAATCCTTACCTAATCTTCTGAACCAAAGCAGTAAAAATTTACTTTACCTGTAGAACGACATTTTCTGTAAATTCACTTCAAATTAAACTCATGTCCGCAACTGTTCCAGCCCTTCGCGTAGCCATCAATGGATTTGGAAGAATTGGTCGCTACACCGCCAAGCTTCTCCTTAAAAATCCAGAGTTCAATTTGGTAGCCATCAACGATTTAGCTGATCCTGCTGCCATCGCGCACTTGCTAAAGTACGATTCGGTACATGGAAAATTTGATGCCGACATCAGCCACTCTCCCGGGATTCTGAATGTCGACGACCAAGAAATCGCGCTCTTCTCTGAATCAAATCCGGAAAATCTCCCTTGGAAAAAACTCGCTATTGACCTAGTTTTTGAGTGTACTGGCCGGTTTACCTTGAAAAAAGATGCAGAAAAACACCTGATTGCTGGTGCAAAAAAAGTAATTATTTCCGCGCCCTCCCAAGAGGCATCCATCCCCATGGTGGTTCTCGGAGTCAATGATGCAGTGCTTTCAGGAGAAGAAACCATCGTTTCAAATGCCTCCTGCACCACAAACTGCCTTGCACCGCTGGTAAAAGTTCTGGATGAAAATTTCGGGATTCTGAATGGCTTTGCTTCGACAGTGCACTCCTACACCAACGATCAAAACCTACACGATGCCCCGCATAAGGATCTACGAAGAGCCCGAGCAGCAGCCTATTCCATCATCCCCACCTCCACCAATGCGGGTAAAGCCTTGGACCGAGTACTTCCTGCTCTTGCTTCAAAAATAGAAGCTTCCGCCATGCGCGTACCCGTTCCAGACGGCTCATTGACTGACTTGATAGTGGCTGTTTCTCAAGAAGTTACTGCCGCTCAAGTGAATGAAGCATTCAAAAAGGCAGCAGCAAACGAATTAAATGGATACCTGCAAGTAGAGGGTGATCCCATCGTATCCATGGATATTTTGGGCAATACCCATTCTGCCATTCTTGATGAAGCCTTGACCTCAACCAAAGGCAATCTAATTAAAGTAGTCGCTTGGTACGATAACGAATCAGGCTATGCCAATCGACTGGTGGACTTGGCAAAAAAAATTAGTAGCAGGTAAACCGGTTTTACTACTTGACCCGCATTACTTTATAGTCCTTGATTGGGCTTTCAACGACTATTTTTTCCAGCTTTCCAGCCTTGTAATGGTATTGGTTGGTATTCCCTTCTACCTCAATTTCGTAGACGCCTGGACTAATTTTCTTAATCGGAGAAGAAACACCATATACCTCTGATAAAAACACCTCATTACCACTGGGCTCATGAAAAAATAGTTTAGAGCTACACCAGGTCACTGGCCCTTTTAGAGGTGCTCTGTTCGCATATTTATAGGACTTGGCATCCACTTGGTACTGTGTTCCTGTCCAATTGACCTTCGAATCAAAATTGCCTCGATTGGTCTTAGATTCCGAATAGGTTTTTAGAATCTTCCCTCCTTTGAAATGCGAACGCGTCAAAAACTGGAGGTCCACATCCCCAAAAAACCAAAATTTCACACGACTATCTACCGAATAGCGTACCGAATCGGCCCCAGCAGTTTTTTGGGCTGTCAGGTTCCCGATTTTTAACCCAAGAACCACTATTTCAAAAGAGGCGGTTTCTTTGGTTGCTTGTGCATATCCGAGTGAAACAGGCATCCATAATAAAACGAGCAGGATAATCCGCTTAAAGTTAATGTTTCGCGACTGGTCCATGGGAAATTGAATAGAAGAATTTTATGTTTTAAAGTTGCGATATCAAATCACTTGAGTTTCGGTTAACTAGTTATCTCAATTTGACTAGTAAAACTTTCCCAATCTTCTTGGGTGTCGATGTCACTTAATTCATCTAACAAAGTGAAATGTAAACCATGCGCTTTTGCCACAGCAAGGGTTTGTGCCAATACTTCAGCAGTACTCCATTCAATTCCCTCAAATAAGTAGTCCTCTCTGCATTTCATGCCTATCAAATAATAGCCTCCATCGGTGGCAGGACCCAGTACCAAGTCGGAATGAGTTAATGCTTCAAATGCTTCATTGAGGTGTTGGCTGTGGAGCGTAGGACAATCCGTCCCAATCAACACCACTTTTTCCATCCCCGATTCAAAGCACTTCGCAAATGCATGAGCCATCCGCTCCCCCAGGTCTTGCCCCTCTTGCACAAAGCTCTTTGCTATAGGGGGATTGACTGTTTCTGGGATAAAGTCTGAAAAATAGGTCCAAACAGGCGCTGCCACATCCTCCAAGACGGAATAGGTCGACTGAATCAAGTGCCTATAAATCTCCAAGGCACGGGGTTCACCCATCCCAGAAGCCAAGCGAGTTTTCACCTTTCCCAAGATGGCATTCTTTTGAAATACAAGCACCACTTCTTTTTTCATCTTTCGAATCTAAACCTATTCCAAATACTGATTAATTGAATTATTTAAATCAGATCAAAAATCCGTGGTAAAAACAAGGTGATCTCTGGAAACAGCGTAATTAAAGCCAAAGCAATAATCATTGCCAAAAAGAAAGGCAACAAAGGCCGAAGGACTTGAGTCAAGGAAATTTTAGCAATAGATACCCCCACAAACAAGAGAGAACCTACCGGAGGTGTACACAAACCAATGCACAGATTCACCACCATGATCATCCCAAAATGAACAGGATCAACTCCCACTTTGGTGACTACGGGTAAAAATATGGGGGTGAAAATCAAAACCGCAGGGGTGATGTCCATAAAGGTGCCGACAAACAGTAAGATGATGTTGATGACAATTAAAATCACCCACTTATTATCACTTAATGTGAGCATAAACTCGCTGATCAACTGGGGAATATCTTCAGCTGACATCACCCAAGACATACTCATCGAGGTGCCGATCAATAACAACACCACAGCGGTAGTTTCTGAAGAACGAACTAGAATACCTGGAAGCTCGGATAACTTCAGTTCCCGGTAAACCAAGGAAAGCAATAAGGTATACACAACAGCGATTGCAGAGGCTTCAGTAGCAGTAAAAACCCCAGCAACAATCCCTCCAATCACCAAGAAAAGAAGAAAAAGACTTGGCACCGCTCTCCAAAAAGCATTGGCCAAATAGCCAAAACTTACTGCTTCCGCAAAGGGGAGCTTATTCTTCTTGATAAAAATGGCTGCGCAAATCATTAAGGAAACACCCAAAAGAATTCCAGGTAGGTATCCCGCCACAAAAAGTGCTGCAATGGAAACTCCACCGCTAGCCAAAGAATAAATGATCAATACATTGGAAGGTGGAATAATCAATCCCGTCGTAGATGAGGTGATATTGACCGCCACGCCCAGAGTTTTCGGATACCCTTCATCATCCATCCGCTTCCCCAAAATACTACCCAAAGCTGAAGCGGCAGCAGCGGCCGAACCAGCAATCGCTCCAAAAAGCATGGCTGCAATGATATTGACATACAAAAGACCACCTGGGAGTTTACCCGTAAGCCCTTTTGCAAAATCAATGAGACGATTCGCAATCCCCCCTTTATTCATGATCTCGCCGGCCAATACAAAGAATGGAATGGCTAACAGGGAGAAACTATCCAAGCCCGTGGCCATTCGCTGTGCTATCGTGGTAGCAGCAGGCAGGGCTGACACAGATACAAGCAGCGTGAAAAAGCTAGAAAGCCCCAAGCTCCAAGCTACTGGAACACCCAGAAGCAAGAGCGATACAAAACTTAAAACCAAAATTAAAATAGCAATCCCTTCCATGGTTAATCTTGGCTTTTAATCAGTTGAACCACATGAAAACTATGGTAATACACCACTAAAACTCCAGAAATAGGCACCATGGCATACACCAAAGACAAGGGCACTTGAAGGGTGGCTGATTTTTGCTGCAGCAACTGAGAAATGTATACCAGATTAGTACCGCCGCCTACCATAATTACAGCTCCGAAAAAAATAACCATGCCATGGATGAATAGCTGCAAATAAAAAAGGTTTTTACCCTTCATCTTTTCTACCAATACATCAATAGCCAAATGACCCTGCTTACCAGATACATAGGCAGCTCCCAAAAGTCCTAACCAAATCATGCTGTACCGAGCCAATTCATCGGTAAATGAACTCGGGTCACCCAATACATAACGAGAAAAAACCTGCCAGGTCACATTCAGGACCATCATTCCCATCAAAATCGCAAGGATAACTTGAAGGGATCGATCTAGTGTTAATTTCAATTTCATTTATTCGTCTGTTGAATTCGTTGAACCAATGCTTCCAACTTTTTCTGTTCTTGAAATACTTGCGCATACACCGCAGCAACTTTTTCTAAGAAAGGTTCTTTGGAGGGATAGCTAATCTCTACCCCCGCTTTTTGTACCTCACGAAGTGCTTCTTCTACCGCCTCCTTCCAAAGTTTGGTTTGGTAAGCTGCAGATTCGTCTGCCGCTTCCTGCAACCAAACCTGTTCTTCAGGGCTCAGTTCACTCCAGACCTTGGTGCTCACCAAGACCACATCGGGAATCGCTGTATGCTCGTCGATGGAGTAATACTTGCAAACCTCGTAATGCCTAGAATTGTAAAAACTGGGAGGATTGTTCTCTGCGGCATCCACAATCCCTTGCTGCAAAGCAGTGTAGAGCTCTCCATAGGATACTGGGGTGGGCGAACCTCCCATGCCACGAACCATGTTGATTGCCATTTTGGATTCTTGAACACGAACTTTCAGTCCCGCCAAATCTGCTGGTGTGGCTATGGGTTTGGTTTTACTGTAAAAACTGCGCTTTCCTGCATCATAAAAACACAAACCACGCAACCAATACTTTTCGGTACTCAAGAGCAATTCTTTGCCGATCTTTCCTTCCAATACTTGTGTGATATGGGCATCATCTCGAAACAAATAAGGCAAGCCCAAAACACTTATCTCCGGAGAAAAAGCCTCCAAAGAAGCGGCAGAAACCTTGGTCATCCCCACACTTCCAATTTGTAACAACTCGAGAAGCTCGCGTTCGGTGCCCAACTGTTGGTTGGGGTATACCTTTACTTTTATTTTTCCCCCTGATTTTTCTTCCAGACGCTTTCCAAGAAATATCATCGCCTGGTGGACAGGATGCGATACCACCTGGGCATGCCCCATCTTGATGATTTTTACGCCAGTATCCAATTGACAGCCCCCAAGAGCTAGTACCAAGGCAAGGGAAAAAAAAGCAATTCTTCGGGTCATTAGCATTAGGCTGGATTTCGAAGTGAAGCGATTTGAGCCATCACCTGGGCTATGGTCTCAGCGATTTTGGAATAGTTGCCAGCAGCAATGTCTTCTTTTCGAAATAATTGGGAACCCATTCCTACACAAAGAGCGCCCGCATCAAACCAACTTTTGATACTGGGCAGCGTGGGTTCTACTCCCCCAGTAGGTATAAGCTCTATGGTAGGCATCACGGCATGTACCGCCGTAATAAATGCAGGAGTCAACAAGTTGGCAGGATACATCTTCACCAGCTCCGCTCCAAGCTCCTGCGCAAAAAACACCTCCGAAACTGTTCCGCAACCGGGTATCCAAGGAACACCAACCCCAGCACAATACTCGCCTAAGGCAGGATTCATCACAGGTGCCACAATAAATTCTGCACCCATATCCAAAAACAGTTCAGCCTCTACAGGATGGTAGATGGTGCCTACACCGAGATACATCCCCGGAAGTTGGCCAACAAGCTCCTTCACCTTTGGAAAAATAGCCTTGGCTTCTTTTCCTCGATTTACCATCTCGATCACCCGAACACCGCCTTCATAAGCGGCCCTTACCAACTCCAAACATACCTTCTCGTCAGGATGGAAAAAGATGGGCATCATTCCTCCTGCATGCATGCGCTGAATAAATGGACTTGGATTCCGCATCATCGTTTTATTTTTCCATTGCCTTCACCTGCCACTAACTCTTGAACTTCTTGTAGCGTACAGGTCAATACATCCCCTGGAACACTGTGCTTCAATGCGCCTGCCGCCATGGCAAACTCAATGGCTTCCTTCGGTTTGAGGTGAAGCAAGCCATAAATTAATCCTGCCGCAAAGGCATCACCAGAGCCCACGCGATCTACAATATGAGTCAACTCGTACGTTCGAGACGAAAATGCTTTTTTACGCGTATGAAGACCTGCAGCCAGGCTATTTGCTGAGGAACTGTAAGACTCACGATCGGTCTTCACGAGGTAGTCCAATTTGGGAAAGCGATCAAAAACCTTGCGCTTTACTTCTAGAAAGCTTCCAAAATCTTGATTAAGGCATTGCTTGAAATCACGTGTACCCGCAATCATCACCTGCGTGAGTTCCATCAACTTGGGCATGACCTCATGCGGCGCTTTTCCATAGTTCCACAAGTTGCTTCGGTAATTCAAATCCCCACAAACTAGGATTTTTCGAGCATTGGCCTGCTCCAACAGAGCCAAGGTCAAATGTGCAACTTCCTGTGAAAGCGCAGGGCTGATTCCAGACCAATGCACACAATCCACTCCATTTAAGAGTAGATCCCAGTCCATCCCCTCTCCGTTATACTTCGAAAAGGCAGAATCTTTACGGTCGTAAATGACTTGGGAACTCCGTTGCATTGCCCCCTGTTCCAAAAAATAGATTCCCATCCTTCCAGGCAGAAAAGCTATGAATTGTGTATCAATCCCATATTTCCGAAGCTTGCCTGCAGCAGCCCAACCAAGTTCGTGATCTGGAAAAGCAGTCAAATGACTTACATCCATTCCCCAATATGCGAGTGCTGCAGCCACATTGGCCTCTGATCCGCCAAATTCAAGTTCCAGGTGATTGGCTTGGAAGAATCGTTGATTTCCAGGGGGACTGAGGCGAAGCATTACTTCACCAATGGTCACAATTTTCTTCATAGAAGAATAAAATTTTTATCTAATTTGACCAAAATAAGGAATTATTACGATGAATAACACGGCACTCCTATTAGATTCTTTGGATAATGTTGGCGTAGCCCTTTGCGACTTATCGATTGGGGAGCAAGTACAGCTCGAGCAATACTCCCTAGAAATATGTCAATTGATTCCCGCAAAGCACAAATTTGCCCTTCAAGACTTTCAACCAGGAGATGATATTTACATGTATGGCACGGTCGTGGCCGAAGTCACCCAAGAGATAAAACAAGGTGCAGCGCTTACGGTTGAAAACATTCGACACAAAACCAATAGCTATCAACTCACTGCTAAAATTGCCCCAAGAGCAAAAGTTGACACTGGAAGTTGGCCTTCTCGGACCTTCTTAGGATTCAAGCGTGCTGATGGACAGGTGGGTACCGCCAATTATTGGTTGGTACTACCTCTCGTATTTTGTGAAAACACCAACATCAAATTGCTTCAAGAAGCTTTTGAAAATGCGCTCGGCTTTGCGCAGCCCAATCCCTACGAACTGCAAATCAAGGCCCTAATCGCTGGTGATAAAAGTGGAACAGCACTAGCAGATACAAGCGCTACCTTGGAGATCGAACGCAATAGACTTTTCCCACAAGTAGATGGCATCCGATTCCTAACCCATAGCATGGGCTGTGGGGGCACTCGAGACGATGCTTCGGCACTTTGTAGTCTGCTTGCAGGATACATTCACCACCCCAATGTAGCTGGTGCCACCGTACTGAGTCTGGGATGTCAAAATGCCCAAGTAGGCTTACTTCAAGAAAAACTTGCCGCTCTGAATTGCCAAAAACCCGTAATGATCTGTGAGCAGCAGCAAGAGGGAACGACCCATGCCTTACTTTCGAAGGCCGTAAAAGAAACAGTAGATGGATTGAAGCTAGCAAACCAGTGTTTCCGAGAACCTGCCCCCCTCAGTAAACTGGTGGTCGGCTTGGAGTGCGGTGGATCGGATGGGTTTTCGGGCATTTCCGCCAATCCAACGCTTGGACATGTGTCGGATGTAGTCGTTGCTTTGGGAGGTACAGCCATCCTATCCGAGTTTCCAGAATTGTGTGGAGCAGAGCAAGACCTAATCAACAGATGTACTCGTCCAGAGCTGGCCGCAAAATTTGTTCATCTCATGGAAACCTACAATGCTTCCGCCAAACGGGTTGGAAGCGGATTCGATAAAAACCCGAGTCCTGGCAACATCAAAGATGGCTTGCTCACAGATGCGATTAAGTCCTGTGGTGCCGCCAAAAAAGGAGGCACCGCACCTATTTCGGATGTTTTGGACTACCCAGAATACATTGCAAACCCAGGACTCAATCTTCTTTGTACTCCTGGAAATGATGTAGAGAGCACCACTGCCCTTGCGGGAACCGGAGCCAACCTCATTCTTTTCACGACGGGGCTGGGTACGCCCACAGGGAATCCCATCTGCCCCGTAATCAAGGTAGCATCCAATACAAAACTAGCCCTCAAAATGCCCGATATCATCGACTTCGATGCAGGCACGATCATTTCTGGGGAAGAAACCCCAGCTACTGCTGGAGAAAGGCTATTGGAACTAGTCGTGGCAGTAGCGAGTGGTCAAATTCAAACCAAGGCAGAGGAAAAACGAAACTTTGATTTTATTCCTTGGAAAAGAGGAGTTTCACTTTAATGACCATTCATCTAAGCTCGATCCTCAAGCAAACGGACACTAGCTTATTCTCCAATCAACAAAAAGCGAGCGGTAGATGCCTGATCCCGAATTTGCTTTGCTTCTTGATAGGCTTCAGAATGATACCAAGCCAAGGCTTTTTCCCGATTAGGAAACTCCAATAAAACCAAGCGATCGTGATCCCAGCTCCCTTCCAAAGCCACTACTGGCATGCCTCTCAGCACAAACCTTCCTTCAAAAGCTTCGATAGTAGCAGGGGTTTTTTCTTTGTATCCTTCATACAATAAGGGTGAATGAATAGTTACCTCAACAAGCATGTATGCGGCCATAAACTTTAAGATTTAATTTTCGAAGTCAAACTAACAAAATATGAATGACCCATCGATACAGGTTCTTCAATTTGGCACAGGAAATTTCCTTCGTGGATTTATCCAGCCGCTGATCGAAGAACTAAACCGGCAAGGAGAATCCTTACAGGTTTGCCTAGTTCAAAGCACCGATAGCAGTACCCTTGAGGGATTGCGTGCACAAGGCTATGCCTACGAAGTGTATGTAGCGGGTAGGGATCAAGGCCAAACCATCGAAGAATTTCAATCCATTGCCTGCATTAAGGATGGGCTTAACTTACCCCATGACTCTGAAAAGTTCTTTTCATTTGCTCGTTCACCAGAACTGAAATACCTCATTTCCAATGTCACTGAGGCGGGATTGGTTTGGAGTCAAGAAGGTGCCAAAGATCAAATTGCCAACTCATTTCCAGGAAGGATTACTCAATGGCTTTACACACGGTTTGAACAGGCTCCAGAATTAGAAACAATCCTTCTCCCCTGCGAACTCATCCCAAACAATGGGGACTTCTTGAAAAGTTTGATTCAGCAGCATGCATTGGCCTGGAATTTGGATGCTGAATTTCTGAATTGGCTCAACCTCAACTGTCGCTTTCACAATACCTTGGTGGATCGAATTGTGCCTGGTTTTCCAAATCAGCTTGCGGAAAAAGCCGCTCCATATACCGTTCAGGTAGAGCCCTATCTTTTTTGGGGAATTGAAGGAAGTGACCTAGATCTGAAAAAATTGCCTTTCAAAAAGTGTAAAAGGGTAGTACTCACCAACTCACTCCTCCCCTACACCAAGCGTAAAATCAGCATTCTAAATGGGTTGCATACCGTTATGGCAGCGTTAGGTAGGTTGCAACACATCCAAACCGTACAGGAATATGTGCAGGATCCTGGTCGACTTCAGGAACTCAATTGCTTGGCTGAAGAGGAGCTATTTCCGTTTTTGGACCAACCCTTGGATGCCCTACGAGCATATAAGGCTGCCATCTTCGAGCGGTTTAAAAATCCATTCATGGCGCATGCACTGAATGACATTTCATTGCAGTCCATAGCCAAGTTCAAAAGTCGACTGTTACCGATTTGCGCTTATTTTTTAGAAAAAAAGGGAACACTACCTCCTCGAATCGCTGTGGGCTTGGTGGCATTGCTTAGTAGCCACTTGCGATTCCCAGATCAGATGCGAGACTCGGAAGAAAACAAACGATACTTCAAGCACCTTCAAGCCAGTGATGCATCTGAATTAGACCAAGTCATTCAAGCAAGTCAGGAATTGTTTGGGGTCGAAGATCGAATCAGTTTGGAACTTGCCTATTCCAAGCTAAACGGGAACTCTTAGTTTTCGGCAAAGCCAACCCCAGCCGCAAATCTAGCCTTGGCATAGGCAATTTGAAGTCTAGAAGAAAGCTCATTCAAGGTTACTCTCGCGTCAAAAACTGCTACCTCGCGCGCATTAACCAAAAACAAACTGCTTTCTCCAATCTCAAAACGACGGGTTTCACCGGATAGTAGCGCTTCCAAACTCTTCACATTTTCCCCAAGGGTACGCACTTGTTGATTCAACAGATTCCAAGAGTTGAGTTCTGTCTCCAACTTTGTTCTGAGCTGCTGCTCCTTCAAATTTCTCCCAGTCTGCTTGATTTCTAATTTCGCCTTGGTGCTTCCTAGTTCCCCTCTCGTCTTTCGTAAAAACAAAGGTGTATAGACCGTTAGTCCCCATTTGTAGTTGTTCTCAAAAAGTGGAGAAGGATTGGCATCTGCCAACTCCTCGGTTAGAAAGTTATACTTCAGCTTGACTACAGGAAGCAATTCCTGCGTTTGCAATCGCTTTTCGACCTTCAAGCTCGCTAAATCAAAATCTGTGAGCAACAGTTCTGGATGCCTAGCCACCAAAGTCCGCAAATCCTCTGCATCAGGGGCAGCATTTAGAAATTGGGACAACGCTTGAGGAAACACTCCTGATTCAAGAAGCATCGGTTCTCCTGATTCATTCCATAAAAAGGTATTCAACACTTGCGTATTTTCGAAAAACGTATTCTCAGCAAGCTGCAATCGGTATTCTCTATTCAGCAATTGGGAAAGTGCCTCAACGGTATCAATCGCAGCTTGATCACCTAGTTCGTAACTGCGTTTAATTCCATCAAATCGAATTTTTGCCAACTTCACTCCTTCTTCAAGCACCAATTTATTCTCGTAAGCTGCCGCCCACTTCCAATAGGCTGCGGTTGCTTGGAGGTTCAGTTCATTTCTAAAATTGAGGCGCTCCACTTCTGTAGCTTGGGCATAGAGTTGCGCCTTTTGAAGCGTAGCTCTCCGATCATCCAAAAGCAATCCTTGTCCCAAATTCACAGCAGCACCTGCAGATAGCAGGCCGCTGGTGGGTACGGCACTTTCCGAATTAAGGAAAGCCCCCGAGTTTTGCTCAAAATTACCCATCAGCTCCACTCCCATCCAAGTAGGCACAAGTACACCTGCCTCTCGCTTTTCGAAGTAAGTGGACTGCTTAAATTCTTTTTTATCTAGGTTGCCATACAGCATGGGGTCAAATCCTCCACGTGCTTTGCGCACCTCCATTTGACCTAAGCGTAGGTTGAGATCCGCTTGGATGGCAATGGGATGGTAATCTTGAACCCATAGCATGTAATCTTCAAAGCTTAACCTTTGGATTTCTTGTGCCAAAAGTGAAACTGAAGAAAACAGCCAGAGAAAGAGTAGTGCTACTTTTTTCATTTCTTAGCAGAAGCAGTTTTGTCTTTTTCCTCTTGAGAATAGTAATCAGCAGGGAAGCCATTGAGCTGTCGCCAGATTTCGTACCATACAGGCACATCATTAAATAAGGCGATACCTTCAGCGCCGGAGCCCATCCGCAATAAATCTGGCCAGCCCTCTTCCTCTGGATCCTCGGTAACCAATACGCGGTATTGATTCGTTGGGCCAGCAAATTGGTCAATCGCAATGACTACCCCGCCAAAGGTTCCGTTGGAAAGCTGAGGCCATCCCGAAAAGACAATTGCGGGCCAACCATCAAAAATGAATCGAACCTTATTTCCTGGTTGAACCAAGGGCAAGTCCACTGGCTGTACATACATTTCAACTGCCAATTCAGCATCTGCAGGCACAATATTTACTATTTCAGCCCCTTCCTTGATGGTTTCACCGATTCCTACCTGAATGGCTTTGGCGATGTATCCGTTTTGCGGTGCTAGGATATACCGGTATTGTGCCCTTCTTTCGTAATTAGAGTACTGATTCTCCAATTTGGTTACCGTGGCTTCCGCATCAAATTGAGAGGATAAAGCCGTGAATTTGTCAGAATTGGCCTTGGCAACCTTGTCTTTAAATTCGTTATCTATCGCACTCAAATCGATACGGGCAGTGATAAACTCGTTTTTGCTACTCAAAAATTTGTTTTCAGAACCGATCAACTTCGCTTGAACCTCCTGGAATTTGAGTCTCCTTCCTTCCAATGAAGTAACAGAAATCAAACCCTCTTTTAGCATTTGTTCAGCACGATCCAATTGAAACTTTCCGATATCGTAATTGACCTTCGCCTGCACCAATTCCATGCTGTCAGACTGCACCTTTAGTTCTGCTATCTTCAAATAATTTCTGGCTTGCTGCAACTTGAGGATGTTGTTTTGCTCGAGTGCGGAAATTTGGTTTTCAAGAGCTCCTACTTTCTCCCCATAGGACTGTGCAGCTTGGGTTTTTGCATCCACCTGCTGCTGTGTTCGAGGGAGCAACAAGGGATCAAAATACTCGTCCTTTACTTCTGAAATACGCAAGATAGTATCCCCTGCTGCTACATAGTCGCCTTCAGCCACATACCATTTTTCAATTCTACCTGCAATGATAGAATGTATGGTCTGCGGACGCTGGTCTGGTCGTAGCGCCGTTACCAAGCCCTTGGAACGAATATTTTGTGTCCATGGCAAGAATAGCATCAGAAAAAAAGCAATGATCACCCATATTAAAATTTTCAAGCGCTTCTTGCTCTCCTTTTTTGGGAGCGTGATTTCCAAGCTTTTGGCACCAAGAAAAGGACTTGAGTCTTTGATGGTATTTTTTGAAATATTCAACATAGCCAATTAGTTTTTGAAAGTGAGGTAGTCTTCAAATTTTCCTTGAAAAGCAAGCTTGCCTTGATCCATAACGATCACCTCGTCAGCCATCTGCTGCACCTTTGGTTCATCTGAAATAATAAGTAATGTCCAAGGCCCTTTCATTACATAGTCGATTACCCTGGCTTTTACCAAAGGATCCACATAGTTTAGGATATTCTCCATAATCAATGCCTTCGGCTTCCCTACAAATCCCCTAGCAAGCAAAATCTGATGCGCAATGGTTTTTGATAAACCCTTACCCTCTGGTTGAAGAACTGTTTCCAATCCCATAGGTGCCTGGTAGATAAAGTCTTTCAATCCAACAAGGGTAATGAGGGATTCCAATTGCTCTTGGGTATGGTCTCTACCCATACAGATGTTTTCGAGAATCGTGCCATGAAAAATTTGCTGCAGCTCAAGAAAATCACCAACCATTCCGCGGAATTTTTCCAAGTTGATGTATTCCAAAGACAAGTCATTGACGAGGACTTTTCCTTGATACTCTTCATACAGTCCAGAAAACAAAGCCATCATGGCACTTTTCCCGCTTCCACTCTTTCCTGTCACCACGACTTTTTTACCCTGCGCAATGTTAAAAGTCACACCAGACAATAGTGGCTGGTGTGCATCTGCAGGTTGAAAAACCACATCCTCCATGCTAAACTTGATGCCTTCAGAAGTAGGATCCACTACTTTTTCATGAGGCTCATGATGTTCCAAATCTAAATCCATGATTTGCCCTAGCTTATCTATCGAAACTAAAGTATCATACACCGTTTCCAAGGATAGAATGAGTTTCTCTACCGAATTGACCACCAAAATAATGATCACCTCAGCAGCCACAAATTGTCCAATGGAGATTTGGTCATTGATTAGGAGTAAGCTTCCTGCGAGCAATAAGCTTGTTACAATGAGCACCTTAAATGCAACCATCACCTTGTATTGGAAAATCAAAACATTAAAGTGCTGCGATCTAAACTGAACGTATTTTTGAATCAGCTTGTCTGCTCTCAAAATGGGCAGATGGGTGGTTCCAACAAGCTTAAATGAATTCAAGGTTCTCCCAACTTCTTCCAACCAATAGGCAGTTTGGTATTTATAAGACGATTCTTTAATGGCAGTTTCCATTCCTTTTGGAGCAGTGTAATAAAAGATCAGCGCCAAAATCCCAAATAAACCTAAGCCGAAAACAATGAAAGCGGGATGGTAAAAGGAAAGCAATAAGAGCCCGAAAATCACTTGAAGAAGGGCAGCAGAGAAATCAATCAAAATCTTCGCCATCCCTTTTTGCAAGCTCACCGTATCAAAAAAGCGATTGACAATCTCAGGCGCATATTTACCATGAAGGATTTCAGTTTTTATTCGTGGCAAACGATAGGCGATAGAAAGTCCAGATTTGGAAAAAATTCGTTGCTGGAACTTCTCCATAATCTGAAGTTGAGAGATCTGTAGAAATCCTCCAAAAATCACCCCAACAGCCACAATAATCACTAAAATAATCCAAGAAGTCGTAATCCTGCCTCCAAGAATAAAGTTGAGAATAGCCTGAATCCCCAAAGGCAGGGACAGCGTAATCAATCCATTTAAAACCGCATAGAAGTAAATGGCATATACTTGATTTTTCTCCTCTTTGAGGATATTGAAAAACCGTTTGATCGGTGTTAATCCTTGTTCGATCTGCATCACTGAATGGCTTTAGTCACGAGTTGATAAAAGAATTGAAAGCGGTCCTTGCTATCTGGACCCGCATCTAGCATCCCCGGTAAATGCTGGGAATTGAAGGTCTGCAATAGACTAGACTCAAGTATAGTGGATACTAGGGTTTTTGGATACAAATAATCCGGGTTCAGCTCCGTGATAATGGAAGAAATTCGGTCTCCAAACTTGTAAACCTGAGAGAAAATTCCAGACTCATGTTCCAGATCTACCTCCTTGGTTAAGAATCCTTTGATGGATTCATTGATGACAATACTTCTTAAAATTTCCGGATCCAGAAAATCATTTTGTTTATAAATGGGACCCTCTACAAGGAGGCGTATAGCAATTGACAAGCGCGCTACAGGATCAGCTTGGTTGGCAGTGACAAAAACTAAATTATGTTCCAGCCAGGCCCAATACCAGGCACTGAGATATAAAAGCAACTTGTGTTTGTTTTCAAAGTAGCGGTAAATTGCAGCCTCTGTACTTCCTATCTTCCCTCCCAATTTTTTAAAAGTGAAGTGTTCCATGCCCAATTCTTGAATTAACTGGGACCCTTCCTGAACAATCAGCACTCCCAATTCAGAACTAAAGGGATCTTTCAGAAACAGCTTACTGTTTACCTCTACCCGTATTTTTTTTAAAATCGATTCCATTTGTGCTATCCAAACTCAAGCCATAACGAAAGATAACAATCAAAAGTTTGCTTTTCAATCATTTTTGTTAGTAATAGTAACAAAAAGTAAATAAGCGTAAACAAATCAATCCTTATTCGAAAAAAGTACGCACTAGATTGAAGAAAATCAGTGGATTAGGGCAGCCAAAAAAGTAATGTTATCTGCTTCTAAATAAAAGAAATCAATTCTCTAAACTATCAATTTTACTTACCCAAAATGCCCAATAAAGCAGGATGGGATGAAAAAGTAAAAGGCGAATCCAACCCAGCCATTCTGGAACACAAAGTCCTCCTTCAATGCAGGAACCTACCTGAATGAAATACACATGAGAAGGAATGAAACAAATCAGCATTACAAAAATACCCCAAGCAGCACGCCTTCGGGTAGGAAAGTACAACACCCCCAAGCCCAATAAAATCTCAGCAATACCCGATAGGATGTTGATCAACTCTGGCTTGGAAAAAAAAGGAGGAATAAGCGCAAGGTAAAAATCAGGAGTCACAAAATGGTTGATCCCTGCAAAGAGGTAAAAATACCCCATTCCATAAATCAACAGCTTCTTCAAAAATTTCTTCATCCCATTTTTTCAAAGCAAAAAGATACAAAAAATTAAGACCCTTGCAAGAAATCCTAGTTAAGTACTCAAAAGCCCCGATACTTCAATTTTCCCACTCCGTATTGATACAAAGTCTTGGAATACCGAAGCATAGCAGGCATCAAAAAAATTGTGAGGACCACTACCGTTGTCAAATACATCCAAAGTTTGGGGTCAGCAACCAATACATTAATTGCAACTAAGGAGGTAATCACCAAAGCAACCGAAAAGGCATAGCTAATGTACATTGCTCCATCATAGAATCCCGGCTCAGGAATCAAATTCGCATCACAAACTTCGCAACGCGAATGCATAACAGATAACTTTCGGTAACTAAAGGCTGAGACTGGAAACATATTCCCTTGTCTGCATTTTGGACATTTTGCCTGTGCGATGGCGGCAGCTAAACTTTTTGACATAATTGAAAAATAAGTACGTAAATCTAGCTGAACAGGAGGTCTCCTGCTGTGACCTTTGTTACGCAACAGGCTCATTGAACCTATTTTTAACTAAAAAAATCCAAAAAAATTAAACTTCGGCCTTTAGCGCAATTCCTCCAAATCGTAATCCTTTCCCTTGCCCCATTGCAACAACTCATGCAAAGTATAATACTCCAGGGTATCTAAATCTTTAATTCGAAAATTCTCTCCCGATATCCAGGCCATTACCTCGATTTTACGAACCTCACCCTGGTTGACCAATAGGTAAATCCGTCCTACTCGTAAGTTGTCTAAGGCGAGTGGCATCAGGATTTGGCTTTAATCAAGGCTCCTGAAGCTTCAAAGGTGATTTCTTTTTTGGGAGCAGTAATCGCTTCTACTTCTTCCTTGGATTTCCCTTGATCTTCAGCATAGTGCCGTAAGGTTTTCACGTCGGTTTCGGTCAAGGTAGCAACCCCTTCAATCGTAATGGGAAATCCCTGCGAGTTGGTGGGGATAAAAAATCCGTAATCTTTAAAAGTAACGCGCATGCTAGCCCCATTGGGCAGCTCCATGGCAAACCAACAGCCTTTGCTCGTACATACTTCCTTAATTTGTCCAGAAACCTTTCCTGTAAAGGTTCCAGAGGTTTCCACTTTTTGAAGAAGAATGGCCGGTGTGACTACACCCGCTTCTTTCACCACATCACCATAGTTTCCAGGAACCGACTTGGCTTCGCCTACCAATTCGTAGGTAGTTTTTTGAGACACAATACCCGTTTTTTGGCAAGCAGCAAGGCCTGCCACAAGCGCAAGCATTAAAATTTTAGTGTTCATTTTCATCGTTCGAATGGATAGTTCACAAGTAAAACTAGGGGTTGCTCCAATTAAGCGCCTTTCAGCGCAACTTTCTTTCTTACAACAACCGGAGATTCAAAAATAGGTGAAAAGTCGGTGCTTCAAAAGTAATTTGCAGGCAGACTATTCTTACTATCTGAAAAAGACGATAATTAAACCAATCAAGTCTATCGCTTGTTTGGCTTAGGGTAGCCTTGAATTTCCAGGAACTCAAAAACAAAAAAGATTTGTAACAAATACAGAAAAAAACGCCGGCATTTTTTGACAATCCATTAATTTTACTGCTTACAATTCTCGCTGCTCCATGCCAAAAACCAAAAAATTCATCATTGATTTTGACAGTACCTTTACCCGAGTAGAGGCATTAGATATCTTGGGAGAAATTAGCCTTTCGGGAGATCCTCAGCAAAAGGAGAAACTACAAGCCATCAAGGATATCACAGACAAAGGCATGGATGGCAGCCTTACTTTTAGAGAAAGTCTGGAACAACGACTCGATATCCTTCAAGCCAATAAAAGTCAGATCACAGAATTGATCTTCATTTTAAAGCAAAAAGTTTCCAAATCCTTTGAGCGCAACAAGGATTGGTTGAAGGACAATGCAGCAGATGTGTTCATCATCTCCAATGGCTTCAAAGATTTCATCATCCCCATCGTAACCGAATATGGAATTAAGCAGGAGAATGTCTTTGCCAATGATTTGATTTACGATGAAAGCGGAAAAATCATTGATTTCAATCGAGAAAATCCCCTTTCCAAAAATAATGGCAAATCGGAAACCATCCGTGACATCAACTTGGAAGGTGATATCTATGTCATTGGTGATGGGTACACCGACTACGAAATTAAGGCATCTGGCTTGGCCAATAAATTTTATGCCTTTACCGAAAATGTAAGCCGCCCAAAAGTAACCAGCCAGGCAGATCACATCGCACCAAGCTTTGATGAGATCCTCTACATCAATAAACTCAATACGAAATTTTCTTACCCGAAAAGTAGAATTAAGGTACTCCTGCTTGAGAATGTCCATCCCATTGCGCTTGAACTCTTAAAAGAGGAAGGCTATCAAGTGGAAGTGGCTTCGGGTGCCATGAGTGAGGAAGAGCTCTGTGAAAAGATTCGAACAATCTCAATCCTTGGCATTCGCTCCAAAACTACCGTCACCAAAAAGGTGCTTGAAAATGCGAACCGCCTCTTGGCAATCGGCGCTTTTTGTATCGGGACCAATCAGATTGACCTAGAAGAATGCCAAAAAAGAGGGGTTGCAGTTTTCAATGCACCTTTTTCGAATACCCGATCTGTTGTAGAAATGGCGATCGCGCAAATCATTTTCTTGATGCGCCGGTTCCAAGACAAATCCCTCGGCATGCACCAAGGAGTTTGGGACAAATCAGCGACAGGCTCTTTTGAAATTCGCGGTAAAAAACTAGGAATTATAGGTTACGGGAACATTGGCGCTCAGCTCTCTGTCCTCGCTGAAAACCTAGGCATGAATGTCTTCTATTACGATGTCATTGAAAAACTAGCACTTGGAAATGCCACCAAGATGAACTCCCTGGATGAGTTATTGGCAACCTGCGATGTCATCACCCTACACGTGGATGGTAGAAAAGACAATAGCTGCCTCATCGATCAGGAAAAAATCTCAAAAATGAAGCCGGGAGCCCTTCTACTCAACCTGAGCCGTGGACATGTGGTCGACATTCCTGCATTGAGAGCGGCTATTCTTTCCGGACATATCGGAGGCTGTGCCGTTGACGTATTTCCGGAAGAACCGAAAAATAACAAGGAAGGCTTCGAATCGGAACTCAAAGGATTGCCAAATACCATCCTCACCCCACATATTGGAGGCAGCACCCTAGAAGCACAAGAAAATATTGCCCGATTTGTGCCTGGCAAAATCATGGAATATGTCAATACAGGAAACACCTACAACTCGGTCAACTTCCCCAATATCCAGCTACCCTTCTTGAAAGATGCGCATCGACTGATTCACTTGCACCAGAATGAGCCGGGTGTATTGGCAAAAATCAACCTCGTACTGGCCAACTACCAGATCAACATTGTAGGCCAATACCTCAAAACCAATGAAAAGATCGGTTATGTGATCACAGACATCGACAAAGTATACGATCCGGATGCAATTGAAGCCCTGAAGAATATTCCAGGCACCATTCGCTTCAGAACTCTATACTAATTGCACCACATAAAAAAAGCCCTTTTTAGGGCTTTTTTTATTTATATATAGGTCTTTTCTAGCACCAGTAACTAAAGAAAATTTGTTGGTTCAGAAAATGGGCTGTGGACTGTGGACGGTTAGCTGTCAACGATTTCCGCAACATTTACTACTAATTTTCAAGTACAGCTTTGGTTGCGGATAATCCAATTATTTGCTTCCGTACAGATCTTGGTAATAGGTCTGGTAAGCTCCTGAGGTCACTCGATTCAACCAGGCCTCATTTTCCAAATACCAGTCAATCGTCAGTTCTATTCCTTCTTCAAACTGCAAACTAGGTTCCCAGCCTAACTCCTGCTGGATCTTTGTAGCATCGATTGCATAGCGCAAATCATGCCCAGCACGATCCTGCACAAAAGTGATCAACTTCTCCGAAGTGCCTGCCTCACGGCCAAGCTTGCCGTCCATCTTTTGGCACAACAAGCGAACGATGTCTATATTCTTCCACTCATTAAAACCACCAATGTTGTAGGTCTCTCCAGGCTTTCCCTTATGGAATACCACATCAATGGCACGTGCATGATCCTTCACAAACAACCAATCACGCACATTCTCTCCTTTTCCATAGACAGGCAGGGGCTTGTTGTTCTTGATGTTGTGAATGCAAAGCGGAATCAGCTTCTCCGGAAAATGGTTGGGACCATAGTTGTTGGAACAGTTGGATACCACCGTTTTCATTTTGTAGGTATTTGCATAGGCCCTTACAAAGTGATCTGAAGCTGCTTTGGATGCAGAATAGGGTGACTGGGGATCGTAGGCTGTCGTCTCCAGGAAAAATCCTCCATCATGCAAAGAACCATATACTTCATCCGTAGAGACATGGTAGAACAAATGCTGATCCAAGGCTCCAGCCCAGGCGTTCTTGGCAACATTCAACAGGTTTACCGTTCCAAAAACATTGGTTCGTACAAACGCCAAGGGATCTGAAATAGATCGGTCCACATGAGATTCAGCCGCCAGATGAATGACATCGGTAATTCCATGCTTCGCAAAAATGGCTTCCAAAACCGGCTCATCTTGGATATCTGCTTTTTCAAAAAAGTAGTTGGATGCACCCTCCACCTCAACCAGATTTTCCAAGTTGCCCGCATAGGTCAAGGCATCTAGGTTGACGATTCGGTACTGCGGGTAGTTAGCCACAAAAAGTTTGACTACATGAGATCCAATAAATCCGGCTCCTCCGGTAATTAAAATTGATTTTGACATATTAAGATTGATAAAAGTTCATATACCAGTTGGTGAATTCAGCCACCCCTTGGGCCACTGAAGTTTTGGGCTCGTAGCCCATATCTTGTACTAACTCACTGATGTCGGCATGTGTTTCGACCACATCTCCCGGCTGCATGGGAAGAAACTCCATCTTTGCCTTTTTTCCAAGCCCTTTTTCGATGGCTTCTATAAATTCTAGCAAAGACACGGGAGACGAGTTCCCGATATTGTAGAGTTTGTAGGGAGCCGTAGAGCTCGAAGGATCGGGGCGCTCCCGATCATAGTTGGGGTTGGAAGTAGCTGGCCGGTCTGCCACGCGAATTACACCAGACACGATATCATCGATGTAAGTGAAATCCCGCTTCATTTGACCCTGATTAAATACTTGGATGGGCTCTCCTTTGCGAATCGCATCGGCAAAAAGAAAATAAGCCATATCCGGTCTTCCCCAAGGGCCATAAACCGTAAAGAATCGAAGTCCTGTAGTTGGAATTCCAAAAAGGTGGCTGTAGCTATGTGCCATCAGTTCATTTGACTTTTTGGAGGCAGCATACAGTGAAATCGGATGATCCACTGCATCTGAGGTAGCGAATGGCATCTTGGCATTGCTACCATAGACCGAACTGGAAGAAGCAAATACGAAGTGCTTCACTGGATTAAATCGGCAAGCTTCCAAGAGGTGTAAAAATCCAGTGAAGTTGCTATGCAGGTAATCTTCGGGATGAAGAAGTGAATTCCGAACACCTGCCTGTGCTGCCAGATGAATAACTACGTCAAATTTCTCTGCTTCAAATAGGCGAAGCAAAGACTCCTTTTCCACCAAATCCTGCTGAATAAAGCGATAGTTTGTTTGTTTGAGAGAAGGGACCAGAACACCAGTTGCAATCTTATCTCGAGCAATCCCCGATTCTGCCAATCTGGCAAACTTAAGTTCAAGGCTGTAGTAGGAATTGATGCTATCCAAGCCGACTACCTCCTCTCCTCTCTGGAGTAAGTGTTGGACCACATGGAATCCAATAAAACCAGCTGCTCCTGTGACTAGGTATTTCATGGATGACAAAACAGGTTTAGCTTAAAAAAAAGTACCATGGCGTTTTTAATCTTGATTATTTAGCAATTGACGGTAAGCAGCTGCCTGTAACTTGCGCATTACTTTTCGGTCAAATTTATCTTTGACTTCTTCAAAGAGTGCATCAGAATAGCTTGCTAACGTATCCCGCTTCACAAAAGCAAACTCCATCGCTTCTTTTAAAACCGTTACCTCTCCCACTGGAAATACCAAGCCCGTCTTTTGCTGCTTAATAAAAGAAGTATTCCCAATGCAGTTGGAACAAATAATCGGTACTTGCATGGCTGCGGCCTCCAAAAGAACATTTGAAAACCCTTCCTCATGAGAAGGCTGAACCAGCACATCTGCCAAGGCTAGGTGGTGTTCTACATGGTCTGTCCAATCGATTTGTACGACACGCGGATGTTCCCGAATCGTTTGGATAGTTTCCTGACTAAGGGATTCCTCCTCTGGTTCAAAAGTGCCAATAAGCACCAATTTGGATCTAGATACAATCTTAGATTTTAAAAAAGCAGCGACAAGGTCTTCAACTCCCTTTCCTTTGGTCAAGGCTCCAATAGCCAAAATGATAAAATCATTCTCTCCAGGTAGAATGCGCATGGTCGCTGCTACTAAGTGATTTTCTTTGAGTACCTGTCGATTGAATTTTTCCAAATCCACTCCTAAAGTTGAACCACTGCCAAGTAACTTAAATTTGGAAGCATCAATTCCGGAATTGCTGGTAAAAAAAGAAAGCATTCCAGTGGAGTTGACCCAAAGGCTTGTGGCATTCGAAAAAGTCCATTTCTCCTTGAAAGTAAATCCCTTTTGGGGGTCTTTGGTATGTACAGGCATCTCAGTGATGCTGTGAATTCGATGCGTAATGCCCGCCAACTTGGCTGCAAGCATGCCCAGAAAACCTATTTTAGCGTCGTAACTATGGATTACATCCGGTTTCTCCTTTCGAATCAATTGGAAAAGAAGCCAAAAAGAAATAAAGTCCTCCACATAGTTGACCCCTTTCACAAAGGGAATGACCTCATGCCGCACCCCTTCGGCGCGACAAATGGATTGCACTTCTCGCCCATCTGCGCTTACGAGAAGCAGCTCCCAGCCTTCCTCCTTCATTAATTTAGGCTGACCAGAGAGTAAAAGTTTAAAAGTAACGGGCTCGGTGGAAAGAAGGAGAAGCTTTGGCATTTAAAGAATTGGATGAGCTACAAAGGTAAAATTTTCTCAGAAGAACTTGACTAAAAATGTAGGATTGACCAACTACCAAGCAGGTAAAAAAACGAGTGAATAGCTGACATTGAAAAAAAATACAGCATACGCCAAAAAAAAATATTTTTTTTTCATTGGATTCTTCCAAGAATTAAATCGACCCGAATACAGTCATGTAATTGTCTTTTAGAAGATATAGACAAAAATGATTTTAAAAATTGAGACAAGGATAATTTTAAATCTTGTTTAAATACAATTTTTTATTTTAATTTTAATTTAAAAATATTTTAGTTTTTAAATATTTTTATTAGTTTTATAACGGGTGATAAAACTTTTAACATTTCTTTTTTAAATGAATCTATTTTTAAGAGAAGGACTACATAGTGATTTTTTCCTTCTTTCACTTTTTTGAATTGCCATAAAAACAGAAAGCCTTCCATCCTAAACCAGTCCCTTTAGGTTTTAACCCGCATGGAACCGTTTCGAAAAGAAGGCTTTATTACTACTATTTAAACTTCCTCAATCGAAGAGTTCTGCCAACTTGGCTTCCAGGCTTGGGCCTCTCAAATCCTTGGCAATGATTTTTCCATCTGGATCAATCAAATAAGTAGCAGGTATGGCTTGAATTTGATACAGCTCTGCAGCAGCAGAGTTGAAATAAAGCAAATCTGAAACCTGTGTCCAAGTCAATTTGTCGTCTGCAATCGCTTTGACCCAATCCTCACGGCTACGATCCAAGGAAACTCCAAAGACCTCGAATCCTTTTGCATTGTATTGGGAATACAGGCGCACAACATTCGGATTTTCCTGTCGACAAGGCTTGCACCAAGCCGCCCAAAAATCAATCAGCACATACTTACCTCTCAAATCGGATAACTTAGTTGTCTTTCCACTTGGATCAGGAAGAACAATATCAGGAGCAACCTGCCCCACCGCCAGTGCTCTCAATTCATCCAGCTGTTGCTTCATTTGCATAATTGCAATGGTACCTGGGTAATTCTCGTTCAACTTGGTGATCAAAGCATCAATAAATGGGAAATCATTTTGTGGATTTAGAAGACCAATTGCAGCCAAAGAAGCAAAAGAATTGCCCATGCTTTCGATCATCTCTTTCACACCTACTACTTGTTGTGATTCCAAGGCCATGGCATCTAGTTGGACTTGTCGAATTACCTCCGCATCGTTTTTGCTCATCGCCTCGTAGTAGCGTTCATTGAGCTGATTGACTTGAGCTTGGTATCCTTCCATAAGCTTTTCCAGCTTCAGCATTTCTTTGCTATCCTGGGAACCTTCGATTTGAAGGCTATTTGGGTCCGAAAAATTGAACTTTACATCCACATTTTCTTTGAAAAGCGCCAGTTTGACTACGCGCTGCCCATATAGGTTCAATTCATAAAAAGTTGGAGTACCAATAGAATCAAATTCGTAGGTAAAGTCTCCATTAGACTTGATTTCCAAGGTATCCAATACCTTCGGTCTACTGTCTGTATATTGGGAAAGTACCACAACTCCATTTGGAGCATTTTGTAGGTTGCCTGTAATCACCACTTTGCCTCCTGCAGAATCTGCTTTTCCGCAGGAAAACAAGGCCAGGGTGGCACTCAATAAAATTCCGAACATAGATTTTTTCATAGTTTAATTCGCTAATAATTCACTGAAAATACGGGAAGCAACTTTTGGGTCTGCATTCCCCCCTGATTTTTTCATTAATTCACCCATAAACAATCCCAAAAGTCCTTTTTTTCCAGACTTATACTCTTTTAACTTTTCTGGATTTTCAAGAAGCACCTCCTTTGCCATTGGGATGAGATAGCTTGAATCACTTTTTTGGATCAGGTTGAGCCGCTGCGCGATTTCCAAGGGTGTAACTCCTAGATTAAGGATAAGTTCAGGATAAATTTTTTGGGCTGCAACCGAAAATGAAACTTGCCCCTCCTCTACCAATTCGATAAGTTGGGCAATTACCTCTACGTTCAACGGGAAATCAGCGAAAGAAGTACCCGTCTCATTTGCATGAGATTTCATAGGTCCCATCATCCAGTTGGAAGCTGCTTTGTAGTGGTTAGTCTTGCTGCAAAGCGCATCAAAATAGAGAGCCATCTCCTTACTTTCTGTGAGCAAGGCCGCATCGTATCTCGGCAATCCATAGGTCTCCCTAAATTTTCGATACAAGGCATTTGGCAAGGCAGGTAAGTCCGCACTTACCGATCCGATCCATTCTTCAGTAAGCAAAACTGGGGGCAAGTCAGGGTCCGGAAAATACCGGTAATCGTTCAGTTCCTCCTTGGTTCGCATACTGCTAGTATAACCCCCATCTGCATCAAAGGTCCGAGTCTCAGAAATAATGGCAGTTCCCGCTTCGAGCAAAGCTACTTGACGCTCGTATTCGTAATCAATGGCACGACCCAAATTGCGGAAAGAGTTCATGTTTTTGACTTCCACTTTCTTTCCAAGAGTTTCCGTTCCACGAAGTCTTACCGATACATTGGCATCGCAGCGCAGGGATCCTTCTTCCATCGACCCATCACAAATCCCCAAATACATCACCAGCTTCCTTATTTCATTCAAAAAAGTAACTGCCTCTTCTGAAGATCGAAGGCAAGGCTCGGTCACAATTTCAATCAAAGCCGTTCCTGCTCGATTGAAATCCACCCAACTCGCCTCCTTTTGCGGCGCATGAATTAATTTCCCTGCATCCTCTTCCAAATGAATACGATTCAGCTGAACAGCTAGTTCAGTTCCATCCTCCAAAAGGATCGGCACCATGCCCCCTAGGCAAATCGGTTCCTTGTCCTGCGTGATTTGGTAGCCCTTGGGTAGGTCTGGATAAAAATAATTCTTCCGATCAAAACTTGAGTGTCGGTTGATCGTGCACTGACAGGCCAAACCCATCCGAACAGCAAATTCAACTGCTCGCATATTGAGTTTGGGAAGTGTGCCCGGATGGCCCAGCGAGATTACCGAAACATGGGTATTGGGATCTGCCCCGAAGCCTATTGCATCTTCAG
>CANGZP010000015.1 GCA_947458475.1 Cyclobacteriaceae bacterium | reverse complement strand
TTGCTATAGCTTCAATCTTCACTTTATCAAAGCGCGCTTCACCAAATTGAAGTCCATTGAAATCTCTTCCATTTCCTTGTTGATGATTCTCCCTTTTGCCTTGATTTATTTGTTTGGAGGCACCCAGTTTTCCTATAAAATGGCTACCCATCCAGGTGCTTGGGAGGCACTTGGTTACGTCACCCTACTCGGCATGGTAGGCACTGCTACTGCCTTGGTCTTATTTAATATCATGATCAAAAACGCAAGTCCATTTTTTGCAAGTTTGGTCACCTACACGATCCCAATAGTCGCCATCCTATGGGGCGTTTTGGATGGGGAAGTGCTACTTTTTGGTCATTACATTGGGATAGCCGCAGTAATCCTGGGAGTTTGGGTTGGGAATCGGAAATAACCTCCTTACTTCTTTTCTAAATAAGTTTTCAACTCCCTTTTGTTCATTTCGCCAGTCACCAATTCCTGCGGATGCACTGCCTTGAGCGTGGTATACTCCTTGATTTCGAGGACCCCTTGATCGCTTATGTAAGAAACAGGAAAAGCGCGGTAAAAAAATTGATCCTTTTCCAAAATAGTTTTTAGCTGTATCACCCGCACATGAGGCCCTTGACTGTAATTTTCGCCAGCGGATAGGGCAAGGGTGTCTCCTGGAAAAACCTGTTGACCCAACTTAACCTGTTCAGATCCTGCTTTTAGCACGGTGATCTTGGTAAAGGTTCCATCTTCATGGTAGAGTTCGATGAAGTTTTCTTCTGCAGTAAAGCTTAGATTATTTCCTTTGGTCTGGACGTCCATTTTTAGGGAAGCGACTATTCCTTTTCGAGGAGCCAAAATGGGAGTGCTCTCTTCAAAATTGAAAGATACTCCCCGGTAAGAGTTCCCCTCAATTTCCTTTCCCATGGTCTTTTCCAAGGGATTATTGGTGACCGCTTTTACAGAAGTGCCTTCAGGAACAGGGATTAGATAGGTAGGAATGGTTTTGGATTTAGCATAGACATTCCCCTTTGCAAAGGAAAAGGAATACCGGAAGTTGCTCCCTTGACCGGCTAAAGTTGGCTTTAGTGTCGCTATTTTTGAACGGCCTGGATTGGCTACCACCACCGTTTTTCCTCCCCCTGGTGTAGTCATATTTTGCAAGTCTGAAAAATTCAGTAGCACTGAATACGGGACTTCAGCAGTGTTGGTCGCAAAGAGATTGACATTATTCTCCTTGTCTCGCTCAGATTCAATGGTGACTTGCGCAGCTAGTCGATTTGGAAAGAGAAAACTAAAGCCGATCAAAAACCGAAGAAAAAGCTTCATGGGTTAAAAATTTAGATACCCAATTAAGTTAAGAAAAAATATCATCCAACAAAAAATCACTGTCCTTGTTTTGTCCGCTTCCTCCAGGCAGAAGCAAGCATGGGGAGTTGCTGATAGGATTTGATTCCCGCCTTGACTCCCTGAGATTTTAAAAATAGGTCATTTGACTTTCGACTCATTTCAAGCCATAAAGGAGGATAGACCTCAGCCGATTCACGAATCGAAATCAAGTCTTGGATAATTCCTCTCGGAAGATTCTCCATCCAGCACAAGGCTCCATCTGGGTCCATTCCATGGTAATCTCGAAGCTGGTAGCGAAGCAACAAAAGATGGGCCGCATACCGCAAAATCGGTTCCTCCGAACGGGTACAGATCACCCAGGCAATAAAGTTGGCCTCTCCCTCATCTGTGACTCCATAGCTATGAGCCATTTCGTGCGCAATGGTAAATGGTTTTTCTAAGGCATGCAAACTCGGATCCAAGTAACTCTCTCCCGTAAATGGGAAATAAATACCTAGAATGCCCATTCTCCGCATGAATCCTTCAGGAGGAAATTGCTTGGTCCGTGGGCGTCCGGTAAAATCCAAACCCAAGACCTCCAAATTTGCTTGCATTGTGCGGCGCACCAGGTCCTCTAGGGGTAAATACGCCATCACTTCAGTGAGGGCTAGGGTGTCCTGGCTGATGCGCCCCCGGTCCAAAGAGGCCAATTGGAGTGTTCGATCTAGCTCAGCGGTTAGCTGCTGTACATTGAGCGGCTTGGGTTGCAGGTTTAACTGCTGAAAAATGGGCGTCCGCTGGTAATTAAACCCCCAAAGTATGAGAAAAAAGAAAACCAAGGCGCCTAGTCCATTGGCGCTTGCTTGCAAGGCATAAGGAGCTCGTTGTCTCCAACCTACAAGTCGGAAAAATCGACGAAAACTAACCCAAGAAAGGGCTAACACCAATCCTATGAATAAATAAACGGAAGGGAAAGGCAGCTTACCCAAGCTAAGGTCAATCCCATTGCGAATGACTGGAAAAAAAGTCCGCGAATAGAATTGATCTGTAACCTCTGGAAACTGCCCAGCAAGAAATCGAACTGCCAATGCCAGCAGCCCCAATAAGGCCCAGATCCAGTTGGTCTTTTTCACTACTTGGAGCGCTTACACGCCCTCTGCCTGTACTTCCTTCACTTCAGGAAGCATTCGGGTAAGCAGGTTTTGAATGCCTGCCTTCAAGGTCACCGTGCTCGAAGGACATCCAGAGCAGGAGCCTTGCAAAAGCACCTTCACGATTCCATCAGTAAAGGAGTGAAATACGATAGCTCCCCCATCCTGCTCTACTGCAGGGCGAATGTATTCGTCCAGTATTCCTTTGATTTTTTTAACAATCTCAGAATCGTTCTCGTCAAAAAGAGGATCCTTCTCCAAAAGCACCTGCACCGCCTGTTGGCCGGACTCCAGGTATTGCCGGATATGGTCCCGAAAGATAGTCTGCACCTCTGCCCATTCCGCATCTTCAGACTTGGTAATGGTTACAAAGTTGGAAGCAATAAATACGCGCTGCACCGCAGCAAAATTGAATAGTTCCTTCGCCAATTGACTTGCTCCAGCACTTGCTGCATCTGGAAAATCATAACTTACTCCCTCCTCCACCAACATAAAGTTGGCCACAAACTTGAGTGAATTGGGATTGGGATTGGCCTCCATATAGAGGTGAACGGGTCTAGCTTGCGCTTTCAACATGACAGAAAAGATAGTTTAATCTAAAAAACCAATTTTGACGGGAGAAGTTCCGATGGGAGAGAAATTTGCTTATTTTTTTGGAAGCCTTCCTTTGGCAGCATACCAAATACCACCATACAGGTGCTTCAAGAAGTCTGCATCTTCCCATACGGCATCCACATGCCCGAGCGCCGTGTAGAAAACTCTCCCTCCATCAAACTCATGGTACCAAGCCATCGGATGGTTAGCCCCCATGGCTTTTGCAGGTTGGTAGGTCGTCTCATCGGCCTGGATCAAGACCTTTATGGCCGGATTTAGGCTTTTGAATTCGTACAGCTCATCGGTCCAAAGCCAGTTTTCAGGCAAATGCCAAGTAGCAGGATGCGTACGGTCCGCTACATGTAGACGGAGGGTTTGGTTACGAGGATGTGCGAGGAAGTATCCTCCAATCATCTGATTGTACCAAGGCCATTCGTATTCTGTATCCGTGGCGGAGTGTACGCCTACTACCCCTTTACCCGATTGTACAAATTTTTGGAAGGCCTCCTTTTGGGCATCGTTAAAAATGGTCCCCGTTGTACTCATCAGCACCACTACATCGTATTTGGCGAGATTTTCGTCTGTAAATTGATTGGCATCTTCAGAGGTGTGCACCGAAAACACGTGCTTCTCCCCCATCTTTTTGAGTGCCATGACCCCATTGGGGATGGACTGGTGTCGGAAGCCTGCAGTTTTAGAAAAAACCAACACGCGAAACTGTCCACCCTGCTGGGCGAACGCAGCCATGCCTGTGCTCAACAAGAGTACGGCGGCTAGAAGAAAGGTTTTGAATGTGTTCATGGGTTATTGTTTTGAATGTGCTGTAAATGCTTATTGGATTAGGGCAAATTTTTCCCCTGCTTCTTTTCGTGAAAATGCATTGAAATGCCACCATTCGCTACCGATTCCTGTAAATCCTGCGCCTTTCATCACCTTTCTGAGGATCTCACGGTTGGCCACTTGCGCTTTGGTGATTTTTTTCTCCGCGAGCATCTGTAACTCACGGTCAGGGTATGCCGGGTAGCCAAAGTAGTCAAAAGGAGTGCCCATGTCCAGTGCTTTACCCGTCTTCAAGTCTAGGATGGATAGATCTACAGCCACGCCAAAATTATGAAGTCCTCCAATTTTGGGGTCCGAAACATACAGTGGCTTTAGGCTATCTGGCTTGTCCAAGCCATCCCACAAAATTTGCTGCACGCGGATCGGTCTTACCCCATCGTAAACCAACAGACTTAAGTTGGGGTACTCCTCCTGCAATGCTTTTTGGGCTTTGGCCAGCATGGCTGCAGCTACAGGCTGCAAGTAGCATCGCGTCAAATCCCCGTACACATCTTGCTTGAAGAAATTATCTTCCGTGGAATATTTCAAGTCCACCTGAATTCCCGGAATCTCCTTTTCAATATCTACCAAGCCTTGCTCCTGAAACGAACCTTCAAGATCGTTTAAGCTCGAAGCCTCTTCTTTGGGGGCAGCTTCTTCTTGGAAAAGGGAGTCACGCTGCGCACCTGAAAAAGTTTCTTGATCACTTTTTGGAGCAGTGCAGGCCAAGGCCAATCCTAGGGAGAAGTAGATCAATTTTTTCATTGGGGGAGCTTTTTCTTGATGACGGTGGCAGAAGCTTGAGCGGTGGGAAGCACCACCACATCGGCGAGAACCACATGCGGCGGACGAGTAAGTGCAAATTCGACAATATCGGCAATGTCCTGTGCAAGCAAGGGAGCATAACCTTGGTAAACAGTTTCCGCTCTTTTTTCATCCCCTTTGAATCGGACTAACGAAAACTCTGTTTCCACCAGCCCTGGGTGAATGCCCATCACTTTGATCCCAAAGGGGTTCAAGTCCATCCGCATGCCATTGGTAAGCGCATCTACCGCATGTTTGGAGGCACAATACACATTTCCATTGGGGTATACTTCTTTGCCTGCGATAGAGCCGATATTGATGATGGAACCTGAGTTCCGCTCCGTCATCCCTGGAATAATTGTTTTAGAAACATAGAGCAAGCCCTTCACATTGATGTCAAGCATGGCGTCCCAATCGTCCACTTTTCCTGTTTGGATAGGATCCAATCCATGTGCGTTGCCCGCATTATTGATCAATACATCAATCGAAGCCCATTCTGAAGGAAGGTTAGTCAACAAACGCTCCACTTCGGCTCGATCGCGCACATCGAATAGCAGGGGTAAAAATCGAATCCCCTCAGGAAGCGCTAACCTCAGTTCCTCCAAACGCTCGCTCCTCCTACCGGTAGCGATCAAGTCATAGCCCATCTTGGCTAGGGTCAAGGCACATGCCCAACCAATTCCAGAGGTTGCGCCCGTCACCAAGGCAATTTTATTTTTCATGTGTACAAGATACTAGGAATGGGAAAACTTGTTGACCTCAACTGCTGAAAAATTCAATGGGATTATCTTCTTCAACAGTTGACGGACCACAGTCAACAGCAAATTGAATTTGTAGAAACAAAGCGTACTATAATCAGGATTAACTGTGTGGACCGTTGACCGTTAGCGATGGTCAATTTTCAACAATTGACAGTTCACCGCCGACAGCCGAGTCTTTATCGGGACGGGTTTAGAATCCATACTTGGTACCTAGTACTTGGTACATTGTACTTCGTACTTTGTACAATTTGCCGTGGTCTGTTGACTAATTATTTGTCAGCCCTAAATCAACTCCTCCACAGATAGGGGAAAAGAAGGTAGGAAGTGGTAGCAACCAAAACATTGATTGCCAAGAGGCTGAGGAGCTTGTCGCTGCTGACACTCCAATCCAACCCATCAAGGGCATTTTTAGAAATTCGGATCGCCATCAACAGGATGGGGATAATTACAGGAAAACTTAAAATTGCCATCAGCGTGGCATTGTTGCCTGCTTTGGAAGCAATCCCGCTGACCATGGTGAGGCTGGCTGAAAATCCCATTGCACCAAGCACAAGGTTCAAAAGGAACAATCCCTGATCTTGAACGGGGTTGCCCAATACCACTGAAAACACCCCATAACCCAGGAGCGCCAAAATCAGGGTAAGGCCGGTATTGTAAAAAATTTTGGAAAGGATGATGGATTCTGGAGATGCGATCATGTAGTAATACAACTGCCGTCCTTGCTGCTCTTGCACAAAACTTTTGGCTACTGCATTGACCGAAGAAAAAAGTAAAATGATCCAAAAAAGTGCATTCCAAGTAGGAATAGAAAGGTTTCCCATCTTGGCTCCCACGCTGAGATAGGTAATAAATACAGCGGACACCACATAAAGCAAGATCCCATTGAGGGCATATTTTTGCCTCCACTCCAGGGTAATCTCTTTACGAATAAGGACTGAAATTTCCTTCCACATGCCACAAAGGTAGCAAAATCCTTTTCAAGCGTTGAACCTGCCAAAATTGAAAATGTGGGAATTGGGATTACTCCTGCCACGAATGGGTAGTTTCCAGCATCAGGGGCAGAGGAGCCCGACAAAAAGACTACCTTTGTCCCATGTCCACTCGCGTCAAAAATCAGGAGGAAATCCTTGCTAAACTCGGCATCACCCAACTCAATCCCATGCAGCTTGCCGCGCAAGAGGCGCTTGGAAAGTCGGACCACCTGATCCTCTTATCTCCTACCGGCACAGGAAAGACCTTGGCTTTTCTTTTGCCATTACTTTTGCAACTCGATCCCACCTGTGAGGAGGTGCAACTTTTAATATTGGTGCCTTCCCGGGAGCTTGCCATCCAGATCGAACAAGTCGTTCGCCAGATGGGAACAGGATTCAAGGTCAATGCCGTGTACGGTGGCCGCGCGGGGTCAAAGGACAGAATGGAAATCAAACACCGTCCAGCAGTCCTTGTGGGCACTCCTGGACGAGTGGCAGACCACCTGCGCAGGGAAGCCTTTGACACTGCCTTTATCCAATGCCTAGTCTTGGATGAATTTGACAAATCCCTCGAAATCGGCTTTGAAGGAGAGATGCGAGACATCCTCCACGCACTTCCAGATGTTGGTAGAAAAATTCTCACCTCAGCCACCCAAGGTGTTGAAATTCCACGTTTCGTGGGACTCAAATCTCCTCAAGTACTGGATTTTCTAGAAGATAAAATCTCCCAGCTCCAAGTCAAAAAGGTCGTTTCCCCGACCAAAGACAAACTCGAAACACTCGGACAGTTGCTGGGTCAACTGGGATCGAAAAACGGGATCATCTTTTGCAATTTCAAGGACTCCATTCAACGCGTGAGTGATTACTTAAGTGACCACGATATTTCTCACGGCGTTTTTTCTGGGGGCATGGAGCAGATTGATCGGGAACGATCTTTAATCAAATTTAGAAACGGCACCTATCCGCTACTTCTTGCTACGGACTTGGCTGCACGAGGCATCGATGTGCCCGAGCTGGACTTCATCATCCATTACCACCTTCCCTTGCGTGCAGAAGAGTTTATCCACCGCAATGGACGTACGGCTCGCATGAACAGCGAAGGAACGGCCTACATCCTGCAGTACGAGAAAGAACCCTTGCCCGATTTTGTAGGTAAGCCAGCACTTGAAAAATTGCTGCCGTCCACCCTACCCGCCCCCTCAGCTTGGAGTACCTTGTTAATCTCAGGAGGAAGAAAAGATAAGATTTCCAAGGGCGATATTGCAGGATTCTTTTTGAAACAAGGAGGGATTAATGCAACTGAACTTGGCGCGATTGAACTGAAAGTTGATTGTGCTTTTGTTGCAGTAAAATCGGCTGTTCTAGAGCAAGTCCTCCCAAAGGTAAACAATCAAAAACTGAAGGAGAAAAAAGTTAGAATAACGGTGATTTAGTCGGTTTTCTGGGTAATTCAACCCAAAAATCTCTAGAAAAAAAGGGGCTGCGGATTTAATTTTTTCTATCTAATTTGGTGTAATTCAAAAGCTTTCCATTTTCAGACACCAAATTCACCCAAATGGCCTTCACAAAATCTCTTTTTGTTGTCTTCTGCCTTTTTGCCTTATCCTGTAGCCAAAAAGCCAGCAAAATCGACTACACCGATTGGTCGCACTATGGCGGGCCTGAAGATGGTTCGAGGTATTCGGCATTGACTCAAATCAACAAAGAAAACGTAGCCCAACTCGAAGTAGCCTGGACCTATCATACCGGTGATGCCACAGAGCGAAGCCAGATCCAATGCCAGCCCATCCTCGTGGGCGACCTGCTGTATGGCACCACACCCAAGCTGAATGTTTTTGCGCTCAATGCGGCCACAGGAGAAGAAGTCTGGCGTTTTGATCCGTTCACCCTATTGGGAGGGGAAAACTCCTGGGCAGGCACCAACCGTGGGGTAAGCTACTGGGAAGAGGGGAAGGATAAGCGGATTTTATTTACAGCAGGCAACTGGTTGATGGCAGTAAATGCGCTGACAGGGGAGCCAATTTTGACTTTCGGAGATCAAGGAAAAGTAGATCTTCGGAAAGATCTAGATCACGACTCGGAAGATTTCCTGATCGTCTCCAATTCTCCAGGAGTTGTATTTGAAGACAAATTAATTCTGGGGATGCGCCTTTCTGAGGGACTGGATGCAGCTCCAGGACATGTTCGGGCCTACAATGTAAAAACCGGGAAGCGGGAATGGATTTTCCATACCATACCACAAGCCGGCGAGCCTGGGTACGAAACCTGGGATCCGAAACACATTCGGAAAATAGGTGGAGCCAACAACTGGGCGGGAATGACCTTGGATTATGGGAGGGGGATTGTTTTTGTCCCCACGGGATCGGCTACCTATGATTTCTGGGGCGGCTACCGAAACGGTGACAACCTGTATGCAAATTCGCTTCTTGCTCTTGATGCCCGAACTGGAAAGCGAATCTGGCATTTTCAGGCTGTTCACCATGATGTCTGGGATCGAGACTTCCCTGCCAACCCCAACCTGATTCGAATCCAAAAAGACGGCAAATGGATTGATGCTGTGGCGCAAATTTCCAAACAAGGATATACCTACGTTTTTGATCGGGAAACAGGAAAACCCATCTGGCCGATCGTTGAAACTCCCGTCACCCAATCCCAAATGCCAGGAGAGCTAAGTTCGAAAACCCAGCCCATTCCTTCCTTGCCAGAACCGTTTATGAACCTGGTTTTTGAAGAAAAAAGCATCCTCAATCTGACCCCTGAATGGGAAAAGGACATTCGTGACCAGCTTTCAAATGCCATTTTTGGGAACACCTGGGCGCCTCCACATCCAGAAAAGTCGCTCGTACTTTTTCCAGGCATGGATGGAGGCGGTGAATGGGGTGGCGCATCCTTTGATCCCGAATCCCAAACCCTCTATGTGAATGCCAATCAAATTCCATGGCTTATGGAGATGACTCCAAATGCCAACTTTGGCGGGGTAGGTCAATCCATTTATACCAATTACTGTGGGAATTGTCATGGTTTGGATCGAAAGGGAAATCCTCCGGCTGTTCCAAGTTTGATTGGTCTCGAAGAAAAATATGATGCCAATTCATTGAGTCTCTTGCTTCAAAAAGGACGAGGGGCGATGCCTTCGTTCTCCCATATTTCTGTGGAAGAACGGGGCGTTTTAGTGGATTACTTGCTAGGCAAGGCCGATGAAGAAAACAAAAAAGAACTGGAAACCGAAAGCTCCAAACTTTACCCGCGCTACTACATGAAGGGATACAAGCGGCTTACCACCAAAGAGGGAATCTATGGTTCCAACCCTCCTTGGGGCCTATTGACTGCCATCGACATGAAAACTGGCTTGAAAAAGTGGCAAATCCCGCTTGGATCTGTGGATTCGCTAAAGGCAATGGGAATCGAAAATACGGGCATCGAAAACTACGGAGGACCAGTGGTCACTGCCGGTGGTCTCCTCTTTATCGCTGCCACCAAGGATGAAAAAATCCGGGCTTTTGATAAGGAAACTGGCAAACTCCTTTGGGAAGCGCAGCTGCCAGCAGCAGGGCATGCCACCCCAGCGGTTTATGAAAGAAATGGAAAGCAATACCTTGTCATTGCCTGCGGAGGTGGGAAAGGTACCAAAAGTGGGGATGCTTACGTGGCTTTTGCCTTACCGGACTAACCTGTGGACGTGAAAATGATGCCCAGCTATGGGTAACAAAAATGAATCCCTCGGCTAAAGTCGAGGGATTCATTTTTTTGGGTTAGTGATGGACTACCTAGCTGAAATCCGGATTCAAAACATCAAAACGCTCTTTCGTCCAAGTGATCTCCCAACTTCAATCGAGGCACTCCTTTTTCCATCCATGCTGGAGCCGGTAGCCCTTTGAGGTGGTGATCAAAGAATTCCATCATCCGTACGCTGTAATCCTTTCGGTTTTCCAGTTTGCCGAGTCCATGGTTTTCTCCGAGATACTGCACTAGGATTACTGGTTTCTTGAGGCGACGCAAGGCATTGTAAAACTCGATTCCTTGGGTAAAGTCCACCGCTCCATCCTTGTCGTTGTGGAGCATCAGCAGCGGTGTTTGTACGTTTTTGACGTGGTAAATGGGGCTATTGCGTTCGTAGGCATCCCAATTTTCCCAAGGACCTCCCAAAAATCTTCCTTGAGAAGATTCAAAAATGGTCATGTTGGCTTCGCCAGTATTCCAGTAAATGAGGTCGTACATGGAAATCATGTTGGTGAGTGGAGCACCGGCAGCAGCAGCCTTGAACCGGTTGGTCTGGGTGATCAAGAAGGAAGTTTGGTAACCTCCCCAGCTGTGTCCATGGAGCCCCATCTTGTTGGGATCAACCACGCCTGTTTGGATGGCAGCATCTACCGCAGGGAGCACCGCCCAAAGGGCTGACATACCCGGATCATCCAATTTGTACACAATGTCTGGCATCAGCACCGCATAGCCGTTGCTCGTGTAGACGCTAGGATTCCAACCCGTACCGCTATAGGATGGATTGGACCAGTTGTGCAGGTTTTGGGAGAGCTTCTCGTAGTAGTAAATGATGGTGGGGTAACTTTTCCCTTCCTGATAACCAGCAGGAAGCAACAGCGCCGCTTGTAGGGAATCTCCCTTGGCAGTCACGTAGTCCACCAACTTAACTCCAGAAGACCAGGCAAACTTGCCTGCATCGGGGGCATTTTCGGTCACCTGCTTGGCGTTGCTCAAGCTGGCATCGGTAAGGAATACTTGGGTTGGCTGGTTAAACTTTTCTTTGGTGTAGGTAAATACCCCTGCCTTTTTGGCTTTCGCTAACCCTTGGATATTCGCATCTTCCCAAAGTAGCACCTTCAGCCCTGGGGCAAGACCCGCTTTGGCAGGGGAAAGCGTACCGATTCCTGTTTTTTTGTTTCGCTCCCCATAGAGACGAATGTACACCGGTTTGCTTAGATCTATCCCTTTTTCATCCGCGTTCAAGTTGACCCGGTACTGGTACCGAATGTGCTGGGCTTTCCCGTTTTGGGTGAGGTTGGTGGAGGCTTCTTTGTTGGACATTGGAATTTGCCAAATGTCCCATCCATCTCGGATCAACACATACTTGCTATCGCTACTCCAGCCGAGCGGGTTGTGGAGTGGCTTATCGAGGTTTTCATCTTCATCCACATCTACCACGGAGATCGGAAGCTTCTCGGTCAAGTTGTTGTGGGTTTGCGCAAGGATATCGTAGGTATAAAAATGCCCATCCTTGCCATAGAGCAACTTTTTACCATCGGTAGAGGGCCGAGGCATGGAGGCAAAGGTAGGCTGGTAAAATTTCTCTAGGAGTAAGGTCTTGGCACCAGTAGCCACATCGACGAGGTAATAATCGAGGTAAGTCTGTCCGTTCAGGTTATTGTCCAATTCATAGGCCCCTGGATCTGATCCTAGTGCATGGCGTTGCTGTGGCAAAAGATTGAGTTCCCAAAGGCTGCTGTCTTGCAATGCCAAATGGGTTTTGGTAGACGGGTCATACACTGCCCAGAAACTCGCGTTTTTATCCATCCCCTCCATCACCTGCTGTCGGGATTGCATTCGGTCATCTTCCCAATGCCAGATGGTCATCTCAGGCTTCTTGGCGCCTGAGGCCTTCTTCTCTGGAGAGGCTCCGGTATTGAGTTTGGCAATGGCTTTTTGAAGATCTGAAACAGACTTGATGGTGGAATCAGCCTTAATTTTTTCGAGATTAGCCACCTCGACTTGTAGCACTGAATCTTGGTTTACCTCCTGCTTCGCTTTTACTTTCTCCACCAACACCAGCGGGTGAATTCCATAGAAGAGGCGCGTCAGGTCATCCGACCACATCGGCCGTTTGTTGGGGCTGATGGTGTAAGTTTGATCAAATCCTAGGCTATCTGCTGCGGGATCGAACAGTGTGACCTGGGGATTGGACAGGTTTTTCACGCCAAGCACAGCCCCTTTTTCTTGTTTGTATTTCTTATCTTTTTTGAATTTGAGCGCTACAAAGGCATCCCCCTTATCCGTCCAGTTGATGCCCTGGTATCCTGCTTCATCCGAATCTAGAACCGATACGCTGTTGCTCGCCAAGGTGAGTAGGTAGAGTCCATTGCCTTGAGAGTTGGCTGCATCTACGGTATAGGCGAGATGGCTGCCTTTTTTATTTACAGCCTGCTCACGGACATTACCCAGGTTTTGGGATTTGCCTGTGGCAAGGTGATACAGCAATACATCCGAGCCTTTGGAATCTCCATTACCTTCCTTTACAAGTGTCATCAGCAGGTGGGATGCTGCCTCGCCATTAAAGTAATACCCTGAAATGCCCGCGAAGGTCTTTTTATCTCCAGAGGCCAATTGAATCAGGTGGAGTTTTTCCTTGAGCGGCTTTCCATTGGCTTTTTCATTGGCCTGCTTTTCGGTGAACTTGGGAAATTCTTTGAAGGCAATCCACTGGCTGTTGTCGCTAAACTCAAAGCTGGCGAAGGAAGTATTCCCGATTGGAAAAGACTTTTTACTGCTTGGGTCGGCCACTTTTTGGAGAATCAATTCCCCGTCGGATTCAATGCCTGTGAGCACATAGGCCATCCATTGCCCATCGGGAGAAAGTTTGAATCCAGAGCTGGGCATGGATTTCCAAGTGGCTACGTCTTTCCAGGACATCGATACGGGTGCCTGAACTTGTGCCTGCGCCAAGTAGATTAAAGCCAACGAAAGAAGGCAGAGAAGGAAGATTTTTTTCATTGGGTGAGGTGCTTATGAGCAGGTATATTATGAGATTTTCACAACACCACAAAACAGAAAGCAACAACACCTACAGAAAAATCAGGGGGATCAATTGATCACCCTTATCGATTTCCAAAAAATAGAATCGTTTAAAAGAAGATTAGGTAAAAAAGAGGCAAAGGAAGGCAGTGCTTACTTAAGCAGAAACCTACTTCCGCTCCTTACTTGAAAAGTAAATCAAGGACCCAACTCCTTGAAAAAGAAGAACGACCCAAACCCAGCCCATGTTCACCTGCCTCGGTTTTTGGAAATTCTTCTTGTTGATGTCGTAAAGGGCATAGATGATGGCCCAAATATTTAAGGCGAGCAGCAGTCCAATTATAATTTCCATAGCTGTATAGGTGAATAACTTTAGGGAATGATCTGACTAGTTCTTTACTTTTGACTAGGATTTTTCTGTGATTCGATAACCCTCTTTTTCTCGAAATACCAGACTAATCCATGTGTTCCAATTAAAAGAACAAAGGCGACAAACGGATTGTAAAACAGCACTGCGAAGCTTACTGCATAAAGGATTAACCTTAAATAGATAGGCATAGGGATTAAATTAAGAGCTATTTCACCTTGACCAAGTAGATAAATATACCTAAAAAAATTTAAAAAAAGGCCTGTCAGCATTAAAATCTGACAGGCCTTCGTAAGATGAGTTGGGTAGGTTTGTTACTTTTTGTACACCACTTTTCCTCCTACCACGGTCAACTGTACCTTGGCTTGCAGGATTTCATCTTCCGGAATTTCCATGATGTTTTTGTCATAAACCGTAAAGTCAGCGGCTTTGCCCACCTCAATGGAGCCCTTGAATTTCTCTTCAAATTCGGCATAGGCTCCATCCAAAGTATAGGACTTGAGTGCCTGCTCCCGGGTCATTTTTTGATCTCCTTCGTAGCCTCCTTCTGGCAGTCCCTGAAGAGTCTTGCGGGTCACGGAAGCATAAAACGATGGGAGCGGATCTACGGGTTCTACGGGAGCATCGGTACCATTGGCAATGCGTGCACCAGTTTTAAACAGACTCTGCCACACGTAGGCCCCATCGATGATGCGCTTCTCGCCTAGTCTATCGATGGCCCAAGGGCGGTCCGAACTCAAGTGAATCGCCTGCATGGCGGCAATCACGCCCAACTTCCCAAAGCGAGGGATATCGTCAGGATGCAGGTGCTGCGCATGCTCGATGCGGAAACGGTGGTCGGTAGCTTTTGGATTTTTTGCCAACGCGGCTTCAAATCGATCCAAAATCTCCTGATTGGCACGATCGCCAATGGCATGAGCACAAACCTGGAATCCAAGTGGCAGCGCTCGCTCTGAGACTTCTGTAACCACTGACATGGGCAAGGTTTCGTGGCCACGATGGCCCGGCTTATCTGAATAATCTTCCAACAACCATGCTCCCCAAGGACCCAATGCCCCATCGCAATTGAGTTTGATGGAACGAACGGTCACCCAGTGGTTGGGGTCAATCATCGGCCCTTTTTTATACCAAGCTTCCAACAAGTCGGGCTGCCTGCCGGTAAGCATGATGTACATGCGGGCGGTGAGCTTGCCTTCTTTTTGAAACTTCTGAACCAAGTCGATGACCTCCTGGCCTGATCCTGCATCGTGAAAGGAAGTGATGCCCTTTTCGGCAAGTTCTTGCAAGGCTAAGGTCAAGGCCTCTTCGTCTTTTTCTGGGGTAGTTTCAGGAATTAACTTGCTGACCAAAGTGGAAGCACGCTCCACCAATACCCCCGTAGGATTGCCGAGCTCATCTCTCAATACCTCTCCACCCTCCACTTCTTGAGTGGGTGTTTCGCTGCGCAAAGGGGTGATGCCTGCCATATCCATCGCCTTTTGATTGACAAAAGAGGCATGTCCAGAGGCATGGGCAAGGTAAACGGGATTATTGGGGCTCACGGCACTGAGTGCATCGTGCGTTTGAAAGCCCTTGACGGTCTTTTCAGGCATTTTGATCCACTTGTCCTGATGCCATCCCCTGCCTGTGATCCAGTCTCCTGGCTTGGCGGTGGCAGCTGCTTCCCCTACTTTTTGGATCAATTCCTCATAGGTCTTCACCCCCATCAAGTCAATTTCAAGTTTATTGTATCCGATACCCATCAAATGCGCATGAGACTCAATGATTCCTGGCGTCATGGTCTTGCCTTGAAGGTCAATCACCTCGGTATCACCCCCCACGTAGGCCTGAATTTCTGCTGTGGTGCCGACCGCGAGGATTAATCCATCTTTGACGGCCACTGCCTCCACCTTGGGATTGGATTCGTCCACGGTGTAGACAATTCCATTGATAAAGACTTGATCAGCAGGTGCTGGCCCAGATTGGCAGCTCCACAGAAGTAGAAGGCTGAGGCCTGCAAAAAGAATATTTTTCATGTAGCGTAGATTTGAATTTCTAAACTAGCTTTTTTGGTTTAGGTTGGCAAACCGCTGACAGAATTGATGAAAAATGCGACAAGGATCCCTAAAAATACCGAGGGCTTAGTTTACCAAGATTTTTCGAACCAGCATCCGCTGATCGGCAGACACAAGCTGTAAGAAATAAAGCCCTGGAGCAAGGGTGCCTGCATCGATCCGAACGGCTTGTCTCGCAGGAACCACTACATCTTGGAGAATCACTTGACCCAAACTAGAGACCAAGCGGGCCGTAGCAGAAAGGCTAGAAACTACCTGGAAGGCCCCAGATGTTGGATTGGGAAAACTGCTCACTAAAAATTCTGCTTCAGGTTCTCCGTCTGAAAGTACAGCGCTGAGGTAAATCAGCCCCCCTCCACGGGTACCGAGAATCAAATCCTCTTCCTCACCCAAAGTAGACTTCACCGAAGCGAGCCAGGTGGAACGACCCAGGCGTAGGGGAACATCTTGGTTTTGGATGCGAACGAGCACCTCCTCCCGTATAGGCACATTCAGAAAGTCTCGAATTCGGTAAATTCTGCCCGTTTGGTCTACGGTATACAATTCTGGCTGATCCTTGCTTCGTACTGCAATGCTCAGATTTCGATTGGCAGGATTGTCTTGAAATCCAAGAAAATTAGCGGTCTTTCGAACTGCCTTTTTTGCGACAAGGTCTACCTCATAGCGTGTCAGCGTCCCAGTGGAAGAAGCTACAAGCAGTTCGTCCTTACCTTGGTAACTAAAAAACAAAAGCTGATCGCCCAACTGTAGACTTAAGCCTGACAAGGAAAAATCAACCCAAGAAGCCCCTTCCTTTCGCAGCAAAACGGGTGTTGGGATTCCTGTGCTGCTCCTACGGGTACCGGTGGTAAAAACAACGACTTCCTTGCTGCTGGATGAAAATTCAAGCAGGGAAAGATCCAGGAGTTCCAATGCAGCTAACCCCAAATAATCCGAGTCCAGAAGCTCAAATTGGCTCCCTGAGTAGCGGAAACGAAAGGCTTGACCGACAATTTTATCTCCTTTTTTCGCATTAGCGGTCAGCAACAGCTCTCCCGAAAAGGCAGTTCCGCTAAAAAATGGACGCGTATTTTCGCCAAGATCCAACACTTGATTTTGGAGGATCGGACGCGGGATTCCGGAAGCTTTCTCCAGTTTGACGATCGACTGGGAAAAATCAATGCCAAAAGGAGCGGCTGTTTCGTTGGTATTCAAACTGACCACTAGGGATTCATCGAGAAACTGTCCCAGATGGAATCTTGGAAATACGGGCAAGGAACCGAATCCTGGAACTTGATTTGAAAAAGAAGTAAAGCGAGGACTTACTGCAGTACCCGAATTGGGTAGAAAATAAAGGGTACTGCATTCTTCTCTCCCCAAGAGAAGGTCAGGGATTCCATCTCCTGTAAAGTCACGATACAGGATGCTATGTCCTCCTGCATGTTGGATACGGGCTTGATCTAGTGGTGCTGCAGGTGTAGTTAGGGTTCTGCCATCACAGGTCAGCCCAAAGCTAATTTGATTACAGGCACAAAACTCAAAGTTGCCCCAATGCCGAACCGGGAAGGCAAAGCCATCGATATCGGGAGTCCCCTTGCGCTCCACAGAGGTATTGCGGTAGTATTCCAGGTAGTCGCCTACGGCAAAATTGAAGAGCAGCAAGTCCAAATCCCCATCGCCATCCAAGTCTTGCAGTAGCGGGGTATCCAGATTGTTGGCGGGGATGTTATTGGCTCCCTCCAAACGGAGAAAATTTTGGGCCAGTGTCCAAGAAATCTGAGCCCCAGAAGCGGTATTACGGTAGGCACGGATGCCCAGTGGAGTCGAGGTAAACAAGTCCTTTTTACCATCCCGATCAAAGTCAACCAACAGTAAAAATCCACTGATCTCCGATGGAAAAAAGTAGCTGAGTTCGGGGCGGACACGAAACTGTTCCCCTGTTTTTTCGAAAACCTGAAGTTGCCGGGAATTGATGTCCCAGACGACCCACTCCTCTTTCCCATCCCCAGTTAGGTCCATCGTTTGAATCTGGGCCGAATTGATCCCCAGCGAAAACCCATTCGGCAGGACTTGTCCATTCACCTGAATGGTTTTGCGCTGATCCAATTCCATGACCTTCTGCGCCAATGCAGGCGTAGAAAACCATAAAAAAATAAGGACAAGGATTTTTCGCATGGTGGGGGGCGTCTCAATTAAAATAAAACGGAGCGCTCACTGCAAAGATGCTTCGATTGCGTTATTTTGTGACAAATTTTTGAAAAAAATGAACCTGGACACGCTCTACTCCCTTTTTCTTCACAGCACTGGTGTAAGTACCGATACGCGAAAAATTGATTCGGGAAACCTGTTTTTTGCGTTGAAAGGGCCCAATTTTGATGCGAATTCCTTTGCACCCACCGCCTTGGAGATGGGTGCTTCGGCAGTGGTGGTGGATGACCCTTCGGTGGTTCCTGCTGGGGATGCCCGCTATTTTTTGTGTGAAGATGTGCTCAGTACTTTGCAGCAGCTCTCCACTTTTCACCGTAGAAAATTCAACATCCCAGTCATCGGCTTAACGGGCTCCAACGGGAAAACCACTTCCAAGGAACTCTTGCACAGTGTTCTGAAGCAAAAATTCAATACGCTTGCCACGATAGGAAATTTGAACAACCACATCGGTGTGCCGCTGACCCTGCTCCGCTTGAAGCCCGAGCACGAAATCGCCATCATCGAGATGGGAGCCAACAAGCAAGGAGACATTGAGGAACTTTGCGTCATCGCAGAACCTACGCATGGCTGCATCACCAACATCGGGAAAGCGCATCTGGAAGGGATGGGAGGTCCTGCAGGCGTATTGAAGACCAAAACCGAACTCTTCCAATTCCTAAAAGAACATCAGGGCACCGTATTCATCAATACCCAAGACCCGATCTTGGCACCACTTATTGCCCGATTTGATCAGCCGGTTCTTTTCCCAGCAAAAGGAGATTTTTGCGAGGTCCAATTTCATGGAGCCGACCCTTTTGTGGCCTTTTCTGTGCCTGCAGTAGCAGGCACGCAGGTCAGTTCGCTCGTTGGCGCCTACAACTTTGGGAATATCGCCAACGCAATCACCATAGGCACCTACTTTGGTGTGCCGATGGAAGACGCCGTTCGTGGAATCTTGGAATACACTCCAGAGAACATGCGTTCCCAGCTGGTTGAAAAACGCAGCAATGTGATTGTGCTGGATGCCTACAATGCCAATCCTTCCAGCATGGAAGTGGCCATCCGCACCTTTGGAAAGATGACGGGCAAGAAGCACAAAATGGTCATTTTGGGCGACATGTTTGAGCTCGGAGACTATGCGGAAGAAGAGCACCGAAAGCTAGGCGAACTTGTCAGCGAATATGCCTTTGACAAGGTATGCTTTACGGGTAAGTTGATTGTGTCTGCCCTCGAAAAAGCCCCTACTGCCTTATACTTCCCCGACCCTTTTTCCTTCCGCAACTGGCTGGAAGACAGTAAGCTTGAAGACTACCTGATCCTAATCAAAGGGAGTCGAGGCATGAAGCTAGAGACGCTGGTGGAGTTTATTTGATGGGTCCGACCTTTGAGGTCTACCTTTGAGGTCTCCAAGACCTCGAAGGTTTACATGACAACGATTTAAGTCTAAACCTTCGCTGTTTGAAAAAAACAGCAAAGGTTACTCCAAGACCTCGAAGGTCTAGAACAGTGGTTTAAACTAAACCTTCGCTGTTTTGAAAACAACAAAGGTTAGTTAGTACTTTCACACCTAAATCCTATCCCTAACCATCGCCATGCGTCCTTACCTTGACTTCTTAGCCGCCCTTGCGCAAAACAACCACAAAGACTGGATGGATGCCAACAAGTCCTGGTACCAAAGCACTCGGGCGAGCTTGCTTGAGGATGCAGAAGTTCTTCTCCAAGAAATGGTGGCATTGGAGCCAAGCTTGGCTACTTTCAAAGCCAAAAACTGTCTTTTTCGGCAAAACCGAGATGTTCGCTTCTCGGCAAACAAAAACCCCTACAAAACCAATTTTGGGGTTTACTTTTCTCCAACAGGAAAGAATTCCCCTGGACCAGGCTATTACCTACAGATTCAGCCGGGCAACTCATTTTTGGCAGGGGGAATCTGGATGCCCGAAGCGGAAGTGCTCAAAAAAATTCGCAAAGAAATCGACTTTAGTGGGGCACAACTTCAGGAAATCGAACATTCGCCCTCCTTCAAGAGACTCTTCTCCGGAATCGAAGGCGAAAAACTGAAAACAAGCCCCAGAGACTACGAAGCCAGCCATCCCTACATTGACTACCTCAAACTGAAAAGCTTTACCGTTTCCCATCCCATTTCCGATCAAGCCATTCGTACTGGAGCCTTTATCAAGTTCGCTTTGGATGGTTTTTACGCGATGAAGCCCTTCATCGACTTTCTGAGCCAAGCATTGGAAGAGGTGGAAGACGGCGCTGACCTGCTATAAATCCACAGGTGGAATTGGTAAAGGATTCCCGTCCTCGACAAAATCTTCTTACCTTTGCGCCATGGTAGATTTCAAACAAATCCTTTCGGTTTCCCTCATCCTATTTTCCGTCATCGATATTTTGGGATCTATTCCCATCATCATCAATCTGCGTAAAAAAGTAGGTCATATTCAATCTGGGAAAGCCACCATTGTAGCAGGAATCTTGATGATTACCTTCCTATTGGTTGGAAAGTCCATTTTGACCTTATTTGGCATTGGCGTAGAAGACTTTGCGATCGCAGGAGCTTTGATCATTTTCGCACTTGGTGCTGAGATGATTTTGGGGATTGAGCTCTTCAAACCAGACCCTGAAGCCACGGCCAGTACCAGTGCCTCTATCGTACCCATTGCATTTCCATTGATCGCCGGAGCGGGTACGCTTACAACTATCCTGACTTTGAAGGCGGAGTTTGAACAGATCAACATTGCCATTGGAATCCTCCTCAACCTGATTTTTGTGTTCATTGTCCTAAAAAGCACGAATTGGCTAGAGCGTAAACTTGGAAAAACAGGAGTAGACGTGCTTCGTAGAATCTTTGGAATTATTCTCTTGTCGATTGCTGTGAAAATCTTCAAGACCAACGCCTTTCCATTAGCTGGAGGATGAAAAAACTAGGCTTCATTTTTTTTGATTCCTTAGCCGCATGATTGTCATTTTCACAGATGGAGCGGCCAAAGGCAACCCAGGTCCTGGGGGCTATGGAGCAGTGCTGAAGTTTGGTCAGCACCGAAAGGAGCTATCTGAAGGCTTCCGATTGACAACCAATAACCGCATGGAACTCCTAGCAGTAATCCGTGCCCTCCAAGAGATCAAGACCACCGAATATCCGGTTCAGGTCTATTCGGATAGCAAGTACGTGGTCGATGCGATCGAAAAAGGCTGGCTCTGGTCCTGGCAGAAAAAAGGGTTCAAAGACAAAAAAAATCCGGACCTCTGGCTGCGCTACATACCCCTCCACCTCAAGTTTAAGCCAAAGTTCTTCTGGCTCAAAGGGCATGCAGGCCATCCCGAAAATGAGCGTTGTGACCAGTTGGCCGTAGCAGCAGCCGAGCAGCCCAACTTACCCGCAGATACTGTCTACGAGCAACAAGGGTAATCATTATTTTTTTGAGATTTAAAGCAGCTGATCCATGGTCATCACTGGAATATCGCTGCGCCGGAGCACTTGGAGCGGTTGATACGCTGACTCTGGATAGACCCAACCTTCGGCACTGAGCTCCCAAAGCAGGGGAGCTAAATTTTGCACTGCTGCTTTACATCCTTGGAGGATGGCGCCCATGCTGCCTGTTTGCTTGGAAAGAAGCGCTTCATTTTCAATTTCGAAGGGTCCTGTAAATCCTTTCGCTTTCACGAGTCCCACAAAGGCTCTCCAATCCATGGAATCCCCTAGTCCAAATCCTGGAAGCGTGGCCTCGTAGTGGTGTCTGTCCCAAGGATTTTTACTGGAAGTAATCCCTACTTTCTCTGCCCATTCGGGCCGAATTTGCTGCATGGGATACATATTTCCCCAAAAGGGATCGGATACATTGCGCGTGGACTTCACATGGATTCGCCGTACTCTGCTCATGTCTGTATGCTGCATCACGGATACTGGGTCGGTATGCTGCCATACATCGTGGGAGGGATCGTAGATCTCTCCGTGGTTTTTTTCGGGAACGAGTTCGTACATCAGTTTGCGCGCGGCCAAGACCCCACTCAGATTATTGAAGGTGCCCGTATATCCCGAACTCCTCCATCCTTCCATGGGACAGTTTTCATAGACCACTGTGACCCCAAGGCTTGCCGCATAGCGGATGATGGGACCAAAAATTCGTTGGTATTCCAGTAGATTTTTCTCAAATCCGCCCTCCTGATTCCCCAGCTCGTGATTGTAACCCACAAAGGTCCCTACCGTCACGTCGTTGTCATCGCCTCCTAATAGGTAGGCGATGCGGATCAGGCGGAGGAGGTGATTTTGGTTGTGAATGCGGTGGATGGGATCTCCGCCGATCAGGTTTTCAAAGGCTCCGATGGACAAGCGAAGGGATGCTTGATTAAACTGTCGCAGCAAGCTTTGCGCTTCCTCAGGACCAAAATTCAGGTAATCCAGGTGTGTAGCCACGAAATCATTTCGCGTTCCATCCTTGCGGAAAACGCAAAGATCTAGGCCTTGAACACCAATTTGAAGTGCTTTTTCAACTGTCTCCTCCAGAGATAGCTGATCAAAAGCAGAGGTCATGATCCAGATGGGATTTGCCATAAAAAGAGATTTGAACGAAACATACGCAATCCCTCGGAAGGAAAAAAGTGACTATTGACCTACTCGGAGCCTTCCGTGCCTGAGTAGCGTCTTCTGAGGACGATTTTTTGTTTCTGCCGATCCCACAAAGCTTGCGCCAGATCTGAGGCCAACTGCTCAGGGGGAGATTCGGAAAGGATTTTTTTGAGGGTATTTTCTGACAAATCTATCCGGTAGCAGATTTGTAGGAGACGTTCCAGATTCTTGTCGAGCAGCTGTCTCAGGGCCTGCGTGATTACGGCCACCGCTTTTTGCTCATCAAACTCCTCTTTAATTTCAGGAAGGGCTAGTTCTTGGGTGACCAAGGCAAAAGTTTCTTCGGCAAGGGTGGACATCGCGCTAAGGTATAAAAAAGCCCCGTAGGTACGGGGCTAGGAATTAGGCTTCTTTTTCAGGGGTTGAACTCTCCTGAAGTACTTCAGGGCAGTTTTTATGGATAAGCATGTACCAGGCATTCAATTTTTTGATGTCGGATACGTACACGCGGTCCTGATCAAATTCAGGCAACACAGATTTTAAGAAGGCACGTAACTCGGCATCAGAGGCTGAAGCATCTACTCCAGTATCTCCTTTGTAGTTGGATTCGATTTTCTTCATCACAGACTCAAGCGGTTCAGCACCTTCTTCAGTGAGGGTGTAAATCGAAATATCACTTAGCACCGACACGCGCATGGACATGCCCGCGACCAATTTGGTTTTTTTCTCGTCCAAGGCCTCAAGCACCACGCCAGAGCGGGTTGGGCTTACGATTCTATACAATCCCGGCTTTCCGGCTACAGATGCAATGTCTTTAAAATTCATATTCTTTAGGGATTCAGGCTGCAAATATAGCAGTATCCATCAATTTGTACGCTGGGATTCAAATTCAGACACCAGCTCTGCCAAGTACTGAAGTACCTCGTCCTTGCCTTGGCCTTTTTCTGCGGAAGTCACAAAATAATCTGGCGTATCGCCAAAGATCTCAACCAGCTTATTCAAAAATGATTTTACGTTTTTATCGGTCTGCGTTTTGGATTGCTTGTCGGCTTTGGTAAAAGCCACTACAAACGGAACATCTTCTTCCCCACACCAGTTGAGAAATTCCAAATCAATGGTTTGTGGTTCCAAACGACTGTCAATCAGCACAAACACCCCGCAAAGATTGGTACGCGTAGTCAGGTAGTTGCTGATCATTTTCTCCCACTTCACCTTCTTGTCCTTGCTCACTTTGGCAAATCCATAGCCCGGCAAATCCACCAAATACCAACGATCATCGATGGTAAAGTGGTTGACCAGCTGCGTCTTACCTGGCTTTTGGGAGGTTTTGGCCAGCTCCTTTACTCCAGTAAGCATGTTGATCAGGGAGCTCTTGCCAACATTGGAGCGTCCGATAAAGGCAATTTCTGCACGATCCGGTTTTGGACACTTGGAGACGTCAGTATTGCTAACTAAAAAGGTGGCTTTTTTGATCATGACTTTTATATAGAACGCAAAAATAGGCTTTTATTTTGGAAGCACTTTGCCGGAAGGCCTCCAACAATTTTCATATCCTCGGGTTTGTGTAGTAATATTGCAGCTCCAAAGAAGAATCGTGATGACCGTCCTCCCCTACAAAGATAAGCAAGACCCTAAAAAAGCGCAGGTAGCTGAAATGTTTAACAACATCAGCCCGAAGTACGATTTGCTGAACCATGTGTTGAGCCTAGGTATCGATATCATTTGGAGAAAAAAAGCCATCAAGCAGCTCAAAAAAGATGCGCCAAAGTTGATCCTGGATATTGCTACCGGCACAGGAGATTTTGCTATCGAGGCACTTGCCTTAAACCCAGACAAAATCATCGGCGTGGACATTTCCGAAGGCATGCTTTCCGAAGGCCGAAAGAAAATGGTGAAGCGTGGGCTTCAAGAAAAAATCGAAATGCTACTTGGTGATTCCGAAGGACTTCTCTTTGAAGACAATAAATTCGATGCAGTGATCGTTTCTTTTGGAGTTCGGAACTTTGAAAATTTGGAAAAAGGGTTGGCAGACATGTATCGTGTCCTCAAGCCTGGAGGGAAAACGGTAATCTTGGAATTTAGCAAACCCAGGTCATTCCCGATGAAGCAAGCGTATGGGTTTTATTCGAATGTGATTCTTCCACAAATCGGTAAAATTGTATCCAAAGACAATTCTGCCTATACTTACCTTCCCGAGTCCGTGGAAGCCTTTCCAGATGGAGAAAATTTTCTGACCCTATTAAAAAAAGTCGGCTTTCACAGTACCTTATGCAAACCACTCACTTTTGGCATCAGTTCCATCTACGTAGGACAAAAATAATTGTCCTCAGTCTCCTGTTGGGGTGTGTAGTTGCCAAAAGCAATGCCCAAGGGTATTTCGGGCTCACCAATAATTCAGGATCGGATGACAAGCTTACTTCCTATGGATTCTTTCTTGGCGCACATACCGCGAGCTACCAGCTTCGCTACTCTCCTGAGTTTCTCAATCCAGCAAATTCCGCCACCGGCGCTATTCATTCCATTTTTCCCAAATTCACGCCGGGTTTTTCCTTGGGATTTATTGGCATTTTACGATTTCATGACCAGGTCAACCTAATTTTCACTCCAAAAATTGGGTTTTACGAGTACAAATTGGACGTCAACTACTTTGATGGCGCATCGGCAACCTATCCCAATACTTCAAATACTACCGCCTTACCCGGTCTTGGATACCGAACTGAAGAACTGGTCAATGAAGCAACCATGGTAGAGCTCCCTGTGGTATTTAAATACCGCTCCATGCGCTTCAACAATACCCGCATGTACTTTATTGGCGGAGGAAGCTACTTGTTCAATACCAAGGCCCAAGAAGAAATCAACCTTGATCCTATTGTAACCGCCAAACGAGACTTTACGGTAGAGGCAGGCATGGGATTCGAAATCTACTTCAAGTACTTCAAGTTTGCCCCCGAAATCCGCTTCTCGCACGGAATCAACAACCTCTATGTGGCTGATAAAACAGCCCCGGAAATCCGAGATGTCATCTCCTCCCTTCGAAGAAAAGGAGTGACGATTGTGTTTAACTTCCAGTAATTGTTTTTTTGAATTATTTGTCAACAGTTGACGGTCAACAGACCACAGTTGACAGCCGATTCGAAGTGGGAGATTCGAATTACGAAACTGAAAATAATGTCGAACATCGAACGCTGAATGTTGAATGAAGAAGTGAGGAAAACTAGTTTCTAGTGTAAACCTCCTGTCTCGCATCTTGCCTCTCGGCTCTTGATTCTAAATTTTAATAGGTCATTCAAAATTGGAACACGATTGACGGTGGACTGTTGACAGCCTATTTATCAAATTTTTTATTCTAGTGCGGATTTGTCTATTTTGAGGCCATGAAGCGGAACACCAAAACCGAAATCCTCGCAGGGGTTAGCACCTTTTTAGCCTGTTTTTACATCATCATCGTCAATCCAGCGATTCTTTCGGCTACAGGTATGCCTTTCTCTGCTGTCGTTACCGCAACCGTATTGGTATCCTCCTTTGGCAGTTTGATGATGGGAATCTATGCCAAAAACCCCATCGTGGTAGCTCCAGGCATGGGGATCAATGCATTTTTCACCTACACCGCAGTCTTGGGATTTGGACTAACGATTGAAGAAGCTTTGGGTGCTGTTTTCTGGTCCGGCGTGTTGTTTCTCCTCCTTTCCCTATTCAACACCCGAGAAAAAATCATTCGCACCATTCCAAGTTCTCTACGTCATTCTGTATCAGCTGGCATAGGACTTTTCATTTGTTTCATTGGTTTTCAAAATGCCGATTTCATTGTGGCCAACCCAGCCACCTTGGTGAGCATGGCTTCGTTCAAAGATCCCGTCACGCTCACCTTCCTCGCAGGCCTACTCTTCACGGGTGCATTGACCCTTCGGAAAGTTCCTGGAGCCCTTCTCTTTGGCATCGCTTTTACCACCTTGCTCGCCTGGCCGATTGGGCGCTGGTGGGGTGACGCAACTGCTATTTCTGGAGGGGCAGCCACCCTGGTCAATTACACCGGAATTTTCTCCTGGCCTGACTTCAGTTTGGTAGGGAAAGCGGATCTACTGGGCGCACTTCGCTACAGCTACTTGCCCGTAATTTTTGTATTTACGTTCACCCTGCTGTTTGATGGAATCAGCACTTTTGTTGGATTGGCAGAAGCTTCAGGCCTCAAAGATGCAGAAGGCAACCCTCAAAACATGCAGAAATCCCTGCTTACAGATTCTTTAGCAACCCTAGTAGCGGGATTGGTAGGCAGCAGTTCGGGCACTGCCTACATCGAGTCGGCGGTGGGAATCTCCGCTGGAGGTAGAACGGGCCTTACAGCGATCACCGCAGGCTTGCTGTTTCTTCCCTTCTTGTTTTTCTCACCCTTACTCTCGCTCATCCCATCCATTGCAAGTTCCATCGCTTTGGTGCTCGTGGGTTCCTTTATGATCTTGCCTCTCACCCAAATCGATTGGAAAAATCCTGAGGAAGCTCTCCCCTCCTTTTTGACTCTTGTCCTCATTCCCTTTACCTACAGCTTGTCCATTGGCATCTCTTTTGGCTTTATCGCCTTCACCTTTTTGAAATTTGCGGCAGGAAAAAGAAAAGAAATCCACCCCATTTTAATTTGGATTAGCCTACTTTCGATTTTCTTTCTCGCGCTATGAAATCACTTTCCTTCCTCTTCCTTTTTCTACTCCTCTCCCTAGGTGCTACGGCGCAACGCATTGCAGTTTTGGGAGCCCTTGATCAAGAAATCGCCATCCTTTTGGATTCGCTAAAAGAAAAAAAAGAAGTACAGTATGGAGGGCTTACTTTCTACACTGGCAACTTGAAAGGGCAAGAAGTAGTCATCGGTAAATCTGGGGTTGGCAAAGTAAATGCAGCCTACAGCACCGCGATTCTCCTGGATCATTTTACGCCGAAGCAACTGATCTTCACCGGCGTGGCAGGAGGCTTGCACCCAGAGTCCTTGCCGGGTGATGTGGTTATCGGGACGAAGTTGATTCAAACTGATTTTGGGCAGATTGATTCGGTTGGTTTCAAGATCTCACCTTTCCGTAAGCTATTGGGTGGGCGATACGATGACTTGTACATCCACTCAGATCCAAGATTGGTTCAGCAGGCCGAAGCCGCAGCCAAGCGAGTCACTTTTATTCCCATTTCCAATCGAGCTCCTCGCGTATTTTCAGGGGTGATTGCGACGGCAGACGTGTTTGTGAGCAACCAAGCGACTGCTGAACAGTTGTACACGGACTACGAAGCCTTGGCCACTGAAATGGAGGGGGCCGCCGTAGCGCACCTTTGCAGAACCCTGGGTATTCCCTTTATCGTCCTACGCAGCTGCAGTGACAATGCCAACCAAGTGGCACGAGTGAGTTTCAACCAGTTTGTCCGCCCTGCAGCCATCAATTCCGCAGGAATCGTCTTACAACTGCTTTCGGCCATGAATTAAGTGGCCTCGGGTTTGTTTTTACCCAAACGAAGGAAAGCGTCGACCTTTATTTTTTCCACTTGTCAAATTAAGCAGTAAAATGGTCTTCTTTTAGTTTAGGTTAGTCATGAATTGCTTTACAACTAGGGAGGCCCCTTAAACTTTTGTATCAGTTCTGAATCTAACGCATAAGCCAAATTCCAAACCTATGAAATCCTTTTGCCTTAGCCTTTTCTTTTTTGTGGTACTTTTTGTTCCGCTGCATGACCTCGAAGCCCAGCAGAAAGGCAAGCTGCGGGGAACTGTTCAGGAAAGTGGTAAAGCCAACCCCCTCCCGTTTGCAACCGTGGGCGTGTACACTCAAAAAGACAGCCTGATCGGCGGAGGTATCGCGGACGAAAAAGGAAATTTTGAAGTGGTATTGCCCCTAGGTTCCTTCTATGCACAAGTGGAATTTATGGGATTTGAGCCCATCAAATCTTCCATTTTTACCTTGAATGCCAAGCAAAATGCAGTGGATCTTGGAGTCCTATCCCTACAATCGAGCACAGCAGATCTAGCAGAAGTACTGGTTCAAGGGGAAAAAACGATGATGGAACTCGCTTTGGATAAGCGCATTTTCAATGTAGGGAAAGACCTCGCCAATGCGGGAGGGAATGCCTCCGACATCCTGATGAACCTTCCCTCCGTTGCCGTGGATCCGGAAGGAAATGTCAGCTTGAGAGGCTCGGCGAATGTGCGCATCCTCATCGATGGAAAGCCCTCTGGATTGGTGAGTTTTAAAGGGAGCAGTGGGCTACGTCAGCTTCCGGCCAACCTAGTGGAACGCGTGGAAGTGATCACCAACCCCTCTGCCAGGTATGAGGCCGAAGGGATGGCAGGGGTGATCAACATTATCCTGAAAAAAGACGAGAAACAGGGTTTCAATGGCTCTGGAGAAGTAATTGTCGGATCTCCGCTTAACCTTGGATTTACCGCCAACCTCAACTACCGCAAAAATCGAATCAACTGGTTTGTCAACTATGGACTAGCCAATCGGGTTAGCCCTGGCAGAAGCAAATTGTATCAGGAAGTATACCAAGAAGAGTTCAGCGCCTTACTCCTTCAGCAGCGATCTACTTCTACCGTAAACAGTCTCAACAATAGTCTGAGAGCTGGCCTTGATTATTTCTTTAGTGAGCAAAGTATCCTCACCGCCTCCTATGTGTGGCGCAGAAGTGATGCCCATCGAATTACGGACATTCGCTACGAGGATTACGTCAATACCTTGGACAACTACCTCGGCTATGCCGAACGGAGACAAGACGAAACGGAGGATGAACCCAACAAGGAGGCGATTTTAAATTTCAAAAAAAGGTTTGAACGAAAAGGGCACGAGTTAAATGCCTCCTTTACCTATTTGAACTACTGGGAAAGATCCAATCAGCTGTTTACAGAAAACGCCTTTACTCCCGCTGGACTCAAACTCCCAAAGGGTGCCTTGACCCAAACCTCCTTGAATGACGAATATGAAAACCAATACCTACTCCAGGTAGACTACACCCAACCTTTCGGCACCAAGGGAAAGATAGAGACAGGGATTCGTACCAGCTTCCGAGAAATGGAGAATGACTATTTGGTTCAGGAACTTCAGGAATCGGGCCGTTACGAAACCGTCGATGGCTTAGACAATATCTTTCTCTATGACGAGAATATTCTGGCAGTCTATGGCATCTTGGCAAACGAATGGGCAAAATGGAGCTACCAAGCAGGTTTGAGGGCGGAGTACACCGACATTGAAACCCGGTTGGTGGAAACCAATGAATCGAATCCTAGAGCCTATTCCAACCTATTTCCAAGCGGGCACCTCAACTACAAGGCCAATGCAAAAAATGCATTCCAGCTGAGCTATAGCCGTCGCATTAGACGCCCGGTTTACAATGATCTGAGCCCCTACGTGACCTTTTCAGACCAACGCAACTTTTTTTCGGGCAATCCCAATCTCGACCCAGAGTTTACGGATGCCTACGAGCTTGGACATATCTTATATGGAGAAAAAAGCACTCTTTTTTCAACCCTTTACTACCGAAATACGCAAGATAAAATTCAGCGAATCAGAAGTGTAGGGGAGAATGGCTTCTCCGTAACGGCCCCCTATAATTTAGTTGGGGAAGAATCGTATGGATTGGAATTGAGTGGAGATTATGCTGCCAAATCCTGGTGGAAATTGGATTTCAATGCCAACTTTTTTTATGCAAAAGTAGATGGAAGCAATCTTAACCAAAATTTTCAAGCGACCACCACTTCCATGCTTTTCAGACAAACCTCCCGCTTCACCTTGGACAAAGGTTGGGACTTACAAGTACGTGGAAATTACGAAGCTCGACGAAAAACGGCTCAAGGTGTGCAGAAAGGGATCTTCTTTTTGGATTTATCAGCAAGCAAAAAAATCTTGGGCCAAAGAGGGACACTCATCTTCACCCTTTCCGATGCCCTCAACTCCCGCATCAATCGCTACGTGACAGAGGGAGGCAATTTCTTCACCGAGGGTGAATCACAGATGATGCTACGGCAAGCCAACCTCACCTTCAACTACCGAATCAAACAATAAGTATGCCCCACTTGCTCCTGCTATGCGTTTCATTGGATTAACCTATTTACTTTTTTTGCTAGTCAGTAGTCAAGGACTAGCCCAAAAAATCAATGCCTCCTACCGCCTGAACATTCAAAAAGCGAGTAGCCCAATAGCGGTTGACGGGCTCATGAATGAAAAAACGTGGGAAGAAGCCGAGGTGGCGAGCAACTTTTTTATGATCACTCCAATGGATACGAGTTTCTCCAGAGTGAAGACCGAGGTACGGATGAGTTACGATGAGGAGCAGCTGTATCTCATCGTGATCAACTACCATGCGAGCGATGGACCCTACATGGTCGAGTCGCTAAGAAGAGACTTTAGCTTTGGGAAAAACGACAATTTCCTGCTTTTCATGGACCCTTTTGACGACCTCACCAATGGATTCACGTTTGGCGCCAACGCAGCGGGTGCTCAATGGGATGGGCAAATGTCGAATGGAGGCGCTGTAGACCTGAGCTGGGATAACAAGTGGGTGTCAAAAGTAAAAAACTACGCCGACCGTTGGGTGTTTGAGGCAGCCATCCCCTTCAAATCCATTCGCTACAAAAAAGGGATTAGGGAGTGGGGCATCAACTTCTCGCGCCTGGATCTCAAAACCACAGAAAAATCCGGCTGGGCTCCGGTACCTCGCCAATTTCCTTCTGCATCGCTAGCCTACACCGGTACCCTAGTCTGGGACAATCCTCCACCAGATCCTGGAGCGAATATTTCCCTGATCCCCTACACCCTTGGAGGTTTTAGTAAAAATGGACAATCCGGGGAAAAGGCAACCTACAAAAGAGAGGTCGGCCTCGATGCGAAAATTTCCCTGACCTCAGCTTTAAATTTAGATTTAACGGTCAACCCAGACTTTTCTCAGGTGGAAGTAGACCGACAGGTGACCAACCTAGACCGCTTTGAACTCTTCTTTCCCGAGCGAAGGCAGTTTTTCTTAGAGAATGGTGACCTATTCGGGAGCTATGGCTACAGTAGCCTTCGGCCCTTCTTTTCGCGGCGAATTGGTCTCAATGCGCCCATCCAATTTGGTGCTCGACTGAGTGGCAAACTCAACAAGGACTGGCGCATCGGAGCGCTCAACATGCAAACAGGAGCCATAGACGAGTTGGGGCTGCCGGCACAAAACTTCTCCGTAATGTCTTTGCAAAGACAAGTGGGTGCACGCTCGACAATAGGAGCCTTGGTGGTCAATAAGCAGTCGCTGAACTACGATCCCTCCTTGGTACCTGAAAACAAAACCCGATACACAGAATTCAACCGGAACTTAGGTTTTGAGTACAACCTCGCCTCCGCCAACAACCTCTGGACAGGAAAGGCAATGATTCTCCAATCCTTTGGTCCAGATGCTATCGGAAGGGGAATCGCCCATGCAGCGAATTTGAAATATGCCAGCGGCAACATGACTTGGAACTGGCAACATGAGTACGTATCAGAGAATTACTCTGCCGAGGTAGGCTTTGTGCCACGAACCGCTTTTTACAAAATCAGTCCATCCGTCGGCTACCGCTGGTTTCCCAAAAGTGCCTTGATCCTCAGCCACGGGCCGGAATTGAACTCCATTCGGTATTTTTCTTTAAAAGGAACCCAAACGGACAATACCACCTACGCCACCTACAGCATCAAGTTTCGCAGCCAAAGCAACCTCTTGGTCTGGGGAGCACATGATTTTGTGCTGCTACAGCGCCCCTTTGACCCCACCAACTTTTCTGGCAAAACGCTAGCCACAGGAACCGAACACCAGTGGTCCGCTGTGGGATTGGAATACAGTTCCAAGCCACAGAGTATTTTCACTTATGCTTTCAGTGGGCGTGCAGGCGGTTATTATGCAGATGGGAAGCGGTACAACTTGACAGCGGACTTAGGCTATCGCTTTCAGCCCTACGTGAGTTTGGCCTTGAGTAGCAATTACAATTCGATTGAGCTCCCTACCCCTTGGGGGAATACCCAGTTCTGGCTGGTTGGTCCGCGAGTGGATGTGACCCTGACCAATACCGTCTTCTTTACCACCTTTGTGCAATACAACGAGCAGATTGACAACATCAACCTGAATACTCGCTTTCAATGGCGGTTTAAGCCTGCTTCGGATCTATTTTTGGTGTATACCGACAACTACCTTCCTGCGCCCTTCTTGATGAAAAACAGGTCCCTAGTCTTGAAATTCACCTACTGGTGGAACCCCTGAGTTAATCAATAGAAATGTTTAGGAAAGTGGCTACGCCAAAAAGTGGGCGTGCGCGAAGGAATTGCCCGTTTTCAAAACCAGCGGCGAGTTCTACCCTGAAAATTCGAAAGAGGTTATCCAAAGAATAGCCTATCTCGGTGTAGTGGGGTGAGTTTTGCGTTTTCAGGTAGTTGATAAATATATTTTCCCTAACGCCCGAGAAGCGAAGCATCGGAAGTTGCGTAAAAATAAATTTCCGGAATTGGTAGTGCGCGATGCTGGAGATGTAGGATCCTGAAGTGCTGTAGCGGTAGTAGTCCATCACGCGGTAGTTGGTGGCTGCCCCCATCGAGGAGAATAGGGTTCGGTTCCCTCCAAAATGTTTGTAGTCTTGGAAAAACACCTGGTTATCGTTCAAGAAGGTCCCTGCAGTCACATTGAAGTCCAGCTTGCCGCTCACTCCAAAAGAAAAGTCATGCTTTAGCGAAGCTTCCAATTGGTCGAAGTCCGCTGCCAATCCCGAAGTACTGAGTTGTGGCATTGCCTTCTGGTAGGTAAATGAAAGCAAAGGCGCGCGCTCATAATTGGGGATTTTCCGTCCATTTCGAATGGAATAGGTCAATCCTGGCCTCCAATCGAGTGTCGCTTTGAATTTGGCGACCTGATGATTGGAGAAATCCACATCGCCTGCTTCCACATTAAAAGGTTTGTTTGAGGAATATTCCCGGTTGGTGTTTTTCGAAAAACTATAATCCGTGGTGTTTTCAAGCTGTCTCCTATCCGCCCAAAGGAAGGTCAGTTGATAGCTTAGAGCGGGTGATTTGCGTTCACCCCAGGTGGCTTGTACAAAATCTTGTTCGTACAACTTCAGGTAATTTCTCCGTGAAAAGAGCGAGTAACTCGCATTGACTTGTTCTTGGATGGGGTCCTCTGGGTTGAATTGGAAGGCAAAGCTACCGCCAGATACCCCCCAATTGGCTCCTGAGCTAGGTTTGTTGATCGATCTCCGAATCGCTACTTTTCCATACCACTGCTCACTCGAAAATCCATAGCGGAGTTCCGGCTCAATGCGAAACACCTTTCGGATGCGGTTGACCGAATCGGCCAGCTTGATTTCTTCCACCTTTCGGTAAAAAAATCCAAGCCCAAGTTTGTATCCTTCGACGGTGTTGAATGAAAATTTGGTGAGGTTCACCGGGAAACCAATGGAAACTCCCTTACCGAAACTGTAGCTGCCCCCCATAAAAAGGTCTTGAGGTTGAAATTTGGTACGGGCCTTTTTGGCGATGGAGTCTACTTCAGACTTTTTGGCCGCTTCAATAACAGCTAGGCTATCGTCGCGCTTGTATCCTTCGATTTCGTTTAAAGTAAGCGGCAGGGGTCGTATGCTGTCCCAATAGGCCAGGTCCCGTTTCCTTGCGAGGGTATCTACCACATAGTTTCGTTCGGAGACCACTCCCTTTTTTTCCTCTTCTTGGCGCTGCTGAATTACCTCCTTCTCGTATTGGTTGAGCAATTTGCGGTATTCTTTCTGTGTTTTTGGCTGTTCGCTAGCCAGCTGCTCTAATGCCGAAGCGGATTTTGAAAACTTCTGGGTGTTTATTGGTGCTGTTTGAATTTTTTCATCTACCAGCTCTGGCTTGTGCGAAAGATCGGGATTGAGTTTGATGTCGTAATCCCGGGTAGACACGTAGTAGTTGAACTGCCCTGCAAAGCCAAAGACCTTGCCTCCAAAAACATACTGTTGTGTTAAAGGCATCCAAACATTTGGAGCAATGGGCGAATAATTTTGTCGGATATCCACTTGAAAGCCCAGAACTGAAGTTCTCAAGTTCAAGCTATGAATTGCCCAGAGGTCATCTATGATGTAGATATACCCCTCAAAAACCCGCTCTCCTCGAGACCTGGGGGTAACCTTTATTTTATTGACGAGCACATTTTGGTCAAAGAAGCTCCCTTGGAAGGTAAATTGATAGTAGACGAAGGCAGATTTGGAAAGAGGTGACACCACCTCGTTTACTTGACCCTCATAGAAGGAAGTTTGGATGTAGCGTGCGGGGGACGTCCCCTGATTGTCCCCATTGGTACGAATGGAGATCACTTTCTCTTCTACTTTATTGGGTAGTGTAAAGGTAATGCGGGATACAGCCTCGGAGGTGTAGGCCTCATTAAGTTTGAGCCCTTCCTCAGCTAGCTTCTTTTTCAGAAAAAAGGGAGCATCAGTCAACTGACCAGTGCCCTTCAGGTATACTGTCATCGCATAGCGCTGCAGCTGAAGTCGGTGGTAGGTGGACTTAGCGATGGCTTTTCGCATGATGGTCAGCGCAGGGTCCTCAGCCCCTGCTTGTACTTCTACTTGGCTGAGGTTAATCACCTGAGATGCCAATGAAAAATTGAGGGTAACCCAATCGGACTTGATCTCCACGGTTCGGATTTGCGAAGCATAGCCAAGGTACTGTACTACCACATCGTATAGTCCTGGTGCAAGTTTAAATTCGTAGCGCCCACTTTCGTTGGTGGGTACCCCATCTTGAAGGTTCCGAATGTACACGGAGGCAAAAGCGAGTGGCTCACCTGTATCTGCAGTTACTAGCCCTTTGATGCCTTGACTGTAACCTAAGGAAAGCATGCAAAAAAAGAAAATTAAAAAGAGGTAAAGATGCCTTTGTTTCATTGCTTGAATGGATGCCGAAAGGTAGCCATGAAAAAAGATACGGATGAATTGATTTGGAAGTTTTAACAGTTAACCTCCAAGGAATGTTGAGGGTTGGTTTAGTGCCAAATTTTTCTTTTAAAATTTAATGACTCACAAACGCTAAAGAATTCACATATCCATGAAAACTTCATCGAATTTTTAATGGATGTTGGTCAATTTTTCAAAAAGAATCTAATTCGACAAAAAATTTTCGATTAGTTAATAAAATTTATTTTTTTTAGGAATATGTAAATCGAAATCGTTTTCCATTAAATATTGCATAATTATTAATAGGCTATGTTACCTATATGTTAAAATTAAGGTCATTCTGTTAAAACGCTGTTTTTAGCCTTTTCAAGGTACTTTTTGTTAAATATTGTAAAATCCAAATTTAACCATGACTTTAGACTCGAAATTTAGTACTCATACCAATTTCACCTGTTATTAAAAAAACAAAAACCCTATGAGAAATTATTTACCAAAACTAAAGTCATTGATGCTAGCAATGGCGCTCTTTATGGGAGCAGTCATTGGCGTGAATGCCCAAAGTCGAACCATCACAGGTACTGTCTTGGATGCGACTCTTGGAGACCCTGTTCCGGGTGCAACTGTACTTGTTAAAGGTACTACCCGAGGTGCAGCTACTGATTTGGATGGGAAATTCTCCCTAACACTTCAAGCTGGAGATCAAGTACTCGTAGTTTCCTTTGTGGGCTACCTTACTCAAGAAGTAGAAATCGGAAACCAGTCTTCCGTTACTATCAGACTTCAAGAGGATGTAAAAAGCCTTCAGGAAGCAGTAGTTATCGGTTACGGTTCCCAAGACAAGAAAGAAATTACCTCTGCGGTAGTTGGTGTTAGACCCGACGACTTCAACAGAGGTAACGTATCCAGCCCAGCGCAATTGCTACAGGGTAAGGTTGCAGGTCTTTCCATCACCAGACCAGGAGGTAACCCTAACAACGGTTTCAACATCCGTTTGAGAGGTCTTTCTACCTTCGGTGCTAACTCTGCTCCACTTATCGTATTGGATGGAGTAATTGGTGCTTCTTTGGAAAACGTCGATCCGAACGACATTCAGTCAATCGACGTTTTGAAGGACGGTTCTGCTGCTGCAATCTACGGTGCAAGAGGTTCTTCTGGTGTAATCTTAATCACCACTACGAAGCAGGGTAGCAAGCAAGGTACCACCAATGTAAGCATCAACTCATTTGCTACATTGGACCAAGCTACTAACTTGATCCCTGTTCTTTCTGCAGAAGAATTCGTTGCAAGAGGTGGAACTAACTTCGGAAGCAACACAGACTGGAGAGAAGAATTGATTAGTGATGCCCTTTCTTACACCACCAACGCGAGTGTTTCTGGTAGCTTCGGTAGCACCAACTATTTGGCTGCTGTCAACTACAGAGATAACAACGGTATTGTAAATGGAGTAGGTAACGAAAGATTGAACACCCGTTTGAACCTTTCTCAGGCTGCATTGAACAATCGCTTGAGATTGAACATGAACTTGTCTTTCACTACTGTAGATTCTGAGTCTATCAACGACGCTGCATTCCGTTATGCAACTATCTACAACCCAACAGCTCCTATCTTCGAAGATACCCCAACTGCTAACCAGCGTTTCGGAGGTTACTTCCAGAGAGATTTGTTCGACTTCTTCAACCCAGTAGCTTTGGCTAGACAGCAGAAGTTTGTAGGTGAAACCAAAACTGCGCTCGTTTCTTATAGAGCTGAGTTTGATATCATGCCAAACTTGACACTTTCTGCACAGTATTCTCAGGACAGAAGAAACACGCTGTCTGGCGGTTTCTGGTCTATTCAAGACTACCAAGTAGGTTTCGGTTCTCAAGGTTCTGCTGAAAGAAATACCTTCGACAGAAACCAGCGAATCTTCGAAACCACGTTGCGTTACGAAGAAAACCTAACGGACAAATTGAACATGACCCTTTTGGGCGGTGCGGGTATTCAGTACACTACCAACCAAGGCTTCAACGCTCGCGTTCGTCAGTACCTATTCGATCTAGGTTGGAACAATTTGGGCGCTGGTGCGATCCGTTTGGGTAACAACACCAACGTATCTTCTTTCGCAAACGAAGATCAATTGAACTCTGCTTTCGGTAGAGCTAACTTCAACTACGACAACACCTTCTTCTTCTCTGCTACTGTAAGAGCGGAAACTTACTCTGGATTTGGTGCTAACAACCAAACTGGTGTATTCCCAGCGGTGTCTTTGGGCGCTGATTTCACGCAGTTATTTGACATGGGTGTGTTCAACCAGTTCAAGCCAAGAGCATCTTACGGTATCACAGGTAACCTGCCTCCATCTGCAACCCTAGCTTTGGGTGTGTATGGCAACGGTAACCGTATTGACCTTGACGGCGACCAATTGACTCAGAACGATATCTTTGTAGGTATCAACCAATTCTCTAACCCAAACAGAGACCTGAAGTGGGAAACCAAGCAGGAATTTAACGTGGGTGTTGACTTCGGAATCTGGGATAACAAAGTGACTGGTAGCATCGACTACTACACTAGAAACATCTCTGACCTATTGTTCAACGTACCTGTACCTACAGGTGCTCCTAACTCATTCGATCCAGGACGTTTCAATACGGCTTCATCTACTTGGGTAAACTTGGCGGATTTGAGAGCTGCAGGTTTTGAATTTGCTGCTTCCGTAAACGAAATTGGAAAAGGAAGATTGAAGTGGACTCCATCGTTTAACTTCACGATCTACGACAAAACCACCATCGAAAGCTTGTCTGCAGGTGAACTAGGTTTTGAAGAATTGAGATTTGCTACTCCAGGTGCTCCAGGACAGAACAACAACCCAATCATCTACAACCGTGTAGGTCAGACTTTGGGTGATTTCTACGGTCCACGTTTGACTGGCTTGTCTGAAAGAGGTGAATACATCCTTTCAACTACCGATCCTAACCAATTTGAAAGACTTGGAAACGGTCTACCAAAAGGTGAATTCGGTTTCAATAACAGCTTCATGTATGGTCAGTGGACTTTGAACATGTTCCTTAGAGGTGCATGGGGACATGACTTGTACAACTCTTACAGAGGTTTCTATGAGAATGGTGACACTCCATCCAACACATGGAACTCTGTAGTTACGGACAAGACTCCTACTAGCCCGCTAGTAACTTCTCCTCCTACATTCAACAGCTCTGTAATTGAAGATGCTTCTTTCATCCGTTTGGACAACATGGAATTGGGTTACAACTTCAAAACCAAGTCTGCAAACCTGTCTAACTTCAGAGTATATGTTGCTGGTCAAAACCTATTTACATTGACTAACTACACTGGTATCGATCCAGAAGTTCGTGTGAATGACTCCGAAAATGGTGACTCATTTACTACCTCTTTGTCTCCAGGTATCGAGCGTAGAAATACCTACTTCCAGACACGTTCATTCACTGTAGGTGTTTCAGTAAACTTTAAATAACCAATCAAATTCTACAGATATGTTTAAATCAATTAGTAAAATCTGTTTAATGCTCCCATTGGTTTTTGCCATGGGTGCATGTCAAGAGCTAGAGCAGGACGTTTTGGATGGGGTGACCGCAGAGGATATTGCCAAAAGCACTAACCCGAATTTGATCAACGTCCTTAAGGCTTCTGCTTACGCAAGAATCGTAGGTTCTTGGGGTGGACACAACAGCATTTGGTCCATTCAAGAAGTATCTTCAGACGAAATGTCTATTCCTCAAAAGGGTGCTGACTGGGAAGATGGTGGCCAGTGGCTACGTATGCACAGACATACTTGGAACCCAACTGAAGAGTCTTTCAACAACTCTTGGGCATACTGCTACTCTGCAATTGGTGAGATCAACAACTTGTTGGTTCAGTATCCAAACGTAGTTGCATTGAATGCTGAATTGAAAGTATTGAGAGCGTTGGTGTACTTGTGGCTAATCGACTCGTTCGGTAATGTGCCTATCATTGATGAGAATTCTACTGGATCAAGCCCTGCCAATAATACACGTGCAGAAGTATTTGCTTTCATCGAGAAATCTATCAAAGACAATGCAAATGCCCTTCCTAAAGACGGTGGCAAGTATACCTTGAACTTCTACAGTGCACACGCTATCCTTGCTAAGTTGTACTTGAATGCTCAAGTATATACTGGAACTGCAAGATGGGCTGATGCAGAAGCTGCAGCAGATGTAATCATCAACAGCGGTAAGTATTCTTTGTCCAGCAACTTCTTCTCTAACTTCTCTGAGAGAAATAGCGGCTCAACAGAAAACATCTTGACTCTACCATACGATCAAAACAACGCAGGTGGATTCAACATCGCTCAAATGACGCTTCACTATTCTAGCCAGGCTACTTACAAATTGCAAGATCAGCCTTGGAATGGTTACGCTTCTTTGGAAGAATTCTACAATTCTTTTGATGACAAAGACGCTAGAAAGAAGTCTTTCATCGTAGGTCCACAGTTCTCTGCTGATGGGACTCGCTTGAACGATATCTCTGCTGAAGCTAATGATCCAGATGGCCAGCCACTTACATACACTCCAGCAATCAACATGTTGGCGCCAAACGCCTTCAGACAAGCTGGTGTTCGTGTAGGCAAGTTTGAATTTGCTTCTGGCGCTGCAAACAGCTTGAACAACGACTACCCACTTTTCAGATTGGGTGAAATCATCCTTACTAAAGGTGAGGCTGCACTTCGTCAAGGTAAGACTGCTGCTGCTTTAGCTGCAGTGAACCAAGTAAGAACAAGAGCGGGCATGCCTGCTTACACTGCACTTACATTGGACGAATTGTACAATGAAAGAGGTAGAGAAATGTTTGCTGAAGCAAGCAGAAGAACAGATGCGATCCGTTTTGGAAAGTGGAGCCTACCTTGGTGGGAGAAGCAAACTTCTACAGCGGTTAGAAACATCTTCCCTATCCCTCAAAACCAGATCAACGCCAACCCTAAGTTGAAGCAGAATCCAGGTTATTAATCTTTCCTGAATTAAATTTTAAAGGAAGTGTACGCAAGTACACTTCCTTTTTTTTACACTTGTCTTGTGAAAAAACAGTACGGCATTCTCTTTCTTTTTTACCTCCTTTTCTCCTGCAAGGAGGAGGGCTCCGACCCCTTATTTTCCTTGCTTTCGGAAAGCGAAACCGGCATTTCCTTCCGAAATGAGTTGACCTACAACGAAAAAATTAACCCCTACACCTTTCGAAACTTTTACAATGGCGCAGGCGTAGCCATTGGCGATATCAACCAAGATGGCCTGCCCGATATCTTTTTGGCAAGCAACCAACAATCAAACCGCCTATACCTCAATACAGGCGAACTAAATTTCAAAGACATTACGGAAACGGCTGGGCTAAACTCCAGCGGTTCCTGGTCCACAGGTGTCAGCATGGCTGATGTCAATGGAGATGGACTCCTCGATATCTATGTCTGCAAATCCGGTCCCATGCAAGGGGTACGCAGACATAACGAACTTTTTATCAACAATGGCGACCTGACTTTTACCGAACAAGCCAAGGATTATGGACTTGCTGAAATAGGCCTTAGCCAACACGCCGTGTTTTTTGACTACGACAAGGACGGTGACTTGGACATGTACTTGCTTAGCAATTCCGGACGCTCTGTAGGGCTCAATGACCTTCGACTCGGTCAGCGAGAACTTCGAGACCCGGATGGAGGCAATAAATTATTCAGAAATGATGGGGAGCGATTTACCGATGTGTCTGCTGAAGCCGGAATCTATGGGAGTGCCATTGGTTATGGGCTTGGCGTAACTGTGGCTGACCTCAACCTAGATGGCTGGCCTGACCTCTACGTATCCAATGACTTTTTTGAGCGAGACTACCTCTACCTCAATCAAAAAAACGGAACCTTCTCTGAAGTCCTTCCCCAAGCCATGCCTGAAATCAGCATGGGCTCTATGGGAGCGGACATTGCGGACCTAGACAATGACCTTTTGCCGGATCTAGTCATTACAGAAATGCTCCCCAAAGACCTGGCGCGTGTTAAATCCAAAACACCTTTTGAAGAGTGGGATAAGTTTCAAGCCAATCAAAAAGGGGGATACCACCGGCAGTTTACCCGAAATACCTTACAACGGCACCTTGGAATCCAGCCCCAGGATAGCACTCCTGTTTTTGCTGAGGTCAGTCGCTACGCAGGCATTGAAGCCACAGACTGGAGCTGGGGAGCCCTGATCTTTGATGCAGACTTGGATGGCAAGAAAGACATCTTCATCGCCAACGGGATCGTCAAGGACCTGACAGACTTTGATTTTGTGGATTTCTATGCCAACAACCAAGGGAACATCTCTAGCTACCGCAAGGACTCCGTGCTCGTTACCAAAATGATTGATGCATTCCCTTCAGTACCACAACAAAACTTCTTTTTCAAGAACAAAGGAGCAATGCAGTTTGAAAACCAAGCTGCATCCAATGGGATGGAACAACTTACCTTTAGTACAGGATCTGCTTATGCAGACCTCGACAATGATGGCGACTTGGACTTGGTCGTTAATAACCTGAACGAGCGCGCCTTTGTCTACCGCAACAACAGTAAATCCGTAACCTCAGGCAACTACCTCAGCCTAGACCTAGGGAGAGCCTTTGGTGCCAAAGCGATCCTTTTTGCCGGAGGCGAAACCCAAATGCAAGAATACCAGCCCGTCAAAGGCTATATGTCATCGGGAGATCCACGGCTTCACTTCGGGTTGGGTACCCACACCAAAATTGACTCCCTCCACATTCTTTGGCCTTCTGGTACCCAGAGTAGTTTGAAAAACATTCTTTCCAACCAAGTTCTTGCGCCTAAAGAAACGGAAGCCACCAATACGATTTATTCGGCTCAAACCCCCTCCACTTATTTCACAAGTTTCGCTACGCTTAACCTTCCTTTCAGCCATCGAGAAAGTGATTTTGTGGATTTTGACCGAGACAGGCTTCGATTTTGGTCCATCAGCAACGAAGGACCTCGTGCCGCGCAAGCAGATGTCAATGGAGATGGCTTTGTAGACCTAGTTGTTCCCGGCGCCAAAGGCCAGTCCACTCAGCTCTTGTTGCAAAGCAGCTCAGGTGCTTGGAAAGTATCCCAAACAACGCTTTTTGATCAGGATAGCCTTGCCGAAGACGTGGTCAGCCACTTCTTTGACGCCAATGGAGACGGTGCTATTGACTTGCTCGTGGGCAGTGGTGGAATCGAATTTTCAGACTACGCTCCCAACTACCAAGACCGGCTCTACCTCAACGATGGGAAGGGAAAATTTACTCGCTCTGCACAGCAGTTTTCCCCCACTCCCACTTCCTTTATTTTGAGTTGGGATGGAGACCAGGATGGAGATCTAGACTTAATTGTGGGTCAACGAGCAATTCCCTTTGGTTATGGAATTCCTGTAGGCGTACAATTTTGGCAAAATGACGGCAAAGGAAATTTCACGGATCAAAGCGCTACCTGGGGCAAAGACTTTGCGGCACTAGGCATGCTTACGGATGGCGCCTTGGCTGACCTGGATGGAAACGGCAAACCCGAGCTGGTACTTGCTGGGGAATGGATGCCCATCCGCATTTTTACTTGGAATAGCGGATCTTGGACTGAAACCACTACCCAATTTGGCTTAGAAAATACCAGTGGCTTTTGGAAGCGCCTCTACCT
>CANGZP010000014.1 GCA_947458475.1 Cyclobacteriaceae bacterium | reverse complement strand
ATTACCAGTGACCTGGAGGAAGTTCCTTCCTTGGCTCTAGGTGTAAATGATGTGAGCGTGTTCGAAATGGTGGGTGCCTTTGGGACTTTTGTCAACAAAGGGGAGCACATCACTCCCTATTACATTGACCGAATTGAAGACAAGAATGGAAATTTGATCCATCAATTTACCCCAAAGAAAAAGCCGGCCATGAGCGAGGAGCATGCCTACTTGATGACCTACATGCTGAGAGGTGGATTTGAGGAAGAATCAGGCACGAGCCAGGGTGTAGCAAGCGCCATTCGCGTAGGCAATGAACTAGGTGGAAAAACAGGTACCACTCAAAATGGTTCCGACGGATGGTACATGGGAATCAGCAAAGATCTCGTATCAGGTATTTGGGTAGGTGGAGATGATCGTGCCATCCACTTCCGAAGCTGGTCAGCTGGTCAAGGCGCCAAAACTGCCCGACCAATCTGGGCGAAGTTCATGGCAAAAGTATACGATGATGCCAGTTTGGGCTACACCAAAGGTCCTTTCCCAAGGCCGGAACGACCATTAAGTATCGAAATTGATTGTGATAAATACGAGTTCGACAGTCAACAAAACGCTGGCTTTGATTACGATGCCAAGAAAAATGATTTCTAAACTTGGATCAACCCACCTAAAAACAGCCTACTTGTTGGGCTGTTTTTTTTAATTTCACCCCATGCTTTCCTCCTCATTTCTGCCCGAAGATCACCTTTCCTTACCGGATCAGCCAGGCGTATACAAGTATTACAACTCCGAGCAGGAATTGATCTATGTAGGCAAAGCCAAAAGCCTGAAGAAGCGCGTCAGCAGCTACTTCAATAAAAATAGCGGCATCAATCTCAAAACAAGGCGAATGGTCAAAGAAATCGCCAAAATTGAGATCACCCTTGTCAACTCCGAATTAGATGCGCTACTTCTTGAAAACAACCTAATCAAGAAAGCCCAACCCAAATACAACATCCTCCTACGGGACGATAAGACCTATCCTTATTTGGTACTCACCAAGGAAAGCTTCCCTCGGCTTTTCCCTACTCGCAAATACATCCCAAAGCGAGGAACTTACTTTGGCCCTTTTGCAAGTGTCAAAGCCATGAATACGGTACTCGACTTATTGCGAGAGCTATTCACCATCCGAACCTGTAGCTTGGACCTATCTTACCTCAAGATTAAGGAAGAGAAATACAAGGTTTGTTTGGAATATCATATAGGCAATTGCCAAGGCCCCTGTGTGGGCAAGCAGCTCGAAGCAGACTACCTCGCGGATCTAGAACAAGCCAAACACATCCTGAAGGGCAACCTATCACCCGCGAAGACATACTTCAAGCAGCGCATGGAAATCTTGGCCGAAAAGCTGGCCTTTGAACAAGCCCATCAAGTAAAAACCAAGTTGGAACTCCTTGAAAAGTACCAGGCCAAATCCTTGATCACCAATCCCAGCATCGCCAACTTAGATGTCTGCACGCTGGTGGCTGATGAGAAAACTGCTTACGTGAACTACATGCGCGTAAAGAATGGAGCCATGATCACTTCCAAAAACGTAGAGTTGAAGAAACGATTGGATGAATCTGAGCAAGAACTTCTAGTGACCGCCCTGATCCGACTTCAAGATCAATTTCAAAGTGATGCAGAAGAAATACTAGTCAACCTGGAGCTTGAGCCTATCAAAGGGCTAAACCTCAGCGTTCCAAAAATTGGCGATAAGAAAAAGCTAATCGAATTGTCCCTCAAAAACGCACTCTATTACAAAAAAGAGAAGGCACTCCTACTGGGCCTCAATCAGGACAAAAAAGATCGGGTGATCCGACAGCTACAGCAAGACTTAAGCCTTCAGGAAATCCCCGACCACATCGAATGCTTTGACAATTCAAACATTCAAGGTACTAACCCAGTGGCCAGCATGGTTTGCTTCAAGCAGGGAAAACCAGCCGTTAAAGAATACCGACACTACCATGTAAAAACAGTCGAAGGCCCCAATGATTTTGCCAGCATGAAGGAGATTGTCGGGCGTCGCTACAAGCGGCTCCTCGAAGAAGCGTTGCCTCTTCCTAAGCTAGTGGTGATCGATGGGGGCAAAGGTCAACTGTCCTCTGCGGTGGAAGCCTTGCAAGAACTCGGGATTTATGGAAAGATGCCCATCATCGGCATTGCCAAGCGACTGGAAGAAATCTATTTCCCTGGGGACCAATACCCCATCCACTTGGATAAAAAGTCCGAAAGCTTGATGCTACTCCAGCGCATCCGAGACGAAGCACACCGCTTTGCGATTACCTTTCACAGGCAAGTACGTAGTAAAAAAGCACTCAATAGCCAACTGACCGACATTGAAGGGATTGGGGCGCTGACCGCACAGAAATTACTGAAGGAATTTAAATCGGTGAAAAAAATCCAAATGGCTTCCGAAGAGGACATTGCAGCAGTCATCGGCGCTGCAAAAGCCAAAGCCCTACTTGCTGAGTTAGCAAAAAATAAAGCCTCGAATTAATTCGAGGCTTTATTTTTTTACCATTCCCAAACTGAATTTTCAAATTCCAGGAGCTTGTATTCAAAGGCGAGTGCATCCAAATAGGCTTGCATTTTTCGCCGATCTGCGGGCGTATTTTTATCTACCAAGTCGATGACCAAGGCCTCACTTTCGTTGGTGTAGCGAGTCACTACTGACCTGAAGAGACGAGACTCAAAAGCCTCATTGTAGGTGATGCTTTTTGAAATATTTTGGAAGTTAATCCATCGCGCGTCCGGGTGTTTTGCAAAATAGGTCACGAAGTCTTTGTAACGGATAAATCCTACTGTCTTCTGAAAACCTACTCCTGAATTCGGATCCGCATTCGTTTCTGCAGGCATCACCAATTGGATGTACTTGATGTCAAACTTAAATTGGGAATGCTGTCTATCGAAAACAAAGTCCTCTTTGAAATCTAGAAAAAACAGTTGCTTGACGAAAATAGAATCTTGAAAATCTGTTTTCCAAAAACTAGAATCAAACTGAGCAATCGAAAGTGGCTGAGTAAAGTTCTCATCTGCAAAAATCTCCAAAGCATTTTGCTTCACTGCTTTGTAAATGTTATTGATGATTCCATTTTCCTTGGTATCACCAGATCCATAGAGTGGCGTATTGTATTTTTCACGCAGATCTATCCTTCTCCATACAGAGATTTGATACATCTTATCATCCTCACGAATGCGCTTGGCAGAATAAACGGTGTCCATGGCATACTGACGGGTCACTAGACCAGAAGGGTTAACAGAAGTGGCAACCTGTGCCCCTGTCTCACCAACAAAACCAAGGACGACCAAGCAAGCAAACAAAGTGGTTCTCAAGAATAGTTTCATAGCAATTATGGTTTTAGCATACTGAGAAGCTTACTTCACGCGTACCGTTATGACCCCACGGAAATCCATAGGTATTTTTTCTCCTCTAAAATTAGTTCTAGTAATTTGATTGATTCGGATAACAAGGATGTCTCCAGAAGCAGCTCCACCAAGTAATCCTCGAATTCCTGCGCCAATTGACACTGGAGCACCTCTAGGCACATCATTTCGAACCAAGGTGATTTCTCCTCCTGTAACCGCAAAATTAGCATCCCTAGCCATGGTTCTAGCGAAAGTTGGATCAGATTTGGCTACGATTTTTACGCCGCTCAACACATTGGTTGTTTGTGCCTGGCTAATGTCCAAGTCAGATCCATTGGCAGCTAGCACGCTAATGGTAGGATTAGGTACTGGCTTGATATCGAAAGTCTCATCTCCAATTTTATTTCCTCCGCTGCTAACCCCAATCGTCACTTTTCCACTTGCATTAGGCACAACAGTCACCTGCCCAGCTTTTGCTCCTTTAATCTTATCTCCATTCGTCACCGTAAATTCAGGAGCATAGGAATTCCCCAAAGCAGGAACATCAATATTCAATTCATTTGCACAACCCGCATACAGCTGTTGCACTACTTCTGAGGTGATTTTGATAACTGGTTGCGCCACAAAGTATTCATATTCTATAGGCAACACCTTGTCTTCTCCACCCACATTGGTAACGATCTGGCCTCTCAAAACCTTTTTGGCTACTCCTTTATCATCGTAGTTTGCTGCTGGAGTTGCTACAAATTCAATTTTACCAAACCCTTTTGCATCTACTGGAATAGATCTCCCATCCAAAGACATTGTTGGAGATGCCGAAGAAGAAGAGGAGGCGATAAACATGGTGCCTTCAAACTTGGTGCCTGCCGCTACCACATTGGATACAGCAGAGATTTTGGCTTCAGTAATATCCGCTTTGAAATAAAACGAACCGATTGTATTTGCAATCGTGGTTAACGATTCATTTTCAATATTCAATACCTCATTTTGAAACTGGGACAAGATCGCAATGGCAGCGCCCACAGGTGATTTTACAAAATTCAGCGAAACAAAACTTTTGTTTCTGGCCTCCAAATCATTTGCAAACAATTCAATTTCAGATGCATCTTTTGCAATTGGACGAAAAGCCAAGTTGGTAATGCCAACACCCTTCAAAATACCTTCCACAGTTTTTGGGAATTCATTCAGCTTTTTCTTCAGCTCTTCCCCTTTCCCCTGATTGACAAATAGATTCCCTGAAGCTTCTGTATTCTTTAAAGAGGAGTTTACAAAATCTCCCTTCTCATTTTTAGCATTGGACTGTTTGATCAACTCCAACTTCAGTCCTTCTAGGTATTCGTAAATTTCCTTGGTGGCAGCCCTTACCTTTTTGGAAGCTGCAACTTTCGGTAGGTCCTTTTCATTGTTTCCTTGTTGAGCAATTGTATACTCAATGGAACCTACCATAGACTCATTTTTTAATACGTAATTCTTAGAAGTTCGCTCCATCCCATCGTTGAGAAGGACAAACTTCTGGAGAATCTGATTACTTACCTGGAGGGCCAAAAGGGCCGTCAATACCAGGTACATCATCCCGATCATCCGCTGTCTAGGTGTCTCTTTAGCTCCTGCCATAGTGGTCTATCTTTCTAGATTTGAGTGGTAAATTACCCTCTTATTGCAGTAAGCATTCCTCCGTAAATCTTGCTCAGCGCACTCACATTTTGATTCAATTTGACCATCTCCTCTTTGAAGGCTTGGGTTTCATTCCCTACCTCAGTGAAGCTGGACATCGCTGTAGACATATTTTTGTAGAAATCAGCACGCATTTTCTTTTGCTCGGCTGTATCCTGTAGTTCTAACTCATATACTGCATTCAGCGCAGCCAAATTCTTGGTTACTGCCTGAATCTGTACTTGATAGGCTTGCGCGTCTTGAGAAGCAGAAGACATCGCCATCAATGCAGAAGCAGTTTGTGCATAGGAATCATTCATGCTTGCCAAAGTCTTGGAAGCCGTCTGTACTTGTGCTGCATATTCAGTGGTCGCAACAGCTGCATCAGCAAGATTACCCATTTTCTCAGCTGAAGTAGCCAAATTTTTCATGCCTTTACCTAAGCTCTCAATCAACTCTGGGCCAATATTGGCTTGAAGTAGCATGTTGTCCAGCTGAGCAGCCACTGGATCTCCAGAGACTGCAACAGCTCTTTTCTTGGCAGGCTGAACAGGCCCCTCCTCATCCAATTCAGGATATACCTTGCTCCAATCCACTTCTTTTGGGCTCGGCTCAAAGGCAGACAAGAAAAATATAACGGCTTCCACAGACAAACCGATACCAATCATCCAATTGGCTCCTTGTAAATCCAAAATTTTGAACATTGCACCAAGAATTACGACTGCTGCACCGATCCCGTAGATTTTCGGCATCACCTTGGAATAAAAGAAATTGCTCTTACTAGCCATTTGAACTTAATTTTTTGTTGGGTGTAAATTAGTTTAAGGGGAAGGAAATTACCTTCTCATTCGCTTGTTAAGCTTCGCATCCATGGAAGCTGATCGACCGATAAAGGTCATAACTGTACGGAATCCAATGTGGGCTTGCGCTACATCTTGGTATTCGTAGGTACGTGTAGAAGTCTCTAAGTAGTGTCCAATGTCCTTCCAACTTCCTCCACGAACAATCTTGCGTGGCTCCTTTTCGTCCACATAAACTGGATCAAGGTCCCAGGTTTCAGCCCTGGAGGTGACTTTGTAGGCATCCATTACCCATTCAGAAACGTTGCCAGCCATGTTAAACAAACCAAATCCATTGGGTGCAAATACATCTACTGGAGCAGTGTAAGTAAATCCATCGTCGATGTAATTACCTCTGCCTGGCTTAAAGTTGGCCATCAAACAGCCTCTTTTATTCTTCAAATACGGTCCTCCCCAAGGGTACTTCGCAATTTCTTTGCCCCCTTTGGCAGCATATTCCCATTCTGCCTCGGTAGGCAATCTGAATGCAGGAAGGTCAAATTGAACGTCATCGTTTGCACGAAGGTGGTAGGTTCTCCACTCGGCATATTTCTGAGCCTGATCGTAAGAAACTCCCACTACAGGGTAGGCATCAAAAGCAGGATGGTCAAAATAAAACTCCATCAACGGATCGCCATAGTGGTAGGCAAAGCTTTTGGTCCAAACCGTGCTGTCTGGCTTCAGCTCATTTAGGTTGAAAGTAGGCGCTGCCTTGAGTGTGGTGGGTGTACCTGTGTCTAATTGACCAGATTTTACCGCCTCCAAAAATTGCCGATACTTGTTGTTGGACACCTCATATTTGTCCATAAAAAATTCAGAAATCGTGATTTGCTTGTTCAAGGAAGCTTGCGTGTAGGCAATGTCCTCGTCGGATTGACCCATCCAAAAGGTCCCTGCTTTGATAGGAACCATGTCGACGGGAAGATTTTGTTTCCAACGAATTCGCTTCGCTACTCCCGTTACTTCTCCTTTTCGATTTGCTTTATCGCTGGCCATTCCCTTTTTATTGAATAGACCACAACTTGACAAAAGGGAAATGATTACAACCCCTACGACAAGTGATGAAAAAGGAAATTTCATTCTAGTGTACATAAATGACTTTTTTAGAGTATCATCAAATTTTTGGCCAAACTTTGCCAAACCGTGAAAATGACGTCGAAAGTTAGGTTATTTTAGGTATATAAAACAAACTCAAAGAGGTCATCGCGTTCTAATTAGATTAACCTAACTACTAATTTTCCTAATTGTTGCCCTGATAAATTCCTTAAAACCTAAATCTTGGCGTCCGCTGAATTACCCGATTCACTGTCTTGGAGACATCTGACCAGGCATAACGCAACATCAATTCATGGGAAGTAGGCGCCTTGGCATCTTGCCCCCCAACCACCAAATCAAAGGCATAACCTAACTTTAAACTATTGTCTTTCAATAGGCTATACCCCAGAATTAAGGACACGGATTCCTCTCCTCGGTAGGCAAGCCCTCCATTCACTTTATTCTGGATTGTGGCTATAACGCTCACCTCATAGGATAAAGTATGGGTACCTAAAGATTTTAATAAAATACTCGGCTCTATTCGCAGCTGCCCTGAAGGTCGCATTCGATACCCCATCAATAAATAATTGTGCAGCTGAAGCCGATTGGCATAACTCCCATCTCCAAAATCAAAAGAAGCTTGGTTGAGGTGCCTTCCACTAAGTCCAACATAAAAATTACCTCCATCCACGAGTAGACCAGCACCCATATCCATGGCAAGCTGCGTTTCAGTTCCCGATTGAGGTAGACTAGGTTCTGGATTTACAAATTGCAATTCTTCAAAGTCCAAGGTACTATTGGACACTCCCAGGTATCCGCCGAAGCTGAGTTGAGTTCGTTGAAATTTTTTGTGGTAGCTACCTTGAAGATTGACTTCCAAGTTGGACGTGGCCCCGAGCTGATCGTTGATCACCGTAAGTCCATAGCCGAAATTCTTCTCCTTGAGCCTTCCCTGCAGAGCAATCAATTGGGTAGTTGGTGCAGTCCCTGCTCTTGCAGTGGCGGTATAGCCTTGCCATTGGGTTCGATGAAATGCGGCGAATTGAAGTCCTCCCTCTTTGCCAGCTAAAGCAGGGTTAAAAAAGGTCCCTGCCGAGAGGTATTGCGTAAACTGAGGGTCTTGCTGCGCAAAGACTGACCCAGATATAGACAGCCCTAGGATAAATCCCATTGCACTAAAAAATCTAACCCATTCGTTTTTTCTACTCATTTTGGATGTGGAGTTCCCAAATTTAAACTAGTCTAGGAATTTAAACTGAGAAACCACTGAAAATGATTCTAAGAATTACAAATTATTGGCTTTTTTGATAAACAATTCCAAGGCACCAGTCATACTGGGTGCATTTGGCATAGGTGCTTCAATGTCCAACATCAAACCCATGTCACGCACGGCTTTAGCGGTAGTGGGCCCAAAGGCTGCAATTCGGGTTTTTCCTTGTACAAAATCTGGAAAGTTTTGACGCAAAGATTTGATTCCAGAGGGGCTAAAAAAGGCCAAAATATCGTATTTGACATCAGCCAAATCGGATAAGTCTGCTGCAACGGTATGGTAAATGATCGCTTCTGTGAATGCAATCCCTTGTTTTTCCATGTAGCCCGGGATATCATCTTTACGAATATCCGAACATGGGAAAAGGTATTTTTCGTTTTTGTGCTTTTTGAAGAAGTCAAATAGATCTTCTGCAGTCTTCAAACCTACGAATAGCTTGCGCTTTCGAATCACAATGTACTTCTGCAAGTAATGGGCGGTTTGGTCCGAAATGCAGAAATACTTCATTTCAGCTGGCATTTCAATCTTGAAATCCTTACAGATTGCAAAAAAATGGTCGATCGCATTCCGGCTCGTAAAAATGACCGCAGTATGCTTCAAAATATCTATTTTCTGCTTTCTGAATTCTTTCGGGGGAACAGGTTCCACCTTGATAAATTGCCTAAAATCTATCTTCAACTTATACTTTTCTGCAAGCAGGAGATAAGGAGAATTGGCTTCGGTAGGTTTAGGTTGAGAAACCAGTATGCTTTTTACTGGGGTATAGCGATCTTTTGGAGCTGCACTCATGCTGGGAGTTCCTTTTACGTTCAACACATCACTGGACTAGTACCAAAATCCATTTAGTCAAAACTAAAAATGGTACTATTTCAGCTAGGCAAAGGTAAGTAAATAAATGGTATTTCTTAAAGTTCAACCGATTCATCATAATTAAGAAGAGTCCCATGACCCCAAAGAGGTACACCCAAAAAACAGCTTTCATGAGATTTGAAAACACGATTTCAAGTGAGTAGAAGTCATTAATCACAAAAAAGGTGGTTGCAATTAGGACCAACGTAAACCCAAACGTGATCAGGCGAAGCAAGTAAAAAAAATGCGCAAACTCAGACTTGCCCAAGTCAAAAAGAAAGGACATCAATTTGATTGCAGAGAACTTTAAGATGGTCAATACCAACAGAAAGATGGAAGCCAACACCCAAAAAAGCAGGAGTGAAATTGAGGATATCCCTCCCCAATCTTCAATCCAATCCGGTCTGAAAATAACAATTCCTGTAATCAAACTCTGTGAAAGAATCATGGCTACAAGGAATAAGAAAAACAAAATATCAAAGGAAAATACTTTTTGTAGTCCCCCACTTTCTGAAAAATCTTCTGCTTTAATCACCGACAAAGGCTGTAGAAAAACCCCCAATAAATACGGATATATCCTCCTGTAAACGGCCGTCAAGGTCAAAATAATTAAAAGTGAAACGGCTATAAAGTCCTTGAGCGGTTGCACAACTTGGCGTTTTTCAAGAGCAAAGGATTGATCACCTACACTTACCTTCTTTTCCTCTACTTGGTTTTTCGCGACTTTGGTAATCGCCAAGCCAAAGTCCCCAAGCCTAATCTTGTCACTTACAACAGTCACAAGTAAACTATCCTTTCCAAATTCTTTCTTTAAATCCTCTGTTGGTATAAAAAAAGTAGTGTCGTTTTGGATCAAATCCCAGAGTTTTCCATCTACGAAAACCGTAGAATTGCCGGGTACCTCAAATTGGAAATAAGATTGGGGAAAAGAATTCACTGCTAACCGCACCTGCTTCTGACCGATGGACCCTACCAATGACTGTTCGGTAGAACTCCTCCACTCCCCTCGGTAATTTTCCAATACCTGAGCCGCTCCCCACTGGGAAACAAAAAAAAGGACTAAAATAAGTGCTGTTCTAAGCATTGAGCAGTATGGCAAAGGCTTTTATCAACCCATTTTTACTCGAAAATCCTCAAAAAAGTACTCAAGAAATAGCTACTTCCCGACTATTTTTTTCTTCCTACAAAACTCAGCAATCCTGAGACAGCCTCCAAATGAATTTTAATCAATGTGCAGATCCGCAATTTGGTCAGGCATTCCTAAACACAGACGGAAAGGGGAAGTCATTCATCTAAATTCAATAAGGAAAAGCGCGGGCACCTAATAAAGGTCATCCACTGAAAGGATGACATCCGTTATATTTACCCAACATTCAACTCAAATGGCAGGAATCTATATTCACATCCCTTTTTGTAAACAAGCCTGCCACTATTGTGACTTCCATTTTTCGACAAATCTGAAATCCATCGCTTCGGTAGTGGATTGCATTTGCATAGAGCTCGAACTTCGTAAGGATTATTTGAAGGGAGAGCTGGTAGATACGATTTACTTTGGAGGGGGCACCCCTTCGCTTTTGCCAGCAGAATCTTTAGAAAAAATCTTGGCTCAACTTGCGCTACTTTTTCCAGGAAAAAGGCAAGAGGTGACCTTAGAAGCCAACCCAGATGACCTCAATCCCCAAACTTTAGCCACTTGGAAATCCCTAGGCATAGATCGCCTAAGTTTAGGGATTCAAAGTTTTCAGGATCCAATCCTAAAAGCCTACAACCGAGCCCATACTTCAAAAGAGGCAAGGCAAGCCATCCATCTGGCACGGGAAGCTGGATTTGAAAAATTTTCGATTGACTTGATTTACGGGTACCCTCATTCGGACCATTCGCTTTGGCAACTGGATTTGGAGGAAGCCTTTCGCCTTGACCCAGGCCACCTTTCGGCCTATTCCTTGACCATTGAACCCAAAACCACCTTTGGCAATTGGACACAGAAAGGAAAATTTAGCCCTGCGGAAGATGAGTTTGTTGCCCAACAATACGAGTGGCTTCAAGAACAATGCGACAAAGCCGGCTATGTCCAGTATGAAATCTCCAATTTTAGCCGCCCGAATCAAGTAGCAATTCACAACAGCAACTATTGGAAGCGCAGCCCCTATCTCGGTATTGGCCCAAGTGCACATTCTTTTGATGGTGTGTCAAGAGGCTTTAATCCCTCTTCCAATCCAAGCTATACCAAAGCGCTTTCAGCTGGATCGATCCCTTTTGTACAGGAGCAACTAACGCTCACAGAATCCATCAATGAAGAAATTCTCACAGGCCTTCGCACCCGCTGGGGAGTAAATTCCGAAAGTTTGGCAGAGCGCTACCGCCTGGATATTTTGGAGCTAAAAAAAGAGGCCATCACAAAATTAACCGCACTAGGCATGATCCATACCCTGGGTAAAACGCTAACTTTAACGCGTAAAGGTCAGCTACTCGCAGATAGCATTGCCTCCGAAATTTTCATTGATGCCCATGACCTATCCTAGAAAAAAGGACGCCGCTCCCATGGCTGATGCCTTCCAAGACTTATTGAAGGCTTACCGCCTGGAAGATACCTACCAAGAGAAGTTGCTCATTTCTTCTTGGCCAGAATTGGTTGGCAAAACCATCGCTGACCGAACCAGCAATGTGTACATCAAGGACAAAAAACTTTTTGTGAAAATCACCTCAGGTCCTGTAAAAAAAGAGCTTCAACTCAATAAATCTAAGGTGATTGCCCTGATCGAATCCCAAATAGGAACGGGAATCGTTGCGGATGTGGTCTTCCTGTAAGCTTTTTGTAAGATTTAACAGTTCTACCACATTTGGAGGCGCTTGAGATAGCTGTGCATTGGCTGACATTGCCTATTTTTGAAGAGTAACTCCATGATCAAGACCAGCGCACTTCCTCTTGGCAGAATTAGCCTTTTGTTGGCCATAGTAGTCTGGCTTGCCTTGGTGTTGGTAGACTTGGTTCGGATTTTTGGGATGATCAACAACCTGGACTCGGGCATCGCCGAGGAGGTTACTTGGATCCTAGAGATTCTATTTTTCATTTTTGTTTACCTTGTCTACCGCCATATTTTTTGGAAAACAAGGCAATCTGATTTTTTAAATCTAATCTGGAGAGGAGTCTCCACTGGCCTTTTTGCAGCTTCAGCAGGCCTACTTACTGAGTTAATTTACTATGCCCTCGGGGAAAGTAAGATTGGAACAGACCCCTTTTTAAAAAATGTTTTCTACCACATTAATTTTGCTTGGACAAGTGCCTTTTTAATCGCTACTACGCTGTTGTGGAAGCACTTGATCCTCTATCAAAAAAGTAAGCAGGTTGTCAACCAGTGGCAAGTATTTGAATTTTCCATGGCTGGGGCCTTATTTTTTGTGTTTTTCAACCACAATAACCTTGACTACAGCTTCCTATTTGGGTTGGTCATCCTTTTAGTCATTTCAATTCTCCTTGCAGTCAACCTAAAATGGATCCCTTACCTAAATTTTAAAGAGAAATGGAAAACATTGCTATTTCTCTTTCTAATCCTACTCTGTGCGGGATTCTTGTTTTACCGCGTGCTCGATTCAGGCAATGAAGGACGAGTTCAAATCAACCTGACCGACAACCTGTTTCTGATGGCCTTATTTGGATTTGTATTCGCTTATGGCCTTTTCAGCTTTTTGGTCACCCTTTTCAACTTGCCTACCTCTTCCGTTTTTGAACAAAAACTAACTGAGGCCATTAACTTTCAAAAGTTAAGCCAGTCCATACAGCCAGAAGAAAGCGAGGAACAGGTACTCGATATCCTGCTGGATTCCTGTATTAGCGCATCTTTTTCGGATGGTGCATGGATCGAACTGAACCCAAAAGAACAGGTTCAAATCAAAAACCCCCTCCGAATTTTGGACGAATCAACGCGAGGAGAACTCATCAAGCTCATCCCACAAGAAAAGCAAAGTTGGGTTTACACCAGTGCTGCAGTGATTCTGCAACCACAAACCATTCGCCTGATCCATCCCAATTACAAATCCGCATTGCTGGTGCCCCTGGTCGTCAATAAATCCATCTTAGCACGGATTGTCTTAATCAAAGAGGTGAAAGAGGGGTTCAACAAGGAGATGTTGAGCATCATCGGCACCTTTGCTAGACAGGCCTGTATTTCAGTTGAAAACCACCGCTTGCTCAACCAAGCCATCGAAAATGAGCGGTACCAGGAGGAATTAAAAATTGCCCAGCGCGTTCAAAAAGCCCTTTTGCCTTTAAAGCTAGACCACCCTGAGTCTTTTGATATCTGTGCTTATTCCAATACGGCAGATGAAGTTGGGGGTGATTATTACGACACCTACCAAGTCGATGAAAATCATTTTGTGCTAATCATGGGGGACGTTTCTGGCAAAGGCACCTCAGCAGCATTTCACATGGCTCAAATGAAAGGCGTATTTCAAAGCTTGATTCAACTGGACCTTCGCCCTGCGGAGTTCATGAAAAAAGCGAATGCTGCCCTGAGTAAGTGCTTGGAGAGGAACCACTTCATTACCGCTTCCATCTTTGAAATCGATGTGGTCAATCGCACTTTTTGCCATGCAAGAGCTGGGCATATTCCTACCCTTTGGTACAAGGCAAACGAAAACAAAGCTGAGTTTATCTCCGTAGAAGGGCTCGGATTGGGAATTGTAAGAAACCTAAGCTACAAAAACCACGTACAGGAGAAAACATGTGAATACCATTCGGGAGATATTTTGGTGCTCCTCACAGATGGCATACTAGAAGGAAGAAATGAGACAGGAGAACAGTTTGGCAACGACAGACTAAAAAAAATAGTAGAAGCACACCCTCAAAAAACCCCAATTCACCTACAACAGGAAATCATCGATTCGCTTCACCAATTTGTGGGCGGAGATGGAATGATCGACGATGATTATTCCCTGTTGGTAGTCAAATTCAAGTAAACTGATTTAACAAGCGAAGCATGCTGCAACTAGAACGAAAAAAAGAGGAAAACAAGGATATTTTACGCTTGATTGGAGAGGTAGATGCCAGCAATTCCATTCTATTGGATCAATCCATGCAGGAAATACTAGAGCAAGGCGCTACAGTCTTGTTGATTGATGGAACAGAACTGGTGTATATCTCCTCCGCTGGATTGGGTGTTTTTATGTCTTATTTGGATGACTTTTCAGAACGAGGTATTCGATTTGCAATTTTTGGGTTGAATGAACAAGTAAATGAGGTTTTCAAAATTCTAGGTCTGGATCGCTTGATTGCAATTGTCCCAGACCTATCCACCGCTACCCGACTTACGCATGAGTCATAAGCTGAATTTGTCCTGTTGTACCTCTGCCTTGGTGGAGTTGCGTAGCTTTTTACAAAGTAGCTTGAAAGCGTATGGATTTTCGGAAATGGAGAGACACCAGGTGACCTTGGCCGTAGAGGAAGTATGTGCCAACCTGATCATCCACTCGCATGCCTGCAACCCCAATGAACTGATTAGTTTGGAATTAAAGGATTTAAACAAGAAGTTAGCCATAGAAATCACCGATAAAGGGGATGCCTTCAACTTATTGGAGTACGAGGTGCCCGAGCTCACTCAGGTGATTGGAGAAAAGCGAAAAGGAGGAATCGGGATTTTATTGGTCAAAAAAATCATGGATGAGATTGAGTTTGAATCCAAAAACGGAGAAAATACCTGTAGACTAATTAAAAAATTCCCGGATGCGAACAGACCCTAACATGGAGCAAGGGAAAGCCGCATTTTATCTTTATAATTTTTGTATCTTTGATCTTTAATTTGGTCTTCCTGTCAATGAAAAAAATAGCCCTAACGGCGTTTCTAGCACTCATACTTACCTTAAGTTCTTTTCCTTTCTTGGCGCAAGCCCAAGAAAAGAAAGAAGTCCTTGTTGTTGTTGGCACGATTTCGATTGATAAAGAAGAATTTTTACAGCTAATCACGAAAGGAAAGGAGATCGATGCTCCTCCAATGTCCTTTACCAGAAGTGAATTCGAAGAAAACTTCGAATCATTTTTGAACTACAAATTGAAAGTAATTGAAGCAGAATCCATGAATCTAGATGATTCAGAGGAATTCAATATGGAATTTGCTTCCATCAAAGAATCGTTGGTTGCTCCATTTCTAATCAAAAACTCCATCGAAGAAGGGGAAGTGAAAAAGGTATATGGACGCTTGCAAGAAATTGTGCGGGCAAGACATATTTTGTTCCAATTCCCTCCAAATGCGAGTAAGGAAGACAGCATCGCCATGCTTACAATGGCCTTGAAAGTAAAGACTGAACTAGAAAATGGAGCTGACTTTAATGCCTTGGCCCTGACCTATTCAGATGATCCTTCTGCCAAAGTAAACAAAGGAGATTTGGGCTATTTTACCGGCCTGCAAATGGTTCAACAATTTGAGGAAGCAGCCTATACGCTCCCTGTTGGAAGTATTTCTGATCCTATTTTGACAGACTTTGGCTACCACATCATTCAAGTGAATGGTCGTCAAGCCAACCCTGGTGAAGTGCAGGTATCTCATATCTTGGTGCGATTTGATGCAGAAAATGCAAGCCAAGAAGAAAGTGCGCGAAGGAGGATTTCAGATATCTATGCAGAAATCCAAAAGGAAAACACGGTTTGGGAGGAAATAGTACAGGCATATTCCGAAGATCCTGCCACCAAGTCCTCAGGAGGTATTTTGCCCTGGTTTGGAGTGGGTACCATGATCCCTGAATTTGAAGTGGCTGGATTTTCGTTGACAGAAATAGGCGAAGTTTCTCCTCCCATCAAAACGCCTTATGGCTACCATATCCTTCGGCTCGAGGGTAAAAAAGGATTGCAATCTTACGAAGAAGTCGAACAAAGCATTCGCTCAAAAATACTACGGAATTCCAAAACTGGAATGATCCAATCCCAAGTGGTCGCCATCCAAAAAGCACGCTTTGGATTTCAAGAAAATGAATCAGGGATTTCAAATCTTATCACTGCGGTGACTGCCACTGATTTAATGGGCTTCGGAACTACGATTCAGGAAAAAAACCTTCGAGGAACAGAGCTATTCAAGGTAAATACGACTTCCTATACGGTAGGTGATCTTTGGAACTACATGCAAGATCTGGAGATTACTCCAAGAGGTAATGGGACCTTCTTGGAGCGTTGGCTTGAAAAGTTTACCGAGGTGACCTTGGCGAAAACAGAAGAGGAGGACTTGGAGAGCAACAACAAAGACTACCAAAAGCTGCTGAAGGAATACCGAGATGGGATCTTGCTTTTTTCCCTAACCAACCAAGAAGTATGGCAAAAAGGCTTGAATGACAGCATCGGTCAACAGGCGTTTTATGCGAAAAATATCCAAAACTACCAGTGGAAAACGAGAGTTCAGGCTTATCTCACAAAGGTGAATGATGCTTCGAAACTTGAAAATGCTCGAAAGTATCTCCAGAATAAGGGATTTGATCCAAACAGTTTTGCTGCGTTTGAAGCGGATTATAGGGCCAATTTTCCAAATGCTTATGCTACAGAGTCCGGAACTTTTGAATACGAAGCACATCCGATACTCTCAAGAGTCGACTTGAATAAGACGTATCAGGAGCTAGAGGTCAATGGGGTCGCTTATGTATTGGTTGTGGGAAAGGTTTATCCTCCTGGGCCACGGAAATTTGAAGAGGCCCGAGGATTAGTTATCCGAGATTACCAAGCAGCTCTTGACCAAGCGCTTACCAAAAGATTAAAAGAAAAATATCCTGTTCAAATCAATGCAGAGGTCAAAGAAAAGACTTTTGAGGCTTTGAACCATTAATTCCTCCCATTCGGATCTCCCGAAAAAGAAAAAACTATGAAATTGCTAAAACGACTTCTTCCGAGCCTACTTGCATTTTGGATCTTGGGACAAGCTCAAGCCCAAGAAACAGCCACAGGACAAGTGGTGGATAAAATCGTTGCCAAAGTAGACAACAACATTCTGCTAGAATCAGAGGTTCAAAAGTCCTATTTAGAGGCGGTCTCCCAAGCCCAACAGGGCATCGAAGCTCCCACCCGATGTACGGTATTTGAAAGCTTGTTGATCAATAAACTTATGGTGGCAAAAGCTGAGGTAGACTCCGTAATTGTCACGGATGCGGAAGTCCTTTTGGAAGCCAACAATAGATTTGCCATGGTCATGCAGCAATTTGGCGGAGATGAAGCCATGCTCGCGGAAATGTATGGAAAGACTGCCGATCAACTTAAGGCTGAGCTGGAAGAAGTCATGCGGGAACAGCTAATCGTTCGAAAAATGAGGAAAACAATCACCGATGGGATCACCGTATCTCCTGCCGAAGTGCGTGCATTTTTTGGCAACATCCCGGCCGACTCACTCCCGTTATTTACCTCTGAAGCTACCGTCGGTCAAATCGTCCGCAAGCCAGAGACCAACCCGAAAGTCAGAGATGAAATTGTAGCCCAGCTTTTACAATTTAAGGAAGCCATCTCCAGTGGGAAGTCTACTTTCGCGGAATTAGCAAAGGCCTATTCGGAGGATCCAGGCTCAGGAGCACAAGGAGGTGATTTGGGCTTTTTTAGAAGAGGTGAGCTGGCTCCAGAATACGAGGCCACCGCATTGGGCCTTCGCCAAGGGGAAATTTCTGACCCTGTTGAAACTCAGTTTGGGTTTCACATGATCCAGCTCCTAGAGATTAAAGGTTCAACTTTCAATACGCGGCACATTCTACGAATACCAAAAGCCTCTGAGGAGGATATTGTAAAAGCCGAACGCTATTTAGATAGCTTAAAAAAGGAAATTTTAGCAGGCAAAATTGATTTTGCCAAAGCAGCAAAAGAATATTCCCAAGATCGCACAACTTCGGATGCGGGAGGGTTTTTTACCGATCCAGCTACCTCTTCCAACAGGCTATCCTTGCGTACCTTAGAAGATCCTGTGCTCTACTTTACGATCGACACCATGAAAATTGGGGATATCACACCCCCGATTCGTTTTGAAGATCCAAGAGAAGGCACCAAGGTTCGCATCCTTTTCTACAAAGCTAGGTATCCAGCCCACAAGGCAAACCTAGAAGATGACTATGAGAAATTGAAGGCCGCTACGCTTCGAAGAAAAGAGGATGAGGTGCTCAGCAAATGGTTTGTCACCGCCAAAGAAGATATTTTCATTGACATCGACCCTAGCTACGATCGCTGCAATGCCTTAAAAGAAAAGTAATAGAATATCCGAAATCCTACCAGTGGCAGCGTGCCTGTTTATATTGTCAACAGTTGACAGTCGACAGACCACAGTCAATTGTGGTCAACACATGAAAAATGCATTGAAATTTGGATTCTACACTTGAAACCAAACGTATCGGCTGTCGAAAGTAGACTGTTAAGTGAATTGGTCCACAGTTCACGGTCGACAGACCACAGTCGGTAGGTATATGCTACTAAAAACGTGCTAAAATTTGGATGCTAAACTTGATACCAGGCGAATCGGCTGTCAACAGTAGACCGTTAGCTGTTGGCAGAACTCACTTAATTGAACTTCAAATTTTAATTTCTTCAATAGATTCCCCGCCTTGGGTTTGCTTTTCAAAAAGCGCTGCATACACTCCCTTTTGAGCGAGTAATGAAGCATGATCTCCGCGCTCTACTATTCGTCCCTCATCCAACACGATTATTTGATCGGCAAGCTTGGCAGAGGACACCCGATGGGAGATGATGATGGAGGTACGATTTTCCATGATCTTCTTGAGGGAATTCAATATCGCATTCTCCGTCTTGGTATCCACGGCGGAAAGGCAATCATCTAAAATCAAGATCTTCGGTTCCTTTACAATGGCTCGAGCAATGGAAACTCGCTGCTTTTGCCCGCCAGATAGCGTGATGCCCCGTTCGCCAAGCAGGGTATCGAATCCATTGGGAAAGTCTAAAATGTTCTGGTAGACATCTGCATCCTTGGCTGCTTGTGTAATTCGTTCCAAACTTGGATTATCTAGTCCAAAGGCAATGTTATTGGCAATGGAATCAGAGAAAAGAAAAACATCTTGAGGAACCACACCGATCTGGCTGCGAAGGCTAGCCAATGCATAGTGCTGGATGGGTCGATTGTCTACAAGTATGTCACCAGAAGTAGGGTCATACATCCGCATCAGCAGGTTGGCGAGTGTAGACTTGCCAGAACCGGTCGTCCCAATAATCCCTAAAGTTTGTCCAGCTTCAATGGAAAAGGAGACATCCCGCAAGGCCTGAATCCCAGAATCTGGATACACAAAAGAAAGGTGACTTACCTGAAGCGCACCTTCGAGTGTGGCGTTGAGGTTTTTTTCAGATACCAAATCCGTTTTCTGATCCAGCAATTCATTGATTCTACGTTGAGACACCTCCGCACGCTGCACAATACTGGTCACCCATCCTAGCGAAGCCACTGGCCAAGTCAGCATGTTGACATAGAGGATAAATTCGGCAATGACTCCATAGCCAATTTCCCCTTGAATGACCATCATGCCGCCAACATATACCGTGATGATGGTAGAAATCCCCACCAAGGCCATAATCAATGGGAAAAACAAGGCATTGACCCGCGTCAATTCAATGGATTGGTGCTTGTACTCTTCACTTGCTTTGGTAAACTCCTCAGCAGAATCCTGCTCTCGAACAAATGCCTTCAACACCCGAATCCCTGAAAATGCTTCTTGCACAAAGGTGCTGAGCTGAGAGAGGCTCTGTTGAATTTTTTCTGAACGGAGGTTAATCTGATTGTTCACGTAATAGATACTCAAAGAAAGAATCGGCAAGGGCAAGAGCGAATAAAGAGTCAGCTCCAAGTTGACCGAAATCATGTACGAAATCACCAAAGGAAATAAAATCAGCAGGTTGAGTCCATACATGATGGCTGGGCCTAGGTACATGCGGACCCGACTTACATCTTCTGATATTCGAGCCATCAAATCTCCCGTACTGTTTTTTCGGTAAAAACTTAGGGGCAAAAATTGAAAATGCTCAAAAAGCTCATTTTTCATGTCATACTCAATTTTTCTCGACATGATGATGAGCGTTTGGCGAATCAAAAACAAGAAGAATCCCCGAAGCAGGGCCATGATTAAAATCAAAATTCCAAAAACGAAGACCGATTCTAAAAAATACTCACGAGCCAACTCACCTATTCCACCCTTGTTGAGGGGAGCAAAAAGTGCAAAACTCTCGACCACATAATCTATGGCAATTCGAACCAATTGAGCCGGAATAATTACGAAAATATTGGATATCACCGTAAACAGTATTCCTAAAGACAATAATCCCTTGTATTTAATTAGGTATTTATTTATTCTCGAAAGCTCCTTCACAAAATAAAGTCTTAGTTTTTAATAATATTATTGTATAAAATTTGGATGTAGAAAATTTGTAAGCTCATAAAAGTATTTAATTTTGTGCTCACACGAATTCCGAGTTTTAACCCAAATATAACACATTCTAAAAAGCTATTTTCAGATGTTAGCGATTAATACAACCGATACTGTCCGTGAGGGTTCAATTTTTGGACAAATCACCACGATGGACCATGAGCAGTTGGTCATTTGCCATGACGAAGCTACAGGCCTCAAAGCACTGATAGGAATTCACAATACGGTCTTGGGACCAGCACTAGGTGGAACCCGCATGTGGCCCTATGCTACCGAGGAGGAAGCCATCAAAGATGTCTTGCGCCTATCTCGAGGCATGACCTTCAAAAATTCACTTGCAGGCTTACATTTAGGAGGTGGTAAAGCAGTGATTATTGGTGACCCTCGCCTCAAATCAGAGGCATTTTTACGAAGATTTGGTCGATTTGTAGAAAGCTTGGGCGGTAGATATGTGACTGCCGAAGACGTCAACATGAAGACTTCCGACATGGAATACATGGCCTTAGAAACTCGCCATGTAACTGGCTTGCCAAAAAGTAAGGGCGGCGCTGGTGATCCTTCCCCAGTTACTGCCTTTGGGGTGTACATGGGAATGAAAGCCGCTGCCAAAAAAGCATTTGGTTCAGACTCACTTCAAGGGAAGAAGATCGGTGTTCAAGGTGTAGGCCAGGTTGGAAAATACCTAATCAACTACCTCGTGAAGGAAGGTGCAGAAATTTTGATTACAGATATTTTTGAAGACAAACTCAAGGAAGTGGCAGCAGCTACAGGCGCCACTGTGGTGGACAGCAACCTGCTCTACGACATGCCAATGGACATCTACGCACCCTGTGCACTCGGAGCCACCATCAACGACCAGACCATCGATCGCTTGACTTGTAAAGTCATTGCTGGCGGAGCCAACAACCAACTAGAGAACGAGGCCAAGCACGGCAAAATCTTGATGGAAAAAGGGATAATCTATGCCCCAGACTTCTTGATCAATGCAGGTGGTGTAATCAATGTAGGCGCAGAGTATTATGGAGAATATCAGGAAGAGACTGTTTTTGCACAAACAGAAAAAATTTACGACACCTGCTTGTCTATCCTAAACGCCTCCGAACAGCAAAACATCCCTGCGCAGCAAGCAGCAATCGAAGCAGCCAAGGCAAGAATTGAAGCGATTGGAAGACTTAAACTTCCATTCTAAAGCCTTTCCCCTAGATAAAAATGACCACTGAACCTTAATTCAGTGGTTTTTTTGTGCCTTCTGCCATGAGGAGAAGACGCATCTAATTGCTTATATTTGTGGCTCTTTACATACCCTATGCTCAACAGAAGAATCCTTAGAGTCAAAGCATTTCAGAACTTATATGCTTTTGAACAGTGCAAAGGATCCAACATTAACCTAGCCAAAGACTTTATACGAGAGTCTTTTTTACCTGACCTCAACAGCATGGAGGTTCAAGATAAGGCGGCCCTATCCCTTGAGGGGGAAGAGGCTATCCAGATTTTTGAGCAAAATGTGGAACTAGGCCAAAAATTACTTCCAGCAGAAGCAGGGGAGAAAGTGAAGAAAATTGCCTTAGAAGCCCTCAAGCAGGTTCGGGAAGCCAACGAAAAAGACCGCATTTTTCTATTGAAAAACATGGTCGTATCTGCCGAACGAATCCCACAATTGTACCTCCTAGCGATTGAGCTACTTCAGGCTTTTTCCAAACATGTCGGAAAAGAGGTAGAAAAAAAGCAAAAACTTGCAGGAGACACTCCCCTTGCGTTTGGCAATGAACTGAATCTGGCCAACAACCAAGTATTAAAGCGCCTTCGAGAATCCCCAGAGTATCAGGCTGCTCTCAGCCGAAATGGGGTAAGCTTGGATGAGCTCGAATTGGAAATTAAAGAATGGTTTAGAGAATACATCAAGCCTGCCGAACCGTACCAACACTACTTGAGCTTGGCGGCGCCTACTTTGGAGGAGGATTTTGAACTAGCAGATGAGCTCTTGAAAAAAGTGATCTTCAAAAATGAGGTCATCCTTACCTTTTTTGCAGAAAAAGACCTGAACTGGACCGAAAACAAATCCGTAGTGCGAAGTCTTGCGGCGAAGGTGCTAAAAAACGCATCCCTCAACGATACCAGCCAGGCAGAGCCCCTTCCAGAAATTGCAATGAATTGGGAGGAAGACAAAGAATTTTTTGAAAATATTTTTAACTTCACCATCGCTAACGACGTAAGCAGTAAAGTACTTATTGCCGAAAAAACAAAAAACTGGGACATTGAGCGTTTGGCTTTTACAGACAAGATCATCATCTCCATGGCACTTGCAGAAATGATTCATTTCCCAAGCATCCCAGTGAAAGTAACGATTAACGAGTACATTGACATATCAAAAACATACAGCACCCCAAAAAGCAAGCAATTTGTAAATGGATTGCTGGATGTATTGGCAAAAGAACTAACCGATAAAGGACAAATCCGCAAGAGTGGAAGAGGCCTTTTGGATAATAAATAAGACTACCATGGGAAAAACTACCAACACATTACTCGCTTTCGCCTTGGGTGCTGGAGTGGGTGCAGCCTTAGGGATCTTATTTGCCCCAGATACGGGTGCAAATACCCGAGACAAACTTTCCTTCAAGCTATCCAAATACAAAAAAGAATTGGAAGACCTCATCAATGAATTGGTGGATGGGAAAGAAATTCATTTGAATGAAGCGAAAACTGAAGGGAAACGAGTGATTTCTGAAGCAAAAAATAAGGCAGAAGACCTGCTAAATGATGTAAACAAACTAATTGACCAAATAAATCAAGATAAAAACTAATATGAAAACAAGACTACTCAGCGCCTTCGCACTAGCCGTCGTATTGCTATCATCTTGCTCTCAGGGCAAAGACGATCAAGCAGAAAAAATCAAAGCCCTAGAAGAAAAAATCGCCGCAATGGAAGGGTCTAACATCCCTGTTCCTGCGGATATGGCTCAAACAACCACTACTGCTGATGCAAGTACCCTAGGTTCTTTCCAGTTCAGCGAGATGGAATACGACTTTGGAACCATCAATGAAGGAAAAGTGGTTGAAAAGATTTTCAACTTCACCAACAATGGCCAAGCTCCTTTGGTGATTTCCAACATCACCGCTTCTTGCGGATGTACTAGCCCTGATTGGACTAAATCACCTGTTCAGCCAGGTGAAACCGGATTCGTAAAAGTGGTATTCAACTCTGCAGCCAAGTCAGGAGCTCAGTCCCCAACAGTAACAATCCAAGCAAACACCAATCCAACAGTGACTCGTCTAAGCATGAGAGGAAGTGTAACTCCTAAGTCTGCTGGCGGTGCTGCTGCAACTGGACCTTTGAAAAAATAAGCGATGTATTCATTCATCTTAGCTCAAGCTTCTGTAGGAAGTAGCGGTATTCTTGGCCAAGTATTTCTATTTGGATCGATTATTTTGATCATGTATTTCTTCATGATTCGTCCACAGCAGAAAAAACAAAAGGAAACCAAGAAGTTTATCGATGAAATAAAAAAAGGAGACGATGTGGTGACTATTGGAGGTATCCATGGAAAAGTTTACAGCGTGGAAGGAGATACTGTCCTGCTCGAACTTGACAAAGGACTGAAGGTAAAAGTTGAAAAGTCTGCCATCTCTCTTGACTTCTCGAAAAAACCAAGTCCAACCAAATAACACCTTGCCTGATTCTAAAAAATCCCCTTGGAGAATATCCAAAAGAAAACTCTCCAACATAAAAGTGGTAGTCCTCTGCGTGGCAGCGGCTACCACTTTTTGGGTTTTAAATGCCCTCAACAAGGATAATTACAGCACCATCGTAGATTATCCTGTACAGTGGGAATACGATCAAAGGAATTACATTCCGGTAAAACCGCTCCCGAAAAGTATTCAAATTCAAATTTCTGGAAATGGCTGGGACTTGCTGCGCAAATACTTTAATATCAGTGGCACACCATACCCCATCCTACTCCAATCCCCAGCAGAGAAAAAATACCTGCTCACTGCAGACCTAAAACGAGGCCTGGGAGAATTTATCACGCCCACACAGCTCCAAAATGTATTGGGAGATACCATCCCTTACCAAATCGATCGGATTGTCACCAAAACACTCCGCCCCGTACTGGACTCCTTAAGTTACTCCTTCGACAAAAACATTGCGCTAGATGGGAAGGTCAACTTTATTCCTGACCAACTAGAAATCACTGGACCCTCTTCGGTTTTGGAGGCGTTTGAAGGAAACTATCCTGTGGCATTAAATGCTTCAAAAATCAATTCCAATTTTTCAAGCAAGGTCCCGCTAACGGTAGATGAGCCCTTGGCTCCGCTAATTCAACTAAAACAAAAAGAAATTCAAGTCAGCTTTTCAGTACTTTCCTACCTGGAGGGAAATAAAAGACTAAAAATCAAAAAAGTAAATTTCCCGAGCAATGTCAAAATCTCCAATGAAGAGCTGATACCAGTCCTCAGCTATTTGATTGAGGAAAGCGACTTGCCCCAGCTGAAGGATCTCCAATTTGAAGCCGTATTAGATTACCGAAAGCGGAATCGAACAGATAGTACGCTCCAAATTGAAGTAAGTCCCAATCCAAGATTTTTAAAAGAAGTACGGATCAGCCCTCCGCAGATTAAACTGAAGTATGAGTAAGCAACGCCCCGTGCTAGTCGGCATCACAGGCGGTATCGGCTCAGGGAAATCCACCGTCTGCAAACTATTCTCCCTTTTGGGAATTCCAGTATACACCGCCGATGATCGTGCCAAGTGGCTGATGGCCCAGGATCCCGAACTTCGGAATCAAATTTCAACCGCGTTTGGTGCAGCAGCCTATTCCTCCACTGGTGAACTCAATCGCGCCTTCCTTGCAGAATCGGTTTTCCCCAATCCTGAAAAAATAGCCGCGCTAAATGCGCTGGTACATCCTGCGGTTAGGAAAGATTTTGAACAGTGGATCGCAGCACAAACTGCTCCCTACCTCATCAAAGAAGCAGCGCTTCTCTTTGAAACTGGCGCAGCAAAAGAGCTCGACTACGTCATTAATGTCAGCTCCCCGCTACGCATCCGCATGGCTCGGGTCCTCCTTCGAGACCCCCATCGCTCCGAAGAGCAGGTCAACCAAATCATCAACCAGCAACTTCCTGACGAAGAAAAAAACGAGCTGGCAGATTTTTGCATTAAAAATACGGACAACAAACTCCTAATCCCCCAAGTATTGGAGGTCCATGCCAAACTGCTATCCTTCGCAAATCCTGCTTAACGCTTCTTGGTAAAAATTCATTTTCAAACTAAAAAAGCACCACTTACAGCGGTGCTTTTTTGAATTTAATGCAACTTGATTCTGTGATTATTGGCTCTATTTCCAGTGACTAGAGAAAATAGGGTTTGAATCGTAATAAAATGTGCTGTGGACTGTGGTCAGTCAACTGTTGGCGAATTGACAAAACTTAAATACGATCAAAGCCTAAATAAGAATGCAATACTTTCGGCATCCGAATCCCATCAGGACCCTGATTATTTTCGAGGATTGATGCTACTATTCGAGGCAAGGCTAATGCACTCCCATTTAAGGTATGTGCCAATTGGGATTTTTTATCCTCTCCTTTGAACCGAAGCTTCAGACGGTTGGCCTGATAAGTTTCAAAATTGGACACCGAACTCACTTCCAACCAGCGTTCTTGTGCAGCCGAATACACTTCCATGTCATAAGTCATGGCTGAAGTAAAGCCCATATCGCCTCCACAAAGGCGAAGTACACGGTAAGGCAATTCCAATTGCTGCAATAGGCCTTGAACGTAGCTATTCATCTGTTCCAAGGCCTCATAGGAATGGTCTGGATGCGTGATTTGAACGATTTCAACTTTATCAAACTGGTGTAATCGATTTAAGCCACGAACGTGTGCTCCCCAAGAACCGGCTTCCCTCCTAAAGCAAGGGGTGTAGCCCACATTCTTGATCGGGAGGTCGGAAACATTCACGAGCACATCGCGGTAAAGATTGGTAATCGGCACCTCTGCTGTCGGGATCAAATAAAGCTTGTCCTCAGTGGCATAATACATCTGACCTTCCTTGTCTGGAAGCTGCCCGGTGCCATAGCCCGAGTCCTCATTCACCAAGATGGGAGGCTGCACCTCTAGGTACCCAGCCGCTAAGGCTTGATCCAAGAAAAAGTTAATTAACGCGCGCTGCAGCCTTGCACCTTTTCCTTTGTATACCGGAAATCCTGCGCCAGCTATCTTCACACCCAAGTCAAAATCGATGATGTCGTATTTCTTAATCAACTCCCAGTGCGGCAATTTGCCTTCAGGTAGGGTTGGAATCTCGCCATGCGTGAGGACTACCTCATTGTCTTCTGCAGATTTTCCTGCCGGCACTGCTTCGTGAGGCACATTCGGAAGGGTGTAGAGCAAGGTCTTCAACTCTTCTTCTGCCTGCTCATGCTGCTCTTCGAGTTCTTTGATTTGTGATTTTAACACCGCTGACCGATCTCGAACGGCTGTAGCTTCTACCGTTTTACCCTCCTTCATCAAGATCCCAATTTCCTTCGAAATCGTATTGGCTTCAGCCTGAAGCTGGTCACGCTGGGTTTGGGAAGATTTTCTCAATTCATCCAAGGCAAGCACCTGCTGCAAAGCGGCATCTGCATGCACTAGGTTTCTTTTTTTGAGGCCAAGAAGCACTTGGTCGTAATGATCACGGATATGTTGTACTAAAAGCATGGTCTACTAGAGATTTAATCGCCCAAAGATAAGGACTTATCGGACATAGATGGTCTTCGTGCTGCTAGAGAAAGGGCCTTCCAATTCTTTGTTTGAAGTGCGCAGGAGCTGAACTTTTACCTGGTAATCGCCCACTGGAAGGTTCGAAACACGCAAGGGAACCAGTTGATTCGTCTCTGTTTGATAGGCATTGACCCAAATTTTGACTTTCAAGCCATCCAACTTTAAATCGCCTCCTAACACGAGAAAATCCAAAATCAAATCTTCGCCCTGGGGAATGATTTGCTCATTTTTTGGCAGATTGATGGCTAAGTAGGGTTCGGCAGAATACGGAAAGGGTCGCGAATCGCCTACTAAAAAGTCACGGTCCAGGTAATTTCCGAAATTTTTTAAGGAGAACCCCTTTTGATCCACCAAAAAAGCAACAGTTCTATAGGTGCCTCGGGCTAGTTCCCGCTGAAAAATAGGTGCTGAAAACCCTTCTGGGTCGCCTCCATTCAGGATCATCACCAGTCGTGACGAAGCAACTCCCTTTGTTTTTAGCGAAAAATTCTTGATGTTGAACTCAAATGGGACTTTTCCTGGCTTAAAAACCTGGTTACTCAAAGGGGTATTGAGCTCTAGAATTGCATCAGGAAAAAAAGAAAGGGAGTCCACCGGGGCAAACGTGACTGGCAGCGGGGTAACTTCAGGTAAAGCGTTCGTCCCCTCCTCCGTGGCTGGCGATTCTTTAGTTTCCTTTGGGCCAGAGGAACAAGAAATAACCCATAAACTGACAATCAGTAGGGGAATCTGGATTTTATTCATGGAATCGCATCAATTGAGGTTAAAGATATTTATTTTTGAAGAATTTAAAGAAAGCACCACTTAATCTACCGCATCTATGGAAATTTTGTTTGATGAAATTCCGAGTTTGGATTTAGCCGATTTCACTACTGGCAGTCCTGAAAAAAAGGCCGAGTTTGTTCGCAAACTTGGAGAGGCTTACCAGAACATAGGATTTGTTGCCATCAAAAACCATGGGTTAAGTAAGGAGCTCCAAGACCGACTTTATTCCTCCATTACTACGTTTTTTTCACTGCCGGATGCAGTAAAGTCACAGTATGAAAAACCAGAAATCGGCTACCAAAGAGGCTATACTGGTAAAGGAAAAGAGCATGCCAAAGGAAGAAACACGGGAGACTTGAAGGAGTTTTACCATGTGGGACAGGACCTGGCTGCCATTCCAGATAGCGACCCCATCAAATCCGAGTATCCGGCCAACTGTTGGCCAAAAGAAATTCCCCAATTCAAGGACGATGCCTTGGAAGCCTACCGAACTTTAGAAAATGCTGGAAAGCAAATGCTTCGTGCGATTGCTCTAAATTTGGACTTAGAGGAGACTTATTTTGAAGACAAGGTAGCCCACGGCAATTCCATCCTTCGTCAAATCCATTATTTCCCAATAGAAAACCCTGAAGAAGTGCCTGCCGACGCAGTTAGAGCTGCTGAGCATGGAGACATCAACTTGATTACCCTATTGATGGGTGCGAGTGCAGATGGCCTTCAAGTACGTCGTAGAGACGGAAAGTGGATTCCTATCACTGCTTTGCCTGACCAATTAGTGGTGAATGTCGGAGATATGCTGGAGCGTTTTACCAACAAAAAGTTGAAATCTACCATCCACCGCGTCGTCAACCCTCCTCGTGAGAAAATGAATACCAGCAGGTATTCCATCCCTTTCTTTATGCATCCGCGTTCTGAAATGGATCTCAGCTGTTTGTCCAGCTGTATTTCCGAAGCCCAACCCAAGCAATTTCCAGACATTACCGCAGGTGAGTTTTTGGAAGAAAGGCTACGTGAACTAGGACTACGAAAATAGGATGTCTATTCGGGCAGTCCGATATGTAGTCTTTCTAAAAGATACCTTGACCCTCTCCTTGACCTCCTTTGGTGGTCCGCAAGTGCTACTTGCCATGATGCTTGAGCGCATGGTCAAAAAAAGGGGATATATACAGGAGGAGGAACTGTGGGAATTAAATGCGCTCTGCAGCATGCTCCCCGGTCCCTCCTCCACCCAATTGATCTCTGCCATTGGTTTTCGGGTGGGTGGTCCTCGCCTCGCCTATTTGACCCTGTTAGTTTGGATACTTCCCGCGACAATCGCGATGATCTTGGCGGCTATCCTCATCCATTTTTTGCAAGAAAACAGCCCCAAAGCGCTCCAATTCGCCAAGTTTATCCAGCCCATGGCTATTGGCTTTCTCATTTTTGCTGCGCAAAAAACCATCACCAAGATGATCAAAACTCCCGAAGCCATCGTCTTGATGCTGCTTTCGGCCTTTGTCTCCTTCTTCTACAGCTCCCCCTATATTTTTCCAGTCATGCTGCTATTGGGAGGGCTCAGCACTTCGATCAAGTATAAAAATCAACCCAAAGTCGAAGAGGATAAATCTTTGCAGATCAAATGGAACAATTTCTACCTCTGGGGAGGGGTATTGATTCTTGCCGCCGTTGCCGGGGCCATTACTAAATCGCAGCCCATCTTACTCTTTGAAAATTTTTACCGAAATGGAAGCCTGATTTTTGGTGGCGGACAAGTGTTGATTCCTTATTTGTATGCTGAATTCGTGGATTTAAAGCAGTTCTTAAGCTCCGAAGAATTCCTTACCGGCTATGCCCTGTCCCAAGGGATACCCGGACCTACTTTTTCTATCTCTTCCTACATTGGAGCGCTTTCCATGCGGGAATTTGGACTGCTGGGATTTGTGATGGGTGGACTGATTGCAACTGCAGGGATTTTCCTTCCGGGAATCTTTTTGATTTTCTTTGTGATTCGGTTTTGGGATCAGCTCAAGTTGTATCGCCCAATACGAGCCGCTTTAGAAGGGATCAATGCCGTATCCTGTGGGATGCTTATTGCTGCTGCCTACCTACTTTTTGAGCCTTTAGAGCCAAATTTTGTCCATATATTTTTTATTCTAGGAACCTATTCCCTACTCCAATTCACTAAAATATCCTCTCCCATTATCGTAGTAGGAGGGGTTTTATTGGGCATTTTGTTTCAAAACTTCCTAGCTTAGTTTTTCCAAAAAAAGAAAGGGAACAAGTTCCTCCACAAAAGCGTTTTGTGTTTTGAATTGATTTCCTAACTTTCATTTATGCTAGCCGCAGATTTTATCCATCCACTCATTCCATCTGTCAAAATCTCTGAGCCTGTTGGTTTGGCCCTGAAGAAAATGGAAGCACTTGAACTGACTACGCTACCCGTAGTGGAGGGAGGGGTATTTTTAGGTTTTGTAGCAGATGAAATTCTCCTAGAGCAAGACCATTTAGACATACAGATTGCTCAGGTAGAACTTGAATGTGCTTCCTGCTGGGTGTATGCAGACCAACACCTGTATGATGTGCTTCGGGTAGCTGGGGAGCATCAAACCAAATGGGTGGCGGTAATCGAGCGGGACCAGCAGTACCTTGGAGTCGTGCCTACTCATGACGCATTGACTGCCTATGCTGATAATTTGTCCATACAATCACAAGGCAGTGTTTTGGTGATCTCCTTACAGATGAAAGACTTCCAGCTTTCTGAAATTTCTCGACTTATCGAAGCAGAAAATACCAAGATTTTAAGTTGTCAACTTTTCTCCGACCCTTTGGATTCCCAAGCGGTGGAGCTCACCCTCAAGTTAGACAAGCCAGATACGCGCCATATAAAGGCCACCCTACTTCGATTTGGATATCAGGTCAAAGACTTCGCTCAAGAGGAAGTTGGACAGAGCTCAGACGAGGAACGCATTGGCAATTTGTTGCGGTTTTTAGACATTTAGAAATGAGGGTAGCAATCCATGGATTATCCTTAAAGGCGGAATTTTTGCCCATTCTTTGGCGCCTTTTTGAAAAACTGCAATCCCTTGGGGTGGACATTTGCCTGACTCCAATTTTGGATCAACAGCTACGGCAGCTAAGTCCCTCCTCCCCTGCCTATCAAATCCTCCATCGTCCAGAAGACTTCGATGGGCTTGATTTTTTGCTATCCATTGGAGGCGATGGTACCCTTTTGGACTCAGTTTGTGTAGTGGGCAAAAAAGAAATCCCGATCCTTGGACTGAATACCGGTAGACTTGGATTTTTGGCAAATGTGGCTACCGATAAAATCGGCGAGGCGATTGAAGAATTAGCCAAGGGCAATTACCAGATTGAATCCAGGGTCCTGCTCTCCTTGAGCAGCTCCAAAAAGCTTTTTCATGGTGTCAATTTTGCCCTAAACGAGTTTACCATCCATAAAAAAGATACTTCATCCATGATCACGGTGCATACCTTCATCGACGGCAAGTACCTCAATTCTTACTGGGCGGATGGTTTAATTGTAGCTACCCCGACAGGTTCCACTGGCTATTCCTTAAGTTGTGGCGGCCCTTTAATCACCCCTGGGGCCAAAAATTTTGTAATTACTCCCGTAAGCCCACACAACCTGAATGTTCGTCCGATCATCGTGTCTGACGAGGCAGAGATTAGCTTTGAGATAGAAGGGCGTACGGATAAGTTTATGATTTCTTTGGACTCTAGGTCCACCTCCATTGCCTCCGAGGTGAAATTAAGCGTAAAAAAGGAAGCATTCTCCGCTAAATTGGTGAAATTGCCAAGCTATCATTTCTTTGACACCTTACGCCAAAAATTGAATTGGGGTTTGGACTTAAGAAATTGATTGGTATGCCTTTACAGGCTTAACAATTATTAACCCCCTAAATACCAGGCCTCGTTTTTTTAGCGTTAGGTAGTTTATAACTTGCATCGTCTTGAAAAAAATCAATTTTAAGATTTTAAGATCCTTGGTACTGGGTTGTTTCCTAGTATGTAGCCCAGTTGCGATACTTCTTGCACAAAGCTATGAGGTAGGGGGTGGTCTAGGTACTGCTGTCTATTCTGGGGATCTGCTTCGAAAAATTGATGCCAGCCAATCTGGCCTTCAAGGAACGTTATTTGGCAAGAGAAATTTTGACAATGTTTGGAGCTTAAAAGTAGGAGTCAGTCTTGCAGAGATCATGGCGGCAGATAGTATCCGTCCGATTGATGCAATGGCCTCACTTCGTCAAGGCTATTTTACAGGTCGCATCACCGAACTCTCTGCAATCATGGAGTTCAACTTCCTCGATTATGTCAACCACAAAAGTGAGTTTCGATTTTCCCCCTATGCTTTCTTTGGGATGGGCTACGCTTTTGTGAATGCAAAAGGCCGCATGCATAAAGGAGCAACTGTGGAAGATTACCGGACTAGAACGGTGGTCATCCCATTTGGTGGAGGAGTTAAGTTTCTACTCACAAACCAGCTTACCTTAGGAATGGAACTTGGCTTTCGCCCAACCACCTCGGATGCATTGGATCAACTAGACAGCACGCTTCCTGCGCTAACTCGGTATGACAGTCCTATTGGTCCTGACACCAAAGCACTTCCTAAAAGCCTGAATTTTGGAAATCCCAATACCAAGGATTGGTACTATTTTCTAGGGGTTACGGTGAGCTATACCCTCACAAAGGCCAGGTGCTATACCTATTAATTAATTGGGCCGAGGGAATATTTATTGAAAAAGAAATCCCATTTTTGTACCTCCAAAAAAGTAGGTATTCCAACCGCTGAAATGAAGGAAAATATAGACCGTAACAACTTACCAAAGCACATTGCCATCATCATGGATGGCAACGGACGCTGGGCCAAAAAGCAAGGGGCCATGCGGATATTTGGTCACCGAAATGCGATCCAGGCAGTACGGGATGCTATTGAGGGAGCCGGAGAAATAGGAATTCAACACCTGACTTTATTCTCCTTCTCTACCGAGAATTGGTCTCGACCCCAAGATGAAATTCAAGCGCTGATGCAATTGCTCGTAGAGACCATTGTATCTGAAATGCCCCGAGTGATGAAAAATAATGTCCGATTGAATACCATCGGAGACATCAAAAGCTTACCTACCTCTACCTACGAAAAATTGGTCGAGGCCGTGCACCAAACCTCAACCAATACAGGGCTTACTGTACACTTTGCACTGAGCTACAGTGGACAATGGGAACTGACTGAGGCGGCCAAACGCATTGCTCAAAAAGTCTCTGAAGGCAAATTAAGCCCAGAGGAAATTACAAATGCCACGGTTGCGGATCATTTGGATACTGCGGGAATCCCAGATCCAGAACTGATGATTCGTACGAGTGGTGAGTTTAGAATTAGTAATTTCTTGCTCTGGCAACTGGCTTATACCGAACTGTATTTTTCAGACGTGTTGTGGCCAGATTTTAGAAAAGAACACCTGTTTGCCGCGATTGAAGATTACCAAAAGAGAGAAAGAAGGTTTGGAAAAACCGGTGAGCAAGTTAAACCTTAAGTATTAATGAAAAGAAGTATACTCATTCTGTTTTGTTTGATTTGGTCGGCAAGTGCCGTGGCGCAAATCCGTTTGGGCCAAAGTCGCTATGCCTCTTCTAGACCAGTCAACATCCTGGAATTGAACTATGCAAAGCCTCAAAAATTTAGAATCGCTGAGATTAAGGCGGTCGGACTTTCTACGCTAGATGAAGTGGCCATCATTTCCCTATCGGGTTTGAAAGTTGACGATCGGATCGATGTGCCTGGCGATGCTATTTCAAGCGCTCTCAAAAAACTTTGGGGTCAAGGAATCATCGGGGATGTCAAAATTTTGGTCACCAAGATTGAAGGAGAGGACATTTACCTACTTCTTGACCTTACCGAAAGACCCCGCTTCTCCCGTGTAGAATTTGAAGGCATCAACAAAACCCAAGAGGGTGAATTGCGGGATAAAGTCAATATTAGAGGCCGAGTAGTTCGAGACGACGTACTCAATACAGCCAAACGAAACATTGAAAAATATTACCTAGACAAGGGTTACCTGAATACGGATGTAAAAATCATCCAAGACCGCGACACCACCCTTCCAAACAGCGTGAAACTACGCTTTGATATCGATCCTAAATCCAAGGTGAAAATCAATGAGATTGCATTTTACGGAAACGATGAAATCACCGATCGTGCGCTGAAGGGAAAGATGAAGAAAACCAAGGAGCATGCACGCGTTTCCATCTTTAAGGATGTCTACAGCCGCTTGCTAGATGCAGATGGAGAAAGCCTTACCCGATCCCTCCTTTCCAGTCAGGTGGTTACCTCAGAACAGGCAAATTCCTACATCACCAAAAATTTCAAGCTCAATTTCTTTAATGGATCCAAATACATTCCCAAAGAATACAGAAGCGACAAGGAAAAAGCGATCTCCTTCTACAACAGCAAAGGATTCCGTGATGCCAAGATCCTGGAGGATTCGATCTACAAATTCAGCGAAGACAAAATCAACATTGACATCTCTGTGGTTGAAGGCAAAAAATACTTTTACCGCAACATCACCTTTACGGGGAACTACATCCACGAGGATGAAGTACTACTTGCCAAACTAGGTATCCAAAAGGGGGATGTGTACGACAAAGAAAAGCTTGATAAACGACTCAACTACGATCCACAAAAAGGAGATGACGTCAGCTCCTTGTACCAAGACAATGGGTACCTGTTTTTTAACATTGATCCAGTAGAAATCAATGTAACCGGAGACTCGATAGACCTCGAAATGCGAATTTTCGAAGGGCCTCAAGTCACTGTAAATAGTGTAGGCATCAAAGGCAACGACCGAACCTCTGACCATGTGGTCATGCGTGAAATCCGAATTCTGCCTGGACAAAAATTTAACCGAAGCTTACTGGTACGTACCATCCGTGAACTTTCTACACTCGGTTACTTTGACCCCGAAAAAATCAATCCAGACCTTCGTCCTAACTTTGAGAGCGCGACTGTAGACATTACTTTCGAGTTGGTTGAACGGCCAAACGATCAGATTGAACTATCTGGTGGCTGGGGCGGATTCTTTGGATTTGTGGGCACAGTAGGCTTGGTGTTCAACAACTTCTCCATCAAAAATATAGGTGATTTTAAAAAGTGGGATCCGCTACCAGTAGGCGATGGACAAAAGCTATCGCTCCGTGTACAGGCCAATGGACAGGCTTTCCAAAACTACTCACTCTCTTTGAGTGAACCTTGGTTTGGTGGCAAAAAGCCAAACTCACTCAGCTTTGCTTTCAATCATTCTGTGCAACGACAGGTGGACTTCTTCAGCCAAAATCCAAATGGTGGAGATCTAGGCTTCTTCAAAATCACGGGGGTGACCCTAGGGCTTTCCAAACGAATCACTTGGCCGGATGATTACTTCAGTATCAGTAACTCCCTACAATTCCAGAATTACGAGTTCAACCAATTTGGAACCTCCTTTGGATTGAGTTATCCTACTGGAAACTCAAAAAGTGTGATTTTGAACACCACTGTGGCTAGAAATAACGTAGACAATACCATCTACCCACGACAAGGGTCCAACATCATCCTATCTATGAATTTGACTCCACCTTATGCCTCGCTCAACAGGTCAATAAACGAGGAGTCTGGAGATCAGGAAAAATACAAGTGGCTCGAATACCACAAATGGATGTTTGATGCCTCCTTCTATACCCCACTCTTTGGTTCATCCAAGTTTGTAGGAAGCGCTCGTGCACACATGGGCTTCCTAGGCTCCTATGGCAACAGGATTGGCATTATTCCATTGGAGCGTTTTGTCATGGGGGGTGATGGCATGAACTTCAACAATTTTGCCTTAGGTCAAGAGATTGTAGGTTTGAGAGGATACGAAAATCAAACCATCACACCCGGGAGAAATACGAGGGGCACTGCTGATCCTGATCCTTATGGAGGAGTTGTATACAATAAGTATGTGATGGAACTTCGATTCCTTGTATCTCCTAACCCTTCCGCAACCATTTTCTTACTTACTTTTGCTGAAGCTGGCAACAACTGGGGAGATTACAAGGATTTCAACCCTTACGATCTCAAAAAATCTGCCGGTGTGGGCGCAAGGATTTTCATGCCTGCCTTTGGTCTACTCGGAGTGGATTGGGGATATGGATTTGATGCAATCCCGGGTACGCTCGAGCGAAGTGGTCCTCAATTCCACTTTACAATTGGGCAACAGTTCAGATAATCTTTTGGAATCCGCAGCGTTTGTTAATTTATGTTAGAAAAAGCCTAAATTTTGTACGCCAGAGATCATCCAAAAACAGGAAGAACGCATGAATAAATCATTCAAAATTGTACTTTTACTTTTCATTATCCTGTATTCGGGACCGCTAGCGGCCCAAAAGTTTGGATACATCGATTCTGAATACATTCTCAACAAGCACCCAGATTACAAAGTGGTGCAGGAAGAACTGAAAAAGCTCAGTGAGGAATGGAAAAAAGAGGCACAAAATTTGGACCAAGAGATCAAAGAACTATCCACGCAGCTGAAGGCTGAAGAAGTTCTACTCACCGAAGAAATGTACCAAAAGAGGGTAGAAGTAATCAAGGCAAAGCAAAAGGCTTCGCAAGAATTTAACAGTAGGGTATTTGGGATTGATGGGATTTACTACCAGAAGCAGGCAGAATTACTTCAGCCACTACAATCCAAAATATACGATGCCATCGAACGGGTATCACGCAGAAATAACCTCGCCGTCCTCTTTGACAAGGCAGCAGGTCCCTCTGCAATTATTTACACAGACCCAAGACATGACTATTCTGAGTTTGTCCTGGAAGAATTAGGAATTGAAGACAACAAATAAATACAAACCAAAATGATGAAAGTAAATGTTATCCTAGCAACAATGGCCTTGCTATTGGTAGGGTTCACCGCACAAGCTCAGAGCACTGTAAAAATCGGGTACACCAGCGTAGAATTGATCATGGATTTGATGCCAGAAATGGAGCAAATTGGAGCCGATGTTCAAGATTACCAAACCCAACTTCAAACCAACATTCAAACCAAAGCTGCTGACTTTCAAAAGCAGGTAGAGGCGTACCAAAAAGCTGCTCCTACCATGACTGAAACTGCTAGAGCAGCAAAAGAACAAGAGTTGACTAAGCTTCGTGACGATGTTCAAAAATACGAGCAAGATGCCCAGACCTCTTACCAAAGAAAATTACAAGAGCTTTTAGAGCCTGTACAAGCTAAGGTAATCAATGCCATCAATGCAGTAGCAGCAGAAAACAACTACACACACATTTTCGCTGAAACTGCTGGACAAGCTCCAATCCTTCTTTACACCAAAGAAGAAGATAAATTCACAGAATTGGTTTTGACTAAGTTGGGAATCCCACTTCCAAAACCAGCTCAGAAATAAGAACTGGACCGGCCAAAGTGGCCGGTTTTTTTATGGCTAAAAAATCGCCCAAAGACGTCCTACAACAAAGCCAAGAACCACTCTTGGTTGACTTTTATGCGGATTGGTGTGGACCCTGCCAAACCCTAGCCCCTGTTTTGGATCAGGTGGTTGCTGAGCTAGCTGGCAAGGTTGTACTATTTAAAGTCAACATCGACAAGCATCCACAGCTTGCACAACAGTTTGCCATACGCTCCATCCCTCACCTCATGCTCTTCAAAAAAGGAAAGATCCTGTGGCGGAAAGGAGGTCTGCTCACGAGCGCAGAACTGCTGAAACAACTCAAGGGATTTGTATAAAAAAAGGGGCATAAGCCCCTTTTTTAAATGTAGTATTTCAAGCGGATGACCTCTTGTTCAGTCAAGAACCGATAATGGCCTCGTTTCAAATCCTTTTTATCCAACCCCGCATACATTACTCGGTCCAAAGCTTCCACTTCATACCCTAGGTGAGCAAAAATTCGGCGGACAATTCGATTTCTTCCGATGTGAATCTCCAATCCAAGAATATTCCTGTCCTTAGAGAGTACTTGCAAATCATCGACTTTGGCATCGCCATCCTCAAGAGTCAGTCCCTCCAGAATTTCTTCTTCATCCTTTGCCGTCAAGGCCTTGTCCAAGGTGACCTGGTAAATTTTCTTGATCTCATTCGACGGATGTGAAAGCTTGGCTGCAAGCTCCCCATCGTTGGTAAACAAGAGCAAACCAGTCGTATTTCTATCCAATCGACCCACTGGGAAAATTCGTTCCTCACAAGCATTTTCAACCAACTTCATCACCGTCTTGCGCTCCATAGGATCCTCTGTCGTAGTAATGAAATCCTTGGGTTTGTTTAACAAGACATAAACTGGCTTTTCAGGATTGATTTTCTTTCCCTGAAAGACCACGTGGTCGGTCTTTTTTACCTTGTAGCCCATCTCCTTGATCACTTCTCCATTCACGACCACAAGGCCTTTCAAAATCAGCTCATCGGCTTCTCTACGGCTGCAGATACCCGAGTTCGCTACATACTTATTGAGACGAATCAGATCTTCGGATTCCTTCTTATTCTTTTTTTGAGGAAGGGCATCAAAGTTATAGTCCGGGCGATCTGCATTCAGCTCTACAAACTTGCTGCGGTTCTTACCAAAGCCTCGCTTCTCACCGCTAGGTTCTGCGCCAAAATTCTTCGTTTCTATCGCATAAACCGGCTGTTGATCTTTTCCTCTTCCTTTGTACACACGCTTCTCTCCAGGTGCTAAACTTTGCTTTTCGGAAGAGAAATCCTTTTTGTACCCTTTCTCCTTCCCGTAGCTACTGCCCTTCGAAAATCCTTCTTTTTTATCCCCTGATTTGTTGCGATCGGAATAGGGTTTTTTTTCGTTGGAACTACCGCGCTCAGAATATGATTTTTTATCCCCAGGTCTGCTTCGCTCTGTGTAGGGCTTTTTATCTCTAGCTGAAGAGTCAAACTTTTTTTCTGAACCCTCTTCCTTTTTAAATCGATTGGGCTTTTCTCCAAATGGCTTTTTAGAAAAAGATGAAGACTCTTTGCTTTCCCATTTCTTTGGGCCATTGGAATCCTTTCCGGCAAACTTGCTTCCAAAGCCTCTTCTTTCGTGGCTTTCTTCACCGCCCCTAGGGGAGGAAGGACGTTCGCTCCACTCCTCAGATTGGCCTTTAAAAAATCTTCCTTTGGAAGAATTCGAAGAGGGGGATCCCTCTTTTCCTTTTTTGTCGTAAGGCTTCTTGTCGTCACCAAAAGACTTTCCCCGTCCTCGATCTGCTCCCTCTTCCCGTGAAGCAGAAGCTCCCCTGCCAGTACGACCTCCTTTAGAGGTTCCTGATCCTTTTTTTTCCTCGCCAAAAAATGGCTTTTTAGGATTGTTTTTTTTCATGCTGTTGCAGCATCACTGCTGTAGTTTTTAAATGAATTTACCTTCTAAATACCAAAGGCTTAAAGTGGGCATAAAGATACATGGATTGGAATCAATACTGCCCTAATTTTCAAAATATTCTTTACCCTTTGGCTTTGTTTTTATAATAATATTCTGTGGCATTGCGAACGGAACCCTGTGTACGAAGTAATTCATTCGCTTTTTCGTAGGAAACGCCTGTGGCTTCCATGATCATTAGGGTTCCTCTATCTACCAATTTGGCATTGGATAGTTGCATATCCACCATCTTATTTCCCTTGACCCGACCCAATTTGATCATCACGGCGGTAGAAATCGTATTCAGCACCAATTTCTGGGCAGTGCCTGACTTCATTCGTGTACTTCCAGTCACAAATTCAGGCCCAACAACCACCTCAATGGGGTAATCCACTGCCTGCCCAAGAGCTGAATCCGGATTGCAGGAAATTCCAGCGGTAAGCAAACCCATCTCCTTCGCCTTCCTTACTCCTCCCAACACATAGGGAGTACTTCCTGAAGCGGCAATGCCGATGACTGTATCCAAGGTGGAAAACCCATAGGCCAGAATGTCTTTCCAAGCCTGTTCCTTGTCGTCTTCGGCATGCTCCACTGCTTTTCGAATGGCCGAATCGCCTCCCGCGATGAGCCCAATGACCCAATCGTGAGGAACACCATAGGTGGGAGGACATTCAGAGGCATCTAGGATCCCTAATCGCCCACTGGTGCCTGCTCCTATATAGAACAATCTCCCTCCTTCACGCATCCGGGGAACAATCTGATCCACCAATGCAGCGATTTGGTTCAATTTTTCTTTGACAGCCGGTGCTACTTTATGATCTTCAGCATTGATTTTCTCTACCAACTCCTGGGCAGTCATTAGCTCCAGATTCTCGTAGGTCGAGCTACTTTCAGTTATTTTTATCATACCAGTTCTTGGTGGTAAAGCGTAAGTCCTGCGATGGGACTTTCCAAAATCATTCCTACCTGCATGCCTCGATCTGTGGCCGCCTTCCGCAGGATATCCGCATTGTAAAATGCAATCGATCCTACAAAATGCACCGGCTTAGTTTGAAAATCCGGGTATTTACACACATGCTTGGTAAAGAAATTTTGAAAAGCATCGTAAAACAAGCCGTAGCAATACGGATGGGATTTGTGTTCGGTAATAAAGCGGCAAAAACTTGCCATATATCGGTTGGGGAAAGGCTTTCGATACACCTGTTCCTGAATTCCATATTGGGAGAGCTGAAAGCGATCGATTGCCTCCTGTCGAATGGCAGCGGGCATCTCTTCATGAATGAAGTCTTGAAGAAATTTTCTTCCGACATCACTTCCTCCTCCTTCATCACCGAGGATGTAACCGGCAGCAGGGCGAGAAGAAATAATGTTTTTTCCATCGTAATCACAGCTGTTAGAGCCCGTACCGAGAATACAAGCAATCCCAGGATGATGCCCACAGGTAGCCTTTGCAGCAGCCAAGAGATCATGATCGATCTGAATTTGGGCTGTTGGAAAAATCGCACGGAGTGCTTGCTCTACCTCTAACTTCTTCTCTGGAGCAGCACATCCTGCACCATAGTAATAGATCTCTTCAATCTCTTGGGAGAGGTTCAACAAAAATTCCTGCTTCAACTGGTCCGCCATCTCGGCTACGCTCAGGTAATAGGGATTGAATCCAATCCCACGAAATTGACTGATTTGGCCATTCCTATGGATTACCCGCCAATCGGTTTTGCTAGACCCACTATCTGCTATTAAAATCATCTGGATGAAGTTGGCCTATGGCCTCAAATTTTTCAAATACTTTTTCTGTGTGGGGAGCTTCCCCGAGTTCTGCTGTCAAATCTTGTCCTGCCCAATGCTCGTAATGTTTCCCATTTTTCCACAATTTGGATTGGGTAACATCGTAAATGACACCTTTGAAAGCTACCCATATTTCGGGTTTATCCTGACCATTGCGCAGCGCGAGCTGCTGCCGGGTATAGCGATTCATCAATAGAGCTTGATTTGAGCAGTGACCCAACGCTCGGGAATCTCTCCCTGCTGGGCTTGTTGGTAATCTGCATAGCTGCAAGGAACAATGCTCACCCGCTCAAATCGGCTGGCATCATTGTAGGGGATCTCCATCCACCACTTTCCACTGCGCTTACTTTTGTAGAAAACCAAGGTGTTGGGCTTAGAGTCCATCGATACCGTGTATTTCATGTAGGCAGCGCTCTTAAAGGAAAGCGTATCTTTTCTACTGTAAAACCCTTCGATAAAGTACCAAATCATGACAGCCGCTACCTGAGCGGTCTTGTTGTGCGTATCGTCGTAATAGGGATCGTACCCATATACCCCAAAAGAGCTCAATTTTTCGTTTGAACCAGCAAACCAACAGATCTGACTTGCTTCCTCACCGGATAGTCCAAAAGGTTGCGCATCTACCGCGCCTGGAGCCACAGAAGATTGAATGGCACACAAATCAAAACTCATCAAATCTGCATCTCGAATTAAGGGCTCGATTTCTTTGAAGTTGTCCCGAAGCTGCCCAAGCCGCACATGTTCAAAATAGAGCTTCTCCAAGGCAGCTACCAAGGTAGGATCCACCAAAAAGCTCTGGTATGCCAAGTGTGTGGAAGAGAATAGGAAATTGGGTTGGTGGAGAACCACCTCTTGGGTGTGCCGATCGCTTTCCGGTCCCGTCTCTTCCATATCGATTTTGGCATCCACAGTGAGTAGGGTCACTAGCTTCTTTAATTTTTGGTAGGACAAGTATTGCCCGTAGTCAAGGTCGTGTGTACCTCCAAAAAAGATAGGCAATATCTGCTGCCGCATCAAGTAATCCCCTACCTGCCGGATATTCTGGTAGGTATCATTTAGGCTTTCCCCAGAGATCAGATCTCCCAAGTCTGCAATTTGGTACGGAACGGCACCCTTTTTTAGCTGGTAAAGCTTCTCACGAATCTCAGAACTTGCTCGATGAATACTTTCGGAACGCTTTGCTCCCCGGCTTTCTTTCAAGCCCACTAAGGCAATTTGAATGCCTCTAAGTTCTGGAAAGCCATGATGATGGATGGTAAGCTGATGAAAAAAGGAATTCTCGAGGTAGCCTTTTTCTACAACAGCAGATTCTACAGGCTCAAAAAAAGAGGAAATATTCATGGAAAGTCTTTAGGTTTTTAAAACTAATCAAAAATGATACCTAAAAAAAAATCCTGCAGTTGCAGGATTTTTTTAGTCGACTTAACCACCGAAATCGTCAAATCGAATATTTTCTTTCGGAATACCCAAGTCGTCTAGCAACTTTAGTACCGCGGCGTTCATCAATGGAGGACCGCAAAGGTAATATTCTACCTCATCCGGCTCAGGGTGATTTTTGAGGTAGTTTTCAAACAATACCTGGTGGATAAATCCTACATAGCCATCTGCTTCCCGGTCTTCCAAAGACGTCTTGATTTTCCAGTTGTCTTCAGGAAGGGGCTCAGATAATCCAATGTGGAAGTTGAAGTTCGGGAATTCCTTTTCGATTTCTCTGAAGTGAGGCACATAGAACAGTTCTTTTTTGGAACGTCCACCGTACCAGTAAGATACCTTACGTGAAGTTTTTTCAGTGTGGAACAAGTGGAAGATTTGCGCTCTCAATGGAGCCATACCCGCACCACCGCCGATGTAGATCATTTCTCTCTGCGTCGGGTTGATGTGGAACTCTCCATAAGGTCCAGAGATCGTCACTTTGTCTCCTGGCTTGCAACCAAAGACGTAAGAAGAACAAACTCCAGGATTGACATCCATCCAGCGGTTGTTGGCACGATCCCATGGTGGAGTCGCAATACGGATCGTCAACATTACAATATTTCCTTCAGCAGGGTGGTTGGCCATGGAATAGGCACGGAACAGCGGCTCGTCATTTTTCATCACCAAGCTCCACAAACCAAATTTATCCCAATCGCTCTTGTACACATCGGCAGGGTGTCCCAATTCTGGATGCGGAGTGATATCCATATCCTTGAAGTTGACCGTAATCGCAGGCACATCCACCTGAATATATCCACCTGCCTCAAAGTGAAGAATTTCACCTTCAGGAAGTTTAACTTTAAATTCTTTAATAAACGTAGAAACGTTGTAATTGGAGATTACCTCACATTCCCACTTTTTAATACCGAAAATCTCTTCAGGGACGCGGATTTTCATGTCTTGCTTCACCTTCACCTGGCAAGCCAAACGAACATGCCCTTGCTGCTCTGCGCGGCTCAGGTGACCTACTTCAGTAGGCAAAACATCTCCACCCCCATCATCTACAATACACTTACACATCGCGCAAGTGCCCCCTCCACCACAGGCAGAAGGAAGAAAGATTTTTTGATTACCTAAGGTAGATAGTAAGCTTGACCCCGCAGAAGCAATAACTGGATTGCTTTCATCCCCATTGATGATAATCTTAACATCTCCTGAATTCACCAGTTTGGACTGGGCAAAAAGGAGGATAAAAACCAGTAGCAGAATGATCGCCGTAAACGCTACAATGGAAGTAATAATTACAGAACCCATGAAATCTTATTTTTTTCTTTTTCGTAGGAAAACCCCGTTTTTGGGAGCACAAATATATTTATTAATCAGGAATGCACGCCAAAAATACTGGCAAATTTGGAAGCAATTTCTGACTTCTTTTTTGGTATTTTAACTGATTAATTCTTCAATAGGTTTAGCAAAGTGCTCAACTTTAATTTCAACAGACGTCTGTCGACAATGAAATCAAGAAAACCGTGCTCCAACACAAACTCTGAACTCTGAAATCCCTTGGGCAGATCCTTACCGATGGTCTCTCGAATCACACGTGGGCCAGCAAATCCAATTAAGGCTCCTGGTTCAGCGATGTT
>CANGZP010000013.1 GCA_947458475.1 Cyclobacteriaceae bacterium | reverse complement strand
GGAACAGGTTCTTTGGCAAGCTTTGCAATCGCTTTTGCTGCTGCAAGCTTCATTTCTTCGTTGATTGCAGTGGCCCGTACGTCTAGCGCACCTCTAAATATATACGGAAATCCCAATACATTATTTACTTGGTTGGGATGATCCGATCTACCGGTAGCCATGAGTACATCTTCACGTGCAGCAAGGGCCGTTTCGTAGGCAATCTCAGGATCTGGGTTGGCCAAGGCAAATACAATTGGATTTGCTGCCATGGATTGGATGAGGTCTGGAGAGATGATATTGCCTGCGGAAAGCCCAAGAAATACATCTGCACCTGGCATCGCCTCAGCGATGGTATGGAAATTTTGCGAGGTGGCAAATTCGATATGTTCACCCGTCAACCCGGGTCGATCCGTACGGATCACTCCGTCTTTGTCGCATACTACGATGTGATCTTTTTTGACACCTAAACTCAAATAAAAACGAAGGCAGGATATGGCAGCTGCACCAGCCCCACTCACGACCATGCGGATGTCTTCTATCTTTTTTTCAACCAGCTCAAGGGCATTGAGTAAGGCGGCTCCAGTGATGATGGCAGTCCCATGTTGGTCATCATGCATGACCGGGATTTTCATCTCTCTTTTGAGGGTTTGCTCAATCTCAAAGCATTCGGGAGCTTTGATGTCCTCCAGGTTGATGCCACCAAAAGTAGGCTCAAGCGACTTTATGATTTGAATTAACTTTTTTGGGTCTTTCTCATCGATCTCCAAATCAAAGACATCAATACCCGCAAATTTTTTGAAAAGGACACCTTTTCCTTCCATTACTGGTTTGGACGCTTCTGGACCAATATCTCCCAATCCAAGTACTGCAGTACCGTTGGAAATGACTGCCACCAAATTGCCTTTGGCGGTGTATTTGTACACGTTTTCTACATCGGTAGCAATTTCCTTGCAAGGTTCTGCTACGCCAGGGGAGTAGGCTAAGGCAAGATCCAATTGGCTGGAAACAGGCTTGGAAGGAATCACCTGGATTTTCCCGGGTGAGCCTTGACTATGGTAGTTTAATGCGTCTTCTTTTCTGATTTTAATCGCCATAAATGGAGGGTATAAGCTGGGTTTATAATCCTGTTTTCTCAGACCAACTCACGTTGGTTTTGAGAAGCACGGTCTGTATCTCTCGCAATGCATCTGCATGGAGTTCATTCGGGAAGTACACAAAACCTTCCATGTAGTATAATTTTCCTTTTTTCTCGTCAATCATCAAATAGCCTAGGTAAGTACCACCCATGCTCAGGTCGTTGGTTTTCCAAGTGCCCCGAATTTCAACCGTAAAATTATCATTAATCACTAGGTTTCGGAAAGCTGGTGGGATTTGTTTTTCACTTGTCATGAAAGAATTGGGGTTCTCTGGATCTCCAAAAATGTGGCTCTTTGCGATTGAATCCCGCAGTTGAAGGATGTTTTCAGGAAAAGTTTGTTCTTCGTTTTTGTAATCTTCCACATGAAAAAACACGCTGATATCTGGTCGGTCTTGGGTGGGGGTAGGTTGTCTCAACCAAAGGAATCCAGGGACAGATTTGGCAATCTGGTAGGATACCGGAGGCATAATTTCAATCCCTAGGTTTTTGCGTCCGTCACTTTGTGCAGCTGCGTTTTTACGAGCCAATAGGGCTTTGGCTAATCGGTCTCTTTCTCGAATTTCGAAGAGATTTTGAAGCTGGTCTTTATGCTTCCGCAGGTTGCTGATGAGCTCCTTTTCTGTGTTTCCAAACAAATAAAGTACTTCTTGGCCTATTGCGAACTCGTCTTCCATCCGTAGGGAATAGATACTGGGATCGGCAGCGGCTTTGGCTTTGGATTCGGGGGTAAATTGCCCATTGATGACTTGGCTTCCTCCTTTTTTATCGTCGAATGTGGTGACATACACAATGTTGGTGTACATTTTCAACATCCGTGTCATGGCACGTGGATCCACGCGACGAACCTTGAATAGGGATTCAGAGCGGATCATTCCCGGTAAGTCTGCTTCAAAAATTGCGCGTAGCTCATCACCAACAGGCCCTGCCCATTTGGTAGAATCGATGGCGAGGATTATTTCACCTATTGAACCTCTTGCCTTGGGTTTGGCACTATTGGATTCCCCATTTTCTTCGCAGGAGAATAAAAAGAGGCAACATAAGGAAAGGAGGCTCAAGTAAATTGCTTTCATAGGAAGGATGGTTTCTAGAGGAAGTATAAAAAGGTTTTTTGCTTTTTCAGCTTCGAATTATTCAAAAATTAATGAATCGAATGGCTTCTTTAACCCACAATTAAGCGCTGACCAGGCTTGATTTGGGTTGAATTCAGGTTATTCAACCGCTTTATTTGTTCAATGCTCAGCTGGTGCTTTTGTGAAATCACCCACAAGGAATCTCCAGGCCGTACAGTGTAGGTTTTTGAGGGACTCGAATTGGTTGAATTGAGCGCGATGGTTTTGGTTGATGAAGGTTCAATATTGGCGTGGATCACAAGAGTCTGTCCCACCTTGATTACATTTGAGCTGAGTTTATTCCATTGCTTTATTTGTGTCAGGGTCACTCCATGACGAGAAGCGATCGCGCCAAGGGCATCTCCAGACTTCACTTTGTAGACTAGTCTTGCCGAACCCTGCGCTGAATTAGTAGTTCCTGTGCTTATTTCTGGCTGGTTGCTTGAAGCCAATAGAATTGGCGATGTTTTGGACAAGGAGTCACCTATCCAAGCCAAGTTATCTTTGATGAAAAAAGCTTTGGATGTGGGAATCCGAACAGCCATGGAACGGTGCGATTCGGGGATCTTGCCTAGTTTGATGGAAGGGTTTAGTTTCTCTAAATCCTTCAAACAAATCGCCGTAAGGGAGGCTAAAGTTTTGAGATGAAATGATTTATCAAAACGGATCTGTTCATACTCCATGGGATAGCTTGGTTCCTCCAAATGCAAGTTGTGCTCTTCTAGGTGGTTGAGGATGTAGAGCATGGCTTGAAACTGGGGTACATAGCTACGAGTTTCTTTGGGTAGGTGATCATAAATCCCCCAAAAAGTGGTTTTTCCTCCTGATTTTCGAATTGCTTTCCGCACATTTCCCGGGCCACAATTGTAGGCAGCAAGGGCTACTTCCCAGTTGCCAAACATCCTGTATAGTGCTTTAAGGTATTTTGCAGCGCCTTCTGTAGATTGCTCGGGATCCATTCGGTCATCGATATCTGGATTCACCAGCATGCCATATTCTCGCCCAGTGGCAGGCATAAACTGCCACAAGCCCATTGCGCCCACAGGAGACTTGATTTTAGGGTCTAGACCCGATTCCACAATCGAGAGAAACTGGATTTCCGAAGGCATTCCATGATTTTTTAGGATTTCTTCATACATGGGGAAATACTGCTCTTTCCGAGCCAAAACCATTTTGATGTATTCACGATTTCGAACCGTGAAGTATTGAATGAAAGAAAATACGCGCTCATTCAATTCGAAGTCCATCTCCAATTCCATCTTCTGAATTCGACCGGCTACTTCTTCGTAGGTAAAGTCAGGAACATATTCGTAATGATAGTTGGGTATGACCACATCGAGCTGACCTGAATTGGAGAGTCTGCTCTCTTGTGAAAAAGCATTCGAATTCAAAAAAGGAAAGCAAGCGATTCCAATCACAAAAACTCTCAAAATTAGGTTCTTCATCACACTGCTTAATTTAAAGTCAAGGTACTTAAATACTGGCTAAAGGCATACAATTCCGCTTCTTTAAAGGAATTTGCAATCACCTGAAGCCCGATGGGCATTCCTGAATCATCCTTCCCGTTGGGAATGGATAGGGCCGGAACGCCAGACACGGCCGCCTGTACGGTAAACAAATCTTCTAAATACATCGATACTGGGTCATCCCCATGCTCCCCAAATTTGAATGCTGTAGTTGGAGTAGTTGGGAGCAAAAGATAGTCAAAATCAGTCAATAATTTTTCTGTCACTTCTTTAATTATCCTGCGAACCTTTTGAGCCTTAGTGAAATAGGCATCGTGGTAGCTGGCAGAAAGCACGAAGGTTCCAAGCATGATTCTTCGCTTGACCTCTTCTCCAAATCCCACACTGCGGCTATCCTTGTACAGCTGCTCTAGGTTTTGGGCATGAAGTGCCCGATAGCCGTATTTCACTCCATCAAATCGAGCTAAATTTGCACTGGCTTCCGCAGTAGTCAAGATGTAATAGGTGGGGAGCACATAGTTCAAAAGGGGGAAGTCCACTTCTTGAACGGCATGTCCCTCGTATTTTAATTTTTCGATTACCTCCAAGGTATTGCGTTTGATCTCTGCCTGCAAGGTAGGAGCATGCAAGGCTTCCTTCAATACGGCAATTTTCAGAGGCCCTTTTTTTAATTCAAGGGTGCTGTAGTGAGGAACCGCAACCCTTGAAGAGGTGCTGTCTTTCTCATCATAGCCTGCCATGACTTCGAGAACCAAGGCATTGTCCTTTAGGGTAGATGAAAAAACACCGATGGTATCGAAGGAGGAGGCATAAGCAATGAGTCCCCAGCGGGAAACGCGCGAATAGGTGGGTTTCATGCCCACAATCCCGGTAAAGGCTGCTGGCTGACGTACCGAGCCTCCCGTATCCGATCCCAAGGATACGGTACACAAGTTGGCTTGAACTGCTACGGCCGACCCTCCTGAAGATCCGCCTGGAACACGGGAAGGATCTAGTTCTTGAAATACTTTTCCATAGACACTGTGCTCATTAGAGCTGCCCATGCCAAATTCATCGCAATTTAGTCGACCAATAACGATGGCGTCTTCATCGATCAGTCGCTGAACTGCAGTAGCGGTGTGTTGGGAGATGTAGCCATTTAGGATCTTGGACCCAGCAGTAGCAGGATGGCCTTCGTGATTGAGCACATCCTTGATTCCGATGACCATGCCGGCAAGTTTACCGCCGCTACCTGTGGTGAGTTTTTGGTCTACTTTGGCTGCCTGTTCCATTGCGGAATGGGCATAAACTTCGACGAAGGCGTTGAGGTGCGCCTTCGTCTGAATATTTTGTAGGTAATAGTTTACAATCGATCGACAATCGCTTTCTCCTTTCTTCAAGGCAAACTGGATTTCGTCGAAGGAACGATACTTTTCCAAAAGAATGGGACTGAATTACTTTTTCTTATCCTTCATGCCTTCTTCAAGGTCATTTTGGATGTCCTTGGTGGCGTCTTTGAATTCACGGATTCCACGACCCAATCCACGAGCAAGTTCCGGGATTCTTTTTGCACCAAACAACAGGAGAATTACAAGAATGATAAGGATTAATGAACCTCCACCAATATTTTGAAGAAAACCTAAAGTAGTCATAATGCTGTGCGTTTAAAGATACAATTACAAAGATACAAGTATAGATCGCTTACCCAAGTAGATCAAGTCTACTTACATATCTTTTTTATGAATGTAAGAATATTTAACCTATTTGGCGCTAATCCAGGTTGCAGGGTCCATGATTTGCAGTCCTTTCCAAGTTTGGAAATGAACTACCGCTTCGCCTTCAGCATTTGTAGCAACTTGTCCGATGACCGTCTTCGCTTTGATGGTCTGGCCGGTGGTGACAGAAATTGACTTCAGTCGGCTGTACAAGGTAAAATACTCTCCGTGTTTGATAATCAAGGTGTTGCCATATCCCGGGATACTGGTGATTTTGGAAACTACCCCGTCAAATACTGCACGCACGTTGGAGTTGGGTTGGGTACGAATATCAATGCCATCATTTTCCTCCACAATGCCCTTTAAAGTAGGGTGGGGATAGGTGCCATATCCTTGGGAGATAATTCCTGTTTCTACTGGCCAAGGTAGTCTTCCCTTGTTGCCTGCAAAAGAGCTTGAAAGTGCCGCAGCCTCTGGAGTCATGGGCATGCTGGTTCCTGCTTTTTTGGTACTGGTGCTATTTTCCTTTTTGGAGGCGGTTTCTGCAGCCCGAATTTCAGCTTCAATGGCGGCTTTGATCATTCGATTCAGCTGCTCCTGTTGCTTTTTAGTAGCAGCAATCTGCTTTTGGATATCCCGTTCTTTTTTGGATAGCGTATTGACCATGCCTTGCTTCTCCTTGCGCATCGCCTCCAGCTTTTCTTTCTCTGTCTTTTCCTCTACCAATACTTTCTCCTTATCTACTTTTCTTTCATCCAATTGGATGCGTTGATTGGCTAGTTCATTGGATAATTTTTCAATCTGCTCCGCCTGCTTCTTTCTACTTTCAGTGTACTGCTTGAGGTATTTCAACCGCATGTAGAGCTGGTTAAAGTTGCTGGAGCTAAATACAAATGCGACAATTGAAAGGCCTCTATTCAGTTTGGAGGAATTGTAAATCATTCGCGAATACTCTGCCTTCAAGTCAATCAGTTGCTTCTCCAAACTGGCAATTTCGTTCTCAATTTCAAGGATGTTAGTTGAAAGTAAATTGACTTCCCTATCCAAGGTGTTGACCAAGCGATTTTGACTTTGAAATTGGCTAGTAATCGCGTTTAGTTGGCCTAATGATGTTTTTTTGGTAGCTGTGGTTTGCTTTAGAATGGCATCAAACTCTTTTAATCGGCTCTGTATTTCTAATTTATCTTTCTCCAATTGCTCCCTAGATTTTTTGGTTTGGGCATAGGCAGTGGAGTCAACCCCAACCAGAACAAAGAAGAAAAATAGAAAGGCCAATCTTTTCATAACTACTAAAATCGGAAGGGAAAGGTTAATGGGCTTGCTTGAGGGTCCAAGGAAGTCCAATTGATGTAAATTCTAAAATTTTGCGAACCCAAAGGCTCTTCTAAAGCTACTTTTACCAAGGCCTCCGCAGGGAATACTTGTGATTGGATGTTTTGAAACTTAGGGAAACTGGCGAGTATTGAACCATTACCCGAAATAGCGGCGCTCGACAATTCCGTAACCTTTCCGTGACGGGTATCGACCTTGCTAAAATAACGAACTTTATCACGGACTTGCGTTAACTCAAACTTTTTCCCGACCCGCAGCAACCGATCTTCATAACTAGCCGGATAGGGAATGTCGCCCCAAAGAAGATTTTGAAATAACTGCAACGATAATTTGATTCCAAATCGTTTTTCAAAATCTGGATAAGTCATGTTGACATCCTGTTTTCCTAGTCGGTCTTGAATTTGGATTTTTTCCTGGCTGAGTAAACCACGAATTGCTTCCATGCCTAGGCCTGGAGAAAGTGAAAACCAAATTAAGCTATCTTTTTTTGCACGCAGCTGAAGCGTTCCACGCGTGATTTTACCAGAATCTTCCTCGAGGACTATTTTCGCCTTGGCTTGCAAGTACCCAAATTGAGTCGTATTCGGTACAAAAGACTCCATGGCCTGATCGCCCTCAAAAAGCGTGGTTTTTGTGGCACAACTCCAATTCAATACGAGAACCACTAGGGCTGCAAGGATTTGGATTTTAGTCATGGATTCGTTGATCTTTAATTTTTTGAGCAAGCGTTTCGGATCCTTCGGGACTTTCCTTTGCTTTTTTCCACCATCCCACAGCTTCTTCTACTTTGCCTAATCGATACAAAATATCCCCATAATGCTCCATGAGTACTCCACTTGGCGCCTTTTCGATTTTGATCGCTTCAGCTTGGTGAATTGCTGCCTCCGAATACCTTTTTAACTGATACAAAACCCAAGCCAAGGTGTCCAGGTAGGTTGCGTTTTTAGGATGTTTTTTTACCACACGCTGCGCCATGTCCAGGGCTTTTTCCAATTCTTGCCCCGCGATAGCCAAGAAATAAGCATAATTATTCAAGACCTGCTCATCTGTTGGATTGAGTGCCAAGGCCTTCTCAAAATTTTGAAATGCAGCAGCTTGATCGCCCAATTGGTATTGGCTATTGCCCAACGTGCTGAAAGCGACCTGCGCCAATTGCGGATTTTTTCCTTCGTTCAAACGTAGGGCGGTTTCAAGTGCTTGAATCGCCAAGGAATCTTTCTTTTGTCCCGAAAGGATTACGCCTTCATAAAACCAAAACTCAGCACTCTCTGGAAACTCATCTATGGCGATGCTTGTGTATCGAGCCACTTCCTCGTAATTGTCTCCTGCTTCAAAAGAGTTGACAATCACTTCTTCCAACAACTTTTCATTTTTGGGTTGAAGGGCTATCGACTTCTTGTACAGTACAAGCGCTTCCCCTAACTTATTTTCGGATTTCCTTCGATTGCCAATTGCTTCCAAAACGGTTGGGTCTTCGCCATGCAAGTCCTTCAAAAGAACTTCCAATTTGTCGAGCAACTTGTCTCGCTCCGCTGTTTTCAATTCCTGCAAGAGTCCTTGAAATGCTGAGGCCTTGGAGGGTGCTGCTAAGTCTGGACTAGCGATTGCCTCCAATAGGAAGGAGTTGGCTTGTGCGATTTGCCCCTTTTCTTGGTAAAGGGTGTAAGCTGCCAGCTGAAGTTCTGGCTGATTTGGATATTTGGCGATTTCTGTCTGGACCAACTGTATGGCTTGATCCAACTTGGCGTTGTTGTACAAAATCTCCACCAGCGCGAGCACGTAAGTTGGATTACCCGGGAAGGAGGCGATTAATTTTTCACCCTCTTCAACTGCTTTGCCGAGCTGGTCTTTTCGTAGGTAAATGCGTTGCTTCTGGAACGTGAAGGCTTCTCGGACGCCATAATAGGCTTCAGCACGATCCAAAGCCACGAGGGCTTTGTCAAATTCATTGGCATTCAAGTAAATCGATGCCAACTCTAAGTTGTACTGCTGGTTTTTGGTAGATCCAGTAGTCAATTTTTCCAGTAAAGTTGCCGCTAATAAGGGCTGCTTTAAATTGGAATAGATTTCCGCAACCAGAAGCACGTAGTAAAGATTTTCAGGATCTCCCGCGGCTGCTTTCAAGGCATACGAAAGTGCTTTTTCGGCTTGACTGTTTTTGAGCAGGACTTCTGCGAGTTTGTAGGAAATGGCAGGCTCTTCAGGAGCAAATTCACTCGCTTTTTCTAAATATCGAAATGCCTTTTCCAGGTCTCCAAGCGCCAATGCCTTTTCTCCTTCAATAAAAAAGCGGCTTGCATTTGCAGCTAATTCTTGTGCTTTGACTTCTTTTTTGGACAAAGAGTTTTGTGTAAATCCAGCTATCGGACTCAGGAAAATAAGGCAAAGCAGCAGAAAAATGGGAGTAACTCTCACTGAAGAAGGAAATTTCAAATCAACCCTGCAAACATAGTGCCTTTTCATCAATTTGACTGAAGAAAAGGCGGGGCTGCTGAGGTAAACTAGGATTTCTTGGCAATAAGGGATCGAACAAACTTACGCTCCAGAAAAAAGACTGCTGCGAAAAAAAGTAGAGCGCCTGAATTTTTAAGGATAAAATCTAAGCTAGCTAGTCCTGTTTCAAGAAAATATCCACTATAGCTTAAAGCAAAAGCTAGGATTAGGTATCCTAAGCCCCGGTTCGTTTGGTAGGGGATTGGGTAATATTTTTGGCCAAAGAAATAACAAACTCCGACCATAACTAGGTAGCAAGCTACTGTGCTTAGGGCTGCCCCCATAAAGCCCCAAACGGGAACCAATAAAACGATGCCTGCCACACTCACTACCGCTCCCAAGGAGGTAATCCAGAAGCTGTAATTCGTTTTGTCAGTGAGCTTAAACCAGATGGAAAGGTTGAAATAAATTCCGAGCAAAAGGTAGCCGAGTAGCAGCAGAGGGACAATGGAAAATCCCATTTCATAGGCATCTCCTTTGAGGAACAGTGGCCCGATCCAGTTCAGATTAACTGAAATTAAGATCATGAGTAGGGAGCAAAACAAGATGAAGGCATGCATTACTTGTGCATACATTTTGGGAGAATCTTTTTCTTTGGACTCTCGGAAAAAGAAAGGTTCTGCAGCATACTTGAAGGCTTGGATCACCAGGTTCATCAGGATGGCCAACTTGAAATTGGCACCAAATATCCCTGCGGCCTCTCGGCTACTCAGGCCAGAATAAAAATTAACCGGCAACACGTACTCAAACAGTAGCCGGGATATCAATTCGTTGGTCACACCTGCCAATCCCATAAAAAGCAAGGGCAACGAGTAGGTCCACATGGGCTGGAGAATTTCTTTTTCCAGTCGGAACGAAAAAAATCCTGCCTTCCACCACACAAAAGGAATGATTAAGCCATTGGCAAGTAGGTTGGCAAGGAGAATGTATTCCACTCCCCAATCAGACTGGTAGCCCAAAATTCCTTCGGTGAGGAAACCTCCTTGAATCCATCCAGGAATCCAAATCAGTAAAAGCAGGTTGAAGGTGACATTCAAGAGAATGTTGATCAATTTGGCTCCTGCAAAGGTTTTGGCTTTGTTCTCCAGCCGGAGTTTGGCAAAAGGAATTGCCAAAACGGCGTCAAAGGCTAGCAATAAGGCGGTCCACTGAAACAAATAGGCTTGGCCTGGATAGTCCATTCCTTCTGCCAAAAATGGTGCTGCAAGGTAAATGCCCGATCCCAAAATGAGGCTGGACAAGACCAATAAGGATTGGGTGTTGTGGTATACTCTGGTGGGGTCCTGATTTTTTCCAGTTGAAAATCGGAAAAAGGCAGTTTCCATGCCATAGGTAAAGACAATATTCAAAAATCCGATCAAGGCATAGATGCCTGTAAATGCACCGAGATCCGCCTTGCTCAGGTATCCGGTGTAGATGATGATCAGTAAAAAATTGATGGAGCGCCCTAAAATGCTGCTTAGGCCATAGATGGCAGTTTGTCCGGCAAGTTTTTTTAGTGTGCCCATGGGTTGCTGGATCACTTACTCTCCACGGAAGACAGGCTTTCTTTTCTCCAAAAATGCCGAGGTGCCTTCCTTATAGTCTCCCGATTTGACGCAGCGTGCAAAAGAGTTGGCTTCGGTTTGGTAGCCATTTTCTTCGAGAAATACGGCATTGACGCAATCCACTACCATGCCAATTGCAAGGGGTGCTTTGCCCATGATTTTTTCAATGATGGCTTCCGCGCCAGAGATTGCTTCCTGCTTGGTGGGAAATACATGGTTGACGAGTCCTAGAGATTTGGCTTCTTCGGCACCGATCATGTCGCCGGTCATCATCAATTCATTGGCTTTGCCTCGGCCTACTAGGAGGGTAAGTCGCTGGGTACCGCCATAGCCTGGGATGATGCCAAGATTCACTTCTGGCTGCCCAAATTTTGCATTGGCAGTTGCAATACGCATGTGACAAGCCATCGCCAATTCGCAACCACCGCCCAAGGTATATCCGTTGGTGACGGCGATTACTGGCTTGTGGCAATTTTCGATCATTGCAAAAATTTCTTGTCCGCTTTCGGCAAATTTTCGCGCATTGACTTCATTGAGGGAGGCGATTTCGGTGATGTCTGCACCAGCTACGAAGGCCTTCTCACCAGCTCCAGTGAGGATGACCGCCTTGATTGCTTTGTTGTCCATGACTTGATCAAAAACCGACCTTAACTCAGCTAAGGTTGCGAGGTTCATTGCGTTCAGTTTATCCTCTCGATTGATAGTGAGGTACAGGATACCTTGTCGTTCTTCGGTGAGAATATTGACAAATTCAGACATAGTCAAGTAGCATAGTTCAAACAAATATACCTTCCCCTCCAAGAATGCCAAATTCATAGGAAGATAAAAAACTAAATAATGGCCAAAACAGCCTGAAATCGACTATTTTTTATTCATGTCATAACTAGAATTTTTGAACCTGAGTAGGCTTTTTCTGTCGTTTTTACTTACTTTTGCGGCATCAAATGATAAGAATCTAAACCCCAAAAAAGCGATGAGCTCCAAAACAAAAATCACCGTAGCCTATGGTGACGGAATCGGCCCCGAAATCATGAATGCCACCTTGGCGATCTTAGATGCAGCAGGAGCTCAATTGGAGTACGATGTGATCGAAATTGGAGAAAAGGTATACCTCAAAGGAATTAGTTCTGGGATGGAGCCCAAGGCGATTGATTCGCTTCGGGCCAACAAGGTTTTTTTAAAATCTCCCATCACCACTCCCCAAGGTGGAGGCTTCAAGTCACTCAATGTGACGACGCGCAAGTCCTTTGGTTTGTATGCCAATGTACGTCCTTGCAAAGCCTATGCGCCATTTATCAAAACGCATTTTCCAAAAACGGATTTGGTGATCATTCGGGAGAATGAAGAAGATTTGTATGCAGGAATTGAACACCGCCAAACCCAGGAAGTGTACCAATGTTTGAAGGTGATTTCCCAGCCAGGGTCTGAAAAAATCATCCGCTATGCCTTTGAATATGCCAAGAAATATGGCCGTAAAAAGGTGACTTGCATGACCAAGGACAATATCATGAAGCTCGCGGATGGCCTGTTTCACAAAACCTTTGAAGAAATCGCCAAAGAATACCCAGGGATCGAAACCGACCACAAGATCATTGACATCGGAACAGCCTTGATTGCGGATCGCCCCGAGATTTTTGATGTAATCGTGACGCTCAACCTCTATGGAGACATCATCTCCGACGTAGCAGCACAGGTGACTGGATCGGTTGGCTTGGGCGGTTCTGCAAACGTGGGCGCTGAAGTAGCCATGTTTGAAGCGATTCATGGTTCTGCACCTGACATCGCGGGCAAGGACATGGCCAATCCTTCAGGTCTTCTCAATGGAGCCATCATGATGCTCGTGCACATCGGGCAACCTGAGATCGCAGAGAAAATCTCAAACGCATGGATGAAAACCCTTGAAGATGGAATTCATACGGGAGATATTTACCAAGAAGGGCTGTCTACCAAGAAAGTAGGAACTCAGGAATTTGCTCAGGCAGTCATTGCTCGCTTGGGACAAGTACCTAGCCAAATGACTCCAGCTTCCTTTGGTAAAGAGAGCACTGCTCCTATGGATGTAGCCTTACGACCTAAGCCAAAGGCAAAGAAGGAATTGATTGGCGTAGACATGTTCCTAGACTGGGACCAGGACAATCGAGACCCTAATGTCTTGGGTAGTCTCCTCAATAAATTGGATACTGGAGGATTAAAATTGAGTCTCATCACCAATCGAGGCGTAAAAGTATTTCCTGACGGCATGAAAGAAACCTTCTGTACGGATCATTGGAGATGCCGCTTTAAGGTTGGAGAAGGGGAAAAGCTCAGCCATGCTCAGGTGATAGACCTGCTGCAAAAAGCCGAAAAGCTTGGACTTGATTTCATTAAGACAGAGCACCTCTACACCTTTGATGGAGTGAAAGGATTCTCACTCGGACAAGGAGAATAATTCGAATTTTTAAGAAGAAGGGGAAGTTATCTTCCCCTTCTTCTTTTTAGTACATTTGCGAGAATCAAGTTTTGGCAAACGCATTGAATCCCATGCAAAAGCGCGTTTTAATCATCACCTATTATTGGCCTCCGAGTGGAGGTTCGGGTGTTCAGCGCTGGTTGAAGTTTGCCAAATACCTTCCCGAAGCAGGTTGGGAACCTGTGATTTTTACGCCAGAAAATCCCGATTTCGATCTCAAAGACGAAACTCTCCTTAAAGAAATTTCTCCCAACCTGGAGGTCATTCGCTTTCCGATCTGGGAGCCCTACCAGCTGTTTGCTAAAGTAAAAAAGCAAGGGAAAAGCCATCCTGGTCGTATGCTGGAACAGCAAAAAAAGGGATTTTTGGAAAAAGTAGCCATCTGGTTGCGTGCCAACTTGCTCGTTCCAGACCCTCGGGTATTTTGGGTGAAGCCCTCCGTTCAATTTCTGAACCAGCTACTCCAAGAAGGACAGTTTCAGGCCGTTATTACGACTGGACCTCCGCATAGCCTACATTTAATTGGGCAGAAGCTCAAACAAAAGTACGGTCTCCCTTGGCTTGCCGACTTCAGGGACCCCTGGTCCCAATGGGAGTTTTTGGATACCCTTCCCATGTTGTCATTTATTCGAAGACGACACGAAGCCTTGGAGCAGAAAGTCTTGCAGCAAGCCGATGTGGTGGTGACCATTTCCCCAACCTTTCAGCGTGACTTGGAAAAACTGTCGGGAAGAAAAATTGACCTGATCACCAATGGGTATGATCCCGCCGATATTCCGGCCGATTTTCATCCTCGACCCAAGCTGGCCAAAAGACTGCACCTCGTTTACACCGGCATCATCGACGCCATCCGCAACCCGCTCCCTTTGATGCAGGCACTCAAAGCAGAATTTGAAGTTGGAGGGGAGGAGGTTTCTTGGACTTTTGTAGGGAAGGTAAGTGAGCAGGTGCAGCAGCAGGTGGAGGCGGATCCTTGGCTTCAAGCGCATATTCATTTTGCGGGCTATGTGCCCCATCATCAGGTTTTTGAATTTTATGCCCATACAGATGCCTTGGTCCTGATTTTGACGGACACAAAAAATGCAAAAGGGAATATTCCAGGTAAACTTTTTGAATACCTCGCTACGGGTCTACCCGTTTTGGCTTTGGGTGATCCTCAAGGCGATAGTGCTACGCTACTCAGTGACGCTGGTGCTGGAGCCGTTTTGGGACATGGTGATCTGAAAGGGATGCAGACCAAACTTCGGGAGCTGTATGCCTCAGCAGGTACTCAGCAAACGCTAGGTCCTTTGGAAGCCTATTCTCGAAAAACTGGAAGTAAGCAGGTAGCTGTGCTTTTGGATAGGATTAGTATCAAGTAGCAAGTATCAAGTATCAAGTAGAACTCTGTACGAAGTACCAAGTACAATGTACCAAGATGCTTTCTGAGAAGAATTCATATCCTACTACGAATCCCTACTTCTTTATTCTTCAATCGGCATTCAGCATTGGTGTAAATACCATATTTCGCCTGCCGCAGGCAAGCGCAGCAAAGTCTATTTCAACCCTATTTCCATCGTATTTCCTATTTATTTCACGGAGTCTATTTCTATCCTATTTCCATTGTATTTCCAGTTCGGTACTTTGTACTTCGTACCTGGTACATTGTACAATCCAAGACATCAAGTCCGTATAACTAATTAAATTTTTTCTACTTTTCGGAATGTCAAGTCCTTCCTCCCTTCTGTTTGTAGCTGCCACACTTTGTTTGGCCGTGTTTTTTGCAAGTTGGCTTACCCGATTTTCCTGGGGCAAGTCGGTGGGCACGCCCATTTTTGTGATCTTGATTTGCGCGGTATTGGCCAATACAGGAGTGATTCCAAGTGCCATGGATGGACATCCCGTTTACGATGGCGTCTTTACCTACCTTGCACCCTTGGGTATATTTATTGCCTTGCTCGAAGTAGATCTGAAAAGCTTGAAAAAAGCGGGACTCCCTTTGCTGCTTTTGTTTTTGCTCGGATCGCTCGCTACGGTCATTGGGGTGCTGGTATCCTGGGTATTCGTGCAACCGGAAGAAGCGATCGGCCCATTGGCTCCAGCTGTGGCGGGCATGTATACGGGAACCTACGTTGGTGGAGCCATCAATTTCAACGCAATTGCCTTGCACTACAAGGTAAATGAGGCAGGCACCTTGTTTGCGGCAACTACCGTGGTGGACAATTTGGTAGGTACACCCTGGATCATCGCTACCTTAATTTTGCCCAAATACTTGCAAAAACTCTTCCCTCGGAAAAAATTAGCGGCTGCTACTACAGGGGAAAAAGCCCAGTCTCAGGAAGCTATTTCCATTGGTTCTATCTCCTCGGTACTCGCTTTGGCGTTATTGGGGATGGCGATAAGTAAGGCAGTGGTTACCTGGTACCCAAAAGTACCTGAAATCCTCGTGCTGACTTCCTTGGCCTTGGTCCTTGCCCAGTTTCCAGCGGTACAGCAGCTTCGCGGCAAACATACCTTAGGCTACTTCTTAATCCTCGTGTTTTTGGCTGTGATTGGTACCCTCTGTGATTTGTCCGCCTTAGCGGAGGTGGGAGACTTGGGGTTTACCCTGATACTGTTTGTAACCATTTTGGTGTTGGTTCATGGCCTGGTGATATTTGGCGTAGGATCCCTTTTCAAAATGGACTGGGACATGATTGCAGTAGCTTCACAAGCCAATATTGGAGGAAATACCACTGCCTTGGCCGCAGCAGAAAGCCTGGAGCGCCCTGACTTGTTGATCCCAGGTGTTCTCGTCGGAAGTTTGGGAAATGCTATTGGCACCTACATCGGATTTGCTGTTGCCAGCGGCTTGTTTTAAATTAGACGAACCCAAACGAACCACCCAACCTCAATTTTATGCAATCCAGTGTTTTAACCGAGCTTTTCTTGCCTTTTTCGCTAGCAGTCATCATGTTTGGCATGGGGCTGAGTTTGCGTGTAGAAGATTTCAAACGAATCTTGATCTATCCCAAAGCGGTAGGTATTGGACTACTCAACCAGTTGGTGCTGCTTCCCATCATCGCTTTTGGGATTGCAAAGGCATTTTCTCTTCCCCCTGAACTTGCAGTTGGCCTTATGATTTTGGCCGTATGCCCGGGTGGAGCCACCTCCAATTTGATTACACACCTGGCCAAAGGGGATTCAGCCCTATCCATCACGCTTACGGCTTTTTCTTCCCTGATTACCGTATTTTCGATTCCGTTTTTAGTCAATTTTTCCATTGCGTATTTTATCCCTGGAGGCGAGGCAAAGCAGTTGGAAGTGGTGGGTACCGTAGTTTCTGTGCTCTTCATTACACTCATTCCGGTGGCATTGGGAATGATTACCCTTGCCAAGGCACCTAAATTGGCTGAAAAATGGGATCAGCCCTTTCGGAAGATTTCTATTGTGTTCTTCGTAGTTATTGTTGGCGCGGCCATTCTGAAAGAAAAAGAAAATCTAGTTCAGTACTTTATTGAAGCAGGTCCAGCATCCTTGGCACTCAATCTAAGCACGCTTGCGGTAAGCTTTTTAATGGCCAAATGGACAGGATTGCCCTTCCGTCAAGGATTGACGATAGCCATCGAATCAGGCATCCAAAACGGCACGCTAGGCATTACCATCGCTGCCACCCTTTTGGTGAACTCTGTGATGTCCATACCTTCTGCGATTTACAGCTTACTCATGTTTGGAACTGCCGCTTTGGTGATCCTTTGGGGCAATAAGGTGGCTTCCGCCAGCAAGGTATCCAACTGATTGGAGCGAATGAAAACGGTTTACCTGCTGCTTTTCTTTTTGCTTGGAGTACAAGGCCAGCTTACTGCACAAAGCTATTTTGACGATCGAGGCAAACGCATTCTGTATCCGGAATACGAAGAAAAGATTTTAAACGGACCCTATTTTGGTGTTCCAGGAAAACAATCTGGATAGATGCGGCTCGTGCATCGCATGCCCGTTGGGCTAACGGATGCGCGCCTCTTCTATGAGAAGCTCGGAAAAATGGACGCCTTTAAGGCAGGGCAACCGCTGGTGGTGATTTTTTATCCAGGCAAGGATGAATGCAATTCTGCCCGCGGCACTTCGGATCCCAAGACGCTTGCTAGTGACCACGCTGCAGTGCTCCGCTATGTCAAAAAACACGGGGCTGCTGCGCCTGTTTACCTCTACCAGCAGCCGCATGGCTTAGAAAAATACGAGGGCATTCACAGTTGGGCCCCTGACCCGGAGGGAGTTTTTGCGCAGCAGTTCTTTTCGTTTCCCTATCCTTGCAAAAGTTTTGTGGTGCTTAGCCCAAAAGGAAATTACCGGGCGATTTTAGGGGAGTTTCCTATTTCTCAAATCGATGTTGCTCTCAAAAAATTGTAAGATGAATCCTTCCAAATCGGTACTTAGCTTGAGAGAGGCAGAATTGTCCGACTTAGCAACCTTGCTTGATCTCGCCCAAACTTCTTTTGTGCAGGCTTTTACCGAAGGCAATAAACCAGAGAATGTACAGGCCTATCTCTCCCAAGCTTTTACGCAAGTTCAGCTCGAAAAAGAATGGAGAAATCCCGCTTCCACGTTTCTGCTGGCGAGCTTGAAAGGGAAGTTAGTCGGCTACACCAAGGTAAACTTGGCTGCTGCCCAAACAGACGTTCAAGACCCTGAGAGCCTGGAGGTGGCCCGATTGTATACCCTGGAAGAAGTGTGGGGGAAGGGAGTAGGGCAGTTTTTGTTGGACGCAGCACTGGCCTTTGCCAAGGAAAAAGGCAAGACATTTGTGTGGCTAGGAGTCTGGGAGCACAATGCGCGCGCCATTCGCTTTTATGAAAAAAACGGATTTAAGACTTTTGGAAGCCATCCCTTTCCTTTTGGAGATGAAATCCAGAACGATTGGTTGATGCGGGTGAAGGTTTAACTACCGATGTGGGATATTCAAAAAACTGAAATTACTCACAGGAAGGAGTTAAAAGAAGTTTCTGATTCTAGTTGTTGTAGCTAAATCCTAGTTTCTTTAGTCCAGCCTGCACCTCTGGAGCTTGCATAAACAACTTCCAGCCAAGCCCACTTCGGTAATTTTCAAGCATACTTACCGCAGGTCCTTGGTCTATTGCTAGGTAGTGAGGAGGAAAAAAATTGTGCTCAGGGCTCATTGCATCGTAAAAACCATAAGGTCCAAAGACTTTTTTTCCATAGGTTTCATACAGGTTCCGAATGACCTGCATGGACTCTTTTGGAGTATATACAATGGAAGAGATAGCCGCAGTGGGTGAAATAACTCCATTGTCACTATCTGGGCGGTGTGCATGGTACCCTGTAATCGAGTAGGAAGCCGTCAAGCCCCAAAGTTTATCCCCATATCCTTTAAATTTTCCTGGATTTGCAATACACCACGCACGATTAATCAAGGTGTGATTCGTATTTTCTACCCAATAGTCTGCATAGGCATCTTTTAGTCCCTTCGGATTTAATCCCAAAAAAGAGTAATGCGCCCAGAATAATGGGCCACCAAATTTTTCAGCACCTTGGTGGCGAAGTTGCAATGCAATCCCATAAGCCCCAGCTCCACTACTTTTTATTTCACCAGATCTTGCCCATCCTTGGTGATACACTTGAGGATCGATAGGATGTGTAGGGGAGGCCGCGGCCAAGATGTAGGTTATCAGCGTTTCATTATAGCCTTCAAGTGCAAAATTCATATCCCAGAGGTATCTAGGGGACCAATGCCAGTAAAGTACATTTCTACCTCTGCTATGGAAATTCCAATTCATCTCTTCCCAAAGAAGGTTGATGCGAACAGCAATGGCTTTCTCGCTTGCATTTCCGTTTTTGTAATATTCCCGAACAGCAAGTAGTCCTTGCATCAAGAAGGCAGATTCTACAAGGTCAGCGCCATCATCTTTCTGGGAAAACGGCTTCACTCTTCCTGTTTTGCCATCTAGCCAGTGTGGCCAAATGCCGTTCCATCGGTCTGCCTTCTCCAGAAAATCAAGCATTTTTTGAAATCGTTCACTGGCTTGGTTTCGGGTAATCCATCCTCTTTCTACCGCTCCTAAAATCCCAATGAGTCCCATGCCTGTACCTCCGGTAGTCACTACATGTGCGTCTTGAGCAGGGTAGACCCCATCCATGTGGATGCGTTCAGGTGCCATGCCAGAATTGGGTTCGGCACCTTTCCAAAAGTATTGAAAGGTATAATACTGTACCGTATCCAAGAGTTGTTCGTCGCTTAACTTGATCTGCGGTTCTTGAGAATTTTTTTCTTCCTGCACACAGGAAAATGAAATCAAGCAAGCAACTAAAAGGAGACCTCTCATAGTTTTTTTTTCAAAAACGAAATATCACTATTTCATCTTGTTTGACAAGATGGGCTAGTTATTTTAGCAAAAAAAAGCATGAAACGCTCCCTATTCACGTTATTTGTAGCCCTATTCTTTGGAGGAACTAGCTTCTCTCAGACAAAAGAGCCCATTCTTATCTTGATTTCCCTAGATGGCTTTCGTCACGATTATGTGGAGCGCTTTCAGCCAGAGAATCTAAGTCGGTTTATTGCCGAAGGAACAGCTGCAAAGGGACTGATCCCTTCCTTTCCCACTAAAACCTTTCCCAACCACTACACCATTGCCACAGGGATGCTTCCCGAGCACCATGGTTTGGTGGATAATGCCTTCTACGAGCCAGCAAAGGATCAAGTATATACGATGGGCAACCGGGATATTGTGCAGGATGGTTATTGGTATGGTGGGACGCCGATTTGGGTGCTTGCAGAGCAACAGGGGATCAAGGCAGCGAGCTACTTTTTTGTGGGTACAGAGGCACCGATTCAAGGGGTCCGACCCAGCTATTACTACGATTACGATGGGGGAGTGCCCAACCTTACACGAATTGGGAAGGTGTTTGACTGGCTCAGGCTTCCCGAAGTGGATCGGCCGCGTTTGATTACACTCTATTTTTCGGATATGGATGATACGGGACATCGCTATGGCCCCAACAATGACCTGGAGTTGAAAAAAACATTGGATCGGTTAGATCATGAACTGGGTGCTTTGTTTGAAGGGCTCGAAAGCTTCGACCTTCCCATTCATGTGGTGCTTGTCTCAGACCATGGCATGCTAGAAGTAAAGCAGGAAAACTTGATACTACTGGAGGACTTGACAGAGGGAATTGAAGGACGCTTGGTCAACAATGGAGCTTTGGCCCACTTGCATTTGGTAAACCCAAAGGAGAAGGAAAAAGTGATTCAATTGCTATTGTCTCGAGATCCAAACATCTCTATCGATGACCTCAGCACAACCGAAAACTACAGCGATTTGACTGCCTTTCCCCAGCGGAAAGGCGACCTCTTGATTCTACCCAAGGCAGGGTATTATTTGACAGATGTAAAGGGAAAGGTACGCTACCAAAACAATGCCGCTCGTTTCCAAACCCAAGTGTTTGGAGAACATGGATTCACCCCACGCTACGAAGACATGCGTGGAATTTTTTATGCCAAAGGACCACAGATTAAGGTCGGGTTGGAGATCGAAACTTTCCAAAACATCCACATCTATCCCCTGCTGTGTCGGATTTTAAATCTCCCGCTTCCTGCGAATCTGGATGGGAAGGCAGCTGTATTGGAACCTATCCTGAAGTAAGTAGATTTTTCTTTTTTTAATAGTTAGCACTTGATTTTAGGGGAACTTCCCCTCCTTCTGATTTTAGTGTTCCGACTTATTTTTTGCAGATTTTACTAAAAACTGAGTTTTGCCTTCCATTTTTTGCAGAAAATACTAATCCACCTCTTTCGGGGGCGAGAATTAGTAATTTTTACTAAAAATAAATCGCTGCGTATCCATGTAATTTTCAAATTATCAGGCATTTACAGGTATCTTTCCATTACTTACCAAGCAGGAGAGGGAGCGACAAAAGGGTGATTTTTTAATCTACTTTTTCAGCTAGTTCTTAAGAGGAACGGGCAAGTCTTCTTAAGGGTGATTTTTTCAACTGATTTTTTTCAACTGCTCCTTCTCCTGGTTTGGTTGGTTTTTTTATCGAGGTCTCAAAATAGCTTTTACCCAATCTTGGTAAACCGTGAGGAAAGAGATTTAATCCAGCTCGTTCAGGGGTGTAGACCTTGGGAAACACTCGATTTTCGTGACCACTTGGCTGTACTCAACAGAGAGTATACCTAAGCTGAAAAACTGAATTGCGAAAAAACTCAAACCAATAAACAACTAACATGAATAAGGAAACCATCAGTAAACTGAATAAATCATTTGAAGAATCCGTTCACGAACAAGACGGGGTCGAATTTTGGTTGGCAAGAGAACTCCAAGAACTTCTTGGCTACACAGATTGGCGAAATTTTGTGAATGCGGTAGACAAAGCCAAGGAAAGTTGCAAAACCATGAAGGAAACCGTTCTAGACCATTTCGTTGACGTCAACAAAATGGTCAAAATCGGTTCTGGAGCGGAGAGAAAACAGGAGGATATCCTACTTACTCGCTATGCTTGTTACCTGATTGCTCAAAATGGCGACCCGAAAAAAGAACAAATCGCGTTTGCACAAAGCTACTTTGCAATTCAAACAAGGAAGCAAGAGTTACTCGAAGAACGGATTCGTCTGAATGAGCGCTTGTATGCTCGTGAAAAATTGGCGGCAACCGAATTAGAGCTTTCCAAAAACATCTATGAAAGAGGGGTAGACCATGCAGGTTTTGCAAACATTCGGAGCAAGGGGGATTGGGCATTATTTGGCGGGCTCACCACCAGTGCTATGAAAAAGAAGTTAGGAATTCCAGAAAATAGACCCTTGGCAGATTTCCTACCTACGATTACGATTACTGCAAAACAATTAGCAACTGAAATCACCAATTTCAATGTGCAGCAGCATGATCTGAATGGTGAATCAAGAATTACGGATGAGCATGTGAAAAACAATCAAGATGTTCGAGGGCTTCTTGCAAAAAGTGGAATAAAACCAGAACAACTGCCTGCTGAAGAAGATATCAAGAAACTTGAGCGCAACGTGAAATCTGTGGATAAAGGGCTCGAAAAGAAAAAACTCAAGGGAAAGGATTAGGAAGTTTGGTATTTGAATCCAGCCCAACACACCTCATTTTTTAATAGATCCCTACCCCTCCGCATTCCAATAAGCCATGCGCTCCATGCGCTGCACCTCAAGGGAGTAGAAGCCAAACTCTTCCACCACCTTGCCTTCAAGGCAGTAGATTGCACGCCCCTTGAATGGGTACTTTTTGACCGTAGGAGGGAAGTGAACCGTATCGATCCAGTGGCCCTCCTGATCGATAAAGGTACCAAAGTTCATCACCTCCCCCTTGATTGTTCGGGTGTACTTGACGGTAACTAGGTAGCCAATCACCTGTACGATTTTTCCTAGCTGCTGCTGTAGCTCCCTCGCCTTTACTCCTTGGATGCCTTGATCTTGGAGTAAGTGGAAGGGGGATTCAAGTGGAAATTCCAAAATATCGATCTGATCCAAGATATCCTGCCGCACATCGAGTTCCTCCAATACCGGCACCTGAGGAGGCAAGCTTTCCCCCCAATTTCCTCCTCCCGCCGCTGCAAATAACTCCTGCGTAGGTCGTGTCCCCACCTGCTTGTGGTGGAGAAAGTGGGCCTCCCACAGGAGCTGCTGCTTGGGTTTTCCTGTAAACCGAAAGGCATGGATGCGAATCAGAATGAGGAGCTGTTCCAATCCACAGGCTACCCGACGCACAAAGTCTTCCAGCCCCAGAAAAGGACCCTTCGCCTGCCGCTCCTGCAAGAGGCGCTCGATGGTTTTTTTTTCAAGGTGCTTCAGGTGGATCCAGCCCAAGTACACGGTGGTCCCAGTGATTTTGGTCAGGTACTCGCTCTCGTTGAGGTGAGGGGCTTCTATCGTCGCTCCCTGCATGCGCAACTCGTGCACGTAAAACTCGGTGGAGTAAAATCCCCCAAAATTGTTGATCACCCCTACCATAAACTCCAAGGGGAAATAAGCCTTCAAGTACAGACTCTGGTAGCTCTCCACCGCAAAGGAAGCGGAATGCCCCTTGGCAAAGGAATAGCCTGCAAAACTCTCAATCTGCATCCATACCGCCGTAGCCTCAGCATCCTGCCTCCCCAGTTGCTTGCAGTTTTCAAAGTAAGCAGCCCTAACTCGTTCAAACTCGTCCTTGGATCTGGATTTGCCACTCATGCCCCTCCGCAATACATCCGCTTCAGCAAGGCTCAGTCCTGCAAAATGGTGTGCCACCTTGATCACATCCTCTTGATAGACCATGATGCCGTAGGTTTCGGGCATGATCTCCGCCAGCACAGGATGGGCCTGCTTCCTGCGCTCTGGGTCCCGATGCCGCAAGATGTACTCCCGCATCATGCCCGATCGAGCCACTCCAGGACGGATGATGGAACTGGCAGCCACGAGCTCCAAATAGGTGTCGGCCTGCAGTTTGGCGAGTAGCATGCGCATGGCGGGAGACTCTACATAAAAGGCACCGATGGTATGCCCACTGCGGAGGAGTGCCTTTATTTTTAGGTCTTCCTTAAACTTTTTTACTTCTCGGATATTCACTGCAATCCCCTGGTTGCGCTGGATCAACTCTAAGCTGGATTTGATGTGGCCTAGGCCCCGCTGGCTGAGGAGGTCAAACTTGTGTAGGCCAATGTCTTCGGCCACGTGCATGTCGATGTGAGCTACCGGAAACCCTTTCGGTGGGAGGTTGGTGGCCGTGTAGTAATGCATCGACTTGTGCGACAGCAGCAGTCCACAGGCATGAATCGTCAGGTGAGAGGGCATGTCATGCAGTACCTGGGCATAGCGGAGGATCAACTTACCCAAGCCATCAGGACGATAGCCTTCCTTGTCTGCCTGCTGTAGCAGGGACTCAATCTCCGCCTTGGGTAGGCCAAAGACCTTGCCGAGCTCACGCATCACGGAGTTGTACTGAAAGGTGCTGTAGGAGCCGAGCAGCGCTACATGGGCATCTTCCCCCTTGTTGTATTTGGTAAAGAGGTACTCAAACACCTCGTCTCTGTCGGTCCAGCTAAAGTCAATGTCAAAATCAGGTGGATTTTCGCGGTAGAGGTTGATGAAGCGCTCAAAGTAGAGATCCAGCTCCATGGGATCCACATCGGTAATTCCCAGACAGTAGGCCACCACGGAGTTTGCTCCAGATCCTCGGCCCACATGGTAGAAATTGCGACGATGGGCAAACTGCACGATGTCGTAGTTGATCAAAAAATAAGACACAAAACTCTTTTGTTGGATCAGCTCCAGTTCCTTTTCAATGCGCTTGCTGACGGCTGCAGAGAGCTGGGGGTAGCGCTGCTGGGCTCCGCGGAGGGTTTCCTGGCGGAGAAATTCAAAGTCCTCCCCTCCAGTACCAAGTAGGTCTCGCTTGTTTTTGATCGCCTGAAAATAGAAGGAAAACTGGCACTGCTCCAGCAGCTTCTGCGCATTGAGGAGCAGGTAGCTGTGGTCTTCGCAACGGGCAATGAGTTCCGCATAACCGTAGAGCTGGTCTGAGGGATCTGCCTGCTCCTGCAAGGGCAGCTTGCTGAGTAGTGTATTCAGATCCATGCTTCGCAGGAGCCGATGCGCGTTAAACTCCAATTTGGAGGAGAAGTTGACCGGCTGCAGGAGCACCAACTTTTCTCGTTTCCGGTACCAGGGAGAGGAATGCAGCTTGTTGAGTTGGCTGGGGTGGATGCCGACAAACTCATGCTCAGCCAAGGGAAAGTAGGTTTGCGGAAAAGGATATACCACAAAGCTGTTTGCAAAGGGAGGGGCCTTGGCTGCAAAAGGCCGCTGCTGAATTAGGTGCTCTGAGAGATGCTTGTTGAGTTCGTACATGCCCTCCTGATTGCGTGCGAGCCCAATGTACTGCTGCGCAATGCCGTTTCTGAAATCGATCCCGATCACTGGATGAATGCCCGCTTTCTGTGCGGCACGGATAAAGGGAAATACGGCCGCACTGCTGTTGATGTCTGTCAGGGCGAGCGCATCCAACTTTTTGCTTTTTGCCTCGGCAACGAGCTTGTCCACGGAAAGGGTTCCGTATTTGAAACTGAATTGGGTATGGCAATTGAGAAACATGGCAAGGCAGTAGGATTTCTTCCAGAGAAGCTCCGTGGATGGACTTGGGTAAAAACTAGTACGAGTTGTAGGAAATGCCCCTGACTGGGGATTGGAATCAGTCAATTAAAATGTTAATATTTTTAACATTTTAATGTTTATAATGTAAACAAAAAGAAGAATAAAAAAAGGATGAAGTAAAAAAATGAAGGCAATTGTCGGAAAAGTGGGTTTGTTGACTGCACGCCTGCCCTCAACCTGAACAAGGTTTATTCCAGGGGGTATCTCGCAAGACGGATTTAGGCTTTTGAAAGTAGAAGCTGAAATTCCAGTGCACTGCAGGCCTGGAACTCATCGGCTTTGAGATCCTCAAAAATTTCTTCGTCACCTTCGATCGCTGTTTTTTCGATTTTTCCATCGGGATGAACAATCAGTTCGATGCCAGAAAAATCCTGTGGATTGATCATCACCAATACTTGGTAGTCGTCAAAAATCCGTTTGAAGTACTGCGAAATTGCTTTAGCCACGGTGTCAAGGTTAGGGTTGCTCAAAAATAAGTTAAAAAAAACGAAGGGACGCATTGCTTATTCCAAAGCCTTTCTAAATTTGTCCAACCTTATGAAAACAATCGCAAATAACTACTGGTGGTGGCATTCCAAATCTTTCCTCGGGAAAGCTCAGAAAGCCGTTGCCTAAACTTTGCGCAATACATACCTTAAAAGGCTTACTGGTTTCCCCGGTAAGCCTTTTTTTATGCCCTTTTCTCTCTTATGACTACGACCTACAGCCTCCATACCCAGTACCGCAAGCGACTCGCAGATATCATCACGCCGGTAAGCATTTACCTGCAGATTCGAGATCGCTTTGCAAATCCCATCTTGCTGGAATCCTCCGACTACCGTGGGCAGGACAATAGCTACTCCTACATTTGCTTCAATCCAGTCGCTTCTTTTTCATTTACAGCAGGCACAGTGCTAGAAAAATTGCCCGATGGACAGGAGAAATCTTACGAAGTGAGTGCTGAACAACCTCTAATGGATTGCTTGCAGCGATTTGGAACAGCATTTCAGTCTTCGCCTGACACATTCAAGTTCAGCAAAAATGGCCTTTTTGGCTACACCCAGTACGATACGGTAGGCTGGTTTGAGGACATCCACCTAAAAGCTTCCCCTTCTCAAGAAGCGCCGATGATGCACTATGCCATGTACCAAAACATCATCGTGGTGGATCATTATAAAAACGAGTTGCACCTCTTCGAACACCTAGTCGAGGGGGCTGAGCGGGCTTCCTACCTAGATGAAATCGAAACCTTGCTCAACAACAAGAACATTCCCGCCTACTCTTTCAAAAAAGTAGGGGAAGAGGTTTCCAACTACAGTGATGCGGAGTTTTTGGGATTGCTATCCCAAGCACAAAAGCATTGCCAACGTGGGGATGTGTTCCAGCTGGTGCTTTCCCGCCGGTTTACGACGGCCTTCAAAGGGGATGAATTCAACGTCTACCGTGCCCTACGCTCGGTCAATCCTTCGCCCTACTTGTTCTATTTCGACTACGGTTCTTTCAAGGTGTTTGGAAGTTCCCCAGAAGCACAGATTGTGGTGAAAAACCGAAAAGCAACCCTCTTTCCGATCGCAGGAACCTTCCGCCGTACGGGCAATGATGTGGAGGATGCAGCCCTTGCACGGAAGTTGTACGACGATCCCAAAGAAAATGCAGAGCATGTCATGCTCGTAGATTTGGCTCGAAATGACCTCTCCCGTACTTCTGATCGGGTGGAAGTAGAGGTCTTCAAGGAAGTGCAATACTACTCCCATGTGATTCATTTGGTGTCCAAAGTAACCGGGCAGCTACCCGAAGGAGCAAATCCCCTTCAGCTGGTGGCGGATACCTTTCCGGCAGGAACGCTTTCGGGTGCGCCGAAGTACCGAGCGATGGAGCTCATCGATGAATTGGAAACAGTGAGTCGTCAGTTCTATGGCGGCGCGATCGGCTACCTGGGATTCAATGGGGATTTCAACCATGCAATCATCATCCGCTCCTTTGTATCGGAAAATAACCAACTCCGTTTCCAAGCCGGTGCCGGTGTAGTCGCCAAAAGCGACATCCACTCTGAATTGCAGGAGGTGGCCAATAAATTGGAAGCCTTGCGGGTGGCCTTGAAGACTGCCGAACAGATTTAAGCGATGCGTCCATGAAAATTTTAGTCCTAGATAATTACGATTCCTTCACCTACAACCTGGTGTACCTGATCCGCCAACTGGGGTATGGACAGCAATTGGACATCCGTCGAAACGATGCCTTTGTCCTGGATGAGGTGGAGCAGTTTGATAAAATACTACTTTCTCCAGGTCCTGGAATTCCTTCCGAAGCGGGCTTGATGCCTGAGGTACTGCAGCGGTATGCAGCTACCAAATCCATCCTTGGGATTTGCCTAGGTCATCAGGCCATTGCAGAGGCCTTTGGAGGGCAGCTACACAACTTGACTGAGGTGCAGCATGGAATGGCTTCCACGCTCACCGTAGTGCCTGACCGACTATTTGAAGGACTACCCACCCAGTTTGCCGTGGGAAGGTACCATTCTTGGGTGGTGGATGAATCTCAGCTTCCAGTCGAATTGGAGGTGATTGGGCGTACCACAGACCAACAAATTATGGCCATCCGCCATCGGCAATTTGACCTCCGTGGGCTGCAGTTTCACCCAGAAAGTATCCTCACCGAACATGGGGCCAAGCTGATCCAAAACTGGCTTCAAAATTAATTAGACTTCTACCTATCGCTAACCGATGAAAGACATATTAAATCAGTTGATTGAACACAAAACCCTCTCGCAGCAGCAGGCGAAGGAGGTATTGAAAAACTTGGCTACAGGATCCTACCCGAGTAGCCAAGTTGCTGCTTTTATGACCGTGTTTCTGATGCGCAGCATTACAGTGGAGGAACTCCGTGGGTTCCGGGAAGCCATGCTTGAGCTCTGCGTACCGGTAGACCTTTCCGAATACGATGCCATGGACCTCTGTGGCACAGGTGGGGATGGCAAAGACACCTTCAACATCTCTACGCTTTCCTCATTTATCGTTGCAGGAGCTGGACAGGCGGTGGCAAAACACGGCAATACGGGCGTTTCCTCTATTTGTGGTTCCTCCAATCTGTTGGCCCATTTTGGCTATGAGTTTAGTTCAAACCCCGATCAACTTCGGAGAAGCTTGGATCAGGTAGGCCTTTGCTTTTTGCATGCGCCACTTTTTCACCCTGCAATGAAAAGTGTAGCACCTATCCGAAAGGAACTTGGGGTGAAGACTTTTTTCAACATGCTTGGACCCATGGTTAACCCAAGTTTTCCTAGAAAGCAACTGGTAGGGGTGTTTAGCTTGGAATTGGCACGACTCTATGGCTACCTCTACCAGGAAACCGAGGGTCGATTTGCTATCTTGCATGCCCTAGATGGCTACGATGAGATATCGCTCACTGGACCCTTCAAAATGATCACCAATTCTGGCGAAAAGCTCTACCACCCACAAAGCCTTGGCCTAGATCAACTTTCTCCAGACAGCATTCTGGGTGGAACCTCCATAGGCGAGTCTGCCCGTATCTTTGAAAATGTACTTCGGGGCAAAGGTACTGCCGCACAAAATCAGGTAGTGGTAGCGAATGCTGCTGCTGCCCTAGTGACTGCTCGAGAGGGACTTGGCTTTGAGGAGGCACTTGCTCTCGCCAACGAAACGCTCCTGACTGGCAAAGCGCTACGCGTGTTTACAGGATTGATCCAGCCTCAAACTTCCGTGTCCTTTAACTAAGTTGCTCCGATGAATACGCTAGAAAAAATCATAGCCGATAAGTACCTCGAAGTAGAAGCTCGAAAGCAGCAACTACCTGTGGCCGAATTGGAAAAAAGCAGCGCTTTTTCGAGAGCCACCCTATCCTTAAAATCTTTTTTATTGGATCCTACCAAATCTGGGATCATCACCGAATTCAAGCGAAAGTCTCCCTCCAAGGGACTGATTAATGGTACCTCCTCAGTGGTGGAGGTGACCCAAGGATACGAGCAGGCAGGCGCCTCAGCACTTTCCGTCTTGACAGATCTACACTATTTTGGAGGTGCCACTGAAGACCTTGAATTGGCTAGAAAGCAAGTGGCCATCCCCATTCTCCGAAAGGACTTTGTGGTAGATGAGTACCAGATTTTGGAAGCCAAATCCATGGGGGCAGATTGTATTTTACTCATTGCTGCTGCCTTAACCCCAGAAAAAGTACAATCCTTGGCGGCCTTTGCCCATAGCCTTGGCCTCGAGGTGCTGTTGGAAGTGCACAATCTGGAGGAGTTGGAACAGTCGTTTTGTGACGGGCTGGATGTGGTGGGCGTGAACAATCGAAACTTAAAAAACTTTGAAGTGTCTTTGGAAACTTCTTTAGCCCTGGTGGATCGTATTCCCAACCAGGTGGTCAAAATTTCTGAAAGCGGAATTTCGGATCCTGCTACCCTAGTAGCTTTCCGAAAGGCTGGTTTCAATGGATTCTTGATTGGTGAAAATTTTATGAAAACCTCAAACCCAGGGCAGGCAGCAATAGAATTTATCCAGGAGTTTAGACGCTTGATGGGAGAACAAAAAACGGGAATCTCAGGGCATGGAAATTAAAGTTTGTGGCATGCGGGAAAGGGACAATTGTTACCAATTGGTCCAAGAAGTCAATCCAGATTGGATGGGTTTGATTTTCTATCCCAAGTCCCCTCGACTTGTTTCTGAGGAAAGTATCGATTGGTTGGTGGATTTGCCCTTAAAGAAAGTGGGGGTATTCGTAGGGGAAGAACAGTCGGAAATTCGTCGAAAAACCGCCTTGTTTGGCCTTTCGGCGCTTCAGCTGCATGGAGGAGAATCTGTGGAGGTGGTCAAGCAACTGAAGGAAGATACCGAATTAGAAATTTGGAAGGTCTTTGGTGTTGGAGAGAAGCTGGATTGGAAGCTGATGGAAGAATTTGTTCCCCATGTAGATCGTTTTCTTTTTGATACGGCTACGGCGAGCAAGGGAGGTTCTGGAAAAACATTTGATTGGGAACTTCTGAAAGAGTACCCATTCGAAAAAGGTTTTTTCCTCAGTGGAGGATTACGGTTGGCCCATGCAGCTGAAATTTTAGAGTTGAGTAATGACCTTCCCCAGCTGCTAGGAGTGGATGTTAATTCTGGATTTGAAATTGCTCCAGGGCTAAAGCATATTCCTGATTTGAAGGAATTTAAACAAAAGTTGAACAGATAAGGTCTGCCAATTGGAGACGATAACCAGCGAGATGATGATACAAGTTGACGAAAAAGGGTTTTATGGAAATTTTGGAGGGGCTTACATCCCCGAGATGTTGTATCCGAATGTGGAGGAGCTCCGAGAAAACTGGGAAGCCATTGTGGCAAGCCCAACGTATCAAGAGGAATTTCAAAGTCTGCTCAAGGACTTTGTGGGAAGACCTACGCCACTCTATTTGGCAGCTCGGCTTTCCGAAAGTTTTGGAGCCAAGATTTACCTCAAGCGAGAAGACCTCTGTCATACGGGTGCCCACAAGGTCAACAATACGGTAGGGCAGATTATCCTAGCCAAGAAGCTGGGTAAAAAACGCATCATCGCAGAGACTGGAGCGGGACAGCACGGGGTGGCTACGGCTACCGTCTGTGCCTTGATGGGCATGGATTGCACGATCTACATGGGAGAGTTGGACATCAAGCGTCAGCGTCCCAATGTGGAGCGGATGCGCATCCTTGGTGCCAAGGTGGTACCAGCGACCTCAGGTTCAAAGACCTTAAAAGATGCCACCAATGAAGCCATGCGCGCTTGGATTGCGGACCCAGTGGGAACGCATTACATCATCGGTTCCGTGGTGGGACCACATCCTTATCCAGAGATGGTGGCACGATTTCAGTCCGTCATCTCGGAAGAGATCAAATGGCAGTTGAAGGCAAAAGAAGGTCGCGAAAATCCAGACCTCGTGATTGCCTGTGTGGGTGGAGGATCCAATGCCGCTGGAGCATTTTACCACTACTACAATGAACCCAAGGTGCGCCTGATTGCGGTGGAGGCTGCGGGGCATGGGATCCATTCCGGCAAGTCTGCTGCCACCTCGGTTTTGGGTACTCCTGGGATTTTGCATGGATCCAAAACCTTGTTGATGCAAACCGAAGATGGACAAGTGATTGAACCGCATTCCATCTCTGCAGGCCTGGACTATCCAGGAATTGGCCCGGTACATGCCCATTTGCATGAAATTGGACGAGCGGAGTTTGTTGGGGTAGAGGATGAGGATGCGATGAAGGCTGGTATTTTGTTGAGTCGTACAGAGGGAATCATTCCTGCGATCGAGACGGCTCATGCCATCCATGCACTACATCAAATTGAATTTAATGCGAATGACCTGATCGTAATCAACCTTTCAGGTAGGGGAGATAAGGATTTGGAAACTTACATCCACTGGGGAAATTATTGAGGCAATCGCTAATTCAGGCCCTTTCAAATCTCAATTCCTCTTCACTTCACTCAAGATCCTAAAGTACCATGAATCGTATCGACTACCTATTTCAAACCAAAAAAGAACGCATCCTCTCCATTTATGTGACGGCGGGTTTCCCTAATCTAGAAGATACCTTGCCCGTCATGGAGGCCATCCAGGCAGCAGGTGCAGATATTATTGAAATTGGTTTGCCCTACTCAGACCCTATTGCCGATGGGCCGACCATCCAAGAAAGCAATACCATCGCCTTGGAGAATGGGATGAGCATCAAAAAACTATTTTCGCAATTGCTGGGCTTCAGAGCTAAAATCCATCTTCCAGTAGTGCTGATGGGCTATCTCAACCCAATCATCCAATATGGAGTGGAGGAGTTTTGCAAAAAATGCAAGGAGCTGGGGATTGATGGATTGATCCTTCCAGACCTGCCCATGAGCCATTATTTGGAAGAGTACAAAGAGTTGTTTGAGCGCTATGGTTTATTCAATATCTTCTTGATTTCTCCGCAAACCTCTGAAAAGCGAATCCGCGAAGTGGACGAGCATTCCAATGGATTTATTTACATGGTCTCTTCCCATGCCATCACGGGCGCAAAGGCGGAAATTTCACCAGAGCAGGAACAGTATTTTGAGCGGGTAGCAGCGATGAATCTTTCCAATCCGCGCCTCATCGGCTTTGGGATTTCGGATGCGGCCACCTTCCAACTCGCCTCGCGTTACAGTCAGGGAGCAATCATTGGATCGGCTTTTATCAAGAATATTAAAAATTCAAATGAGCTGAATAGAGACATCAAGGCCTTCATTCAAGGAGTTATTGGCTAATCCTTTCCCAACCAACTGCTGGGGTTTGAAATTGGCTTGTACCAACTGAAATCCCTGCGTAACTTGAACTCCCAGAGTTGAAATTACTTCTCAGTTTTTGCAACAGCTAAGTGGTTTTCTGAGTTGAAAACAATGGAAAGTGGAGCAATTAAAATAAGTGCCAACAATTCTAGATTAGTGTAGCTTACCCAGAGTACCCCGAGAATTAAACCCAAGATATAATGATTGAAAAACCCAAAGAGTGGGTCTTTTCTGACCCGAGATTAAATGACATGCGTCAGGATTATGCTGCGTACACGGAAGAGGATTTCCAGGTTTGGAAAATACTTTTCGAGCGGCAGGTTCCTCAACTTCCTAAAGCGGCTTCAAAGGCCTATTTGGAAGGTATGAAAGCGGTAAATTTTACAGCAGACCGTATTGCGAACTTTGAGGAACTAAACGAGGTCCTCCGACAGACCACAGGATGGCAAGTTCAGGTAGTGCCAGGATTGATTGACGATGACTTGTTTTTCGGCTTATTGAGCAACAAGCGCTTTCCGTCCTCTACCTGGCTTCGAAAGATGGAGCAGCTGGATTATTTGGAGGAGCCCGACATGTTTCACGATGCCTTTGCACACCTTCCACTTCTAGTCAATCAGCCCTATGTTGATTTTCTAGAAAGACTGAGTGCGATGGCTTCAAAGCACATTCAGAACCCTTGGGCCATCCAATTGCTGAGTCGGATTTATTGGTTCACCATCGAATTTGGATTGATTCGTGAAGAAGGTGAGCTCCGTGTGTATGGAGCTGGAATTCTAAGTTCGGCTGGGGAGACAGCCTATGCGCTCTCGAATGAGCCAAGTCATTTTCCGTACGATGTGCGTCAGATCATGATGACCTCCTACTGGAAGGACCGCTTTCAAGACAAATATTGGGTGATTGATAGTTTCGAGCAACTATTTGAGTCCTTGCCGGAAATTGAGCGAGTGCTTGAAGAGCTGCTGGCAGCAGAAAATAAAAATTAAACTTAACTAGGCAGGTTTGGCAACGATCTGGACTACAACCCAGATCGTTTCCACTTGCAAAAAGTCCATGAAAGTAGCCTTAATCAAGTACAATGCAGGCAATGTCCAATCCGTGTGCTATGCGCTAGAGCGGCTTGGGGTGGAGGCTGAACTTACAGATGATCCCCAGAAAATCTCTACGGCAGACCGGGTGATTTTTCCGGGTCAGGGTGAAGCCAGTTCTGCGATGGCCTACTTGAAGGAGCGAAATCTGGACCAAGTGATTCGGGACGTGAAGCAACCTTTTTTGGGAGTTTGCTTGGGTTTGCAGCTACTCTGCACCCATTCGGAAGAGAACAATACCCCCTGTTTGGGCATCTTTCCTCAGCTCGTCAAACGCTTTATTCCAAGTGCGGACGGTCAAGAAAAAGTACCTCATGTGGGCTGGAATTCGATCGAGAACTTAGTGGACAATCCCTTACTCAAGGATCTGCCTGACGCAAGACACCTGTACTATGTGCACAGTTACTATGCGACCCTAGGAGAAGGCACTCTTGCCACTACCCACTACATTCAAGATTTTACGGCTATTCTCCATCGAGCCAACTATTGGGCGATTCAAGCCCACCCCGAGAAAAGCAGTACTTTAGGAGAAAAGCTCCTGGAGAATTTTCTAGCGCTGCCTTCTACTTAATTAAGATTCACCAAGGGATTTAGGGTTGCAAAACTCTCCCTTAGCCATACAACCATGCATGTAATTCCTGCTATTGATTTGATCGGAGGTAAATGTGTTCGTCTCAGCCAGGGCGACTACCAGCGGAAGACCGAATACCACGATGATCCATTGGAGATGGCCAAGCGCTTTGAAGGGGTAGGATTGAAGAGGCTTCATTTGGTGGATTTAGATGGGGCCAAAGCCAAAAAAATCATGAATGGAGCCGTTTTGCAGCGTATTTGTTCCGGCACTCGTTTGGAAGTGGATTTTGGCGGTGGCATTCAATCGCAGGAAGAGATCGAAAAGGCATTCAGGCTCGGTGCTTCGCAAGTTACCGGCGGAAGTATTGCGGTAAAAAATCCAAGTTTGTTTGAATCTTGGCTAGAAGTATTTAGCTCCGGAAAAATCATCCTGGGTGCCGATGCCAAGGATAAAAAAATTGCCGTGGGAGGTTGGGAAGAAACCACTCTGTTGGAGCTAATTCCCTTTATTAAAGGGTACTATAGCAAAGGTATTCGACAAGTCATCTGTACGGATGTAGCCAAGGATGGATTGCTCCAAGGCCCATCTTTTGAGTTGTACCGAGAGATCCTTCAGGAGTTGCCCGAATTGCAACTCATCGCCAGTGGAGGGGTATCCTGCCTGAAGGACTTGGAGGAACTCCAAAAACTAGGAGTCTATGGAACCATTGTTGGGAAAGCTTATTACGAAGGGAAGGTCAGTTTGGAAGAGTTGGCCCAATTCGAATCGCATTAAATTACTGGTATACTCGCCTGTAGAGGCCTGTCCCTGAATTACTTCAAATCATTTACTACGTATTACCTGTTTACTATCGCATGCTAACCAAACGAATTATCCCTTGTCTCGACATCAAAGATGGCCGCACGGTCAAAGGGGTGAATTTTGTGGAACTTCGAGATGCGGGAGATCCCGTGGCCTTGGCCAAGTTGTATTCAGAACAAGGTGCGGATGAACTTGTATTTCTTGACATTACAGCTACGGTAGACAAGCGAAAAACGTTAGTTGATTTGGTGACGCAGGTTGCCAAGGAAGTTCGAATTCCCTTTACGGTTGGCGGAGGCATCGCTTCGATTCAGGATGTTTACGCTTTGTTGGCAGCAGGTGCAGATAAGATTTCCATCAATTCAGCGGCCGTGAAAACGCCTCAGCTTATTGATGAACTTGCCAAAGAGTTTGGTTCTCAGTGTGTGGTGGTAGCCATTGATTCTAGACAAATGGATGGAGTAGATTGGGTACATACGCATGGAGGAAGGACGGCAACCACCTTGCAATCCAAGGCTTGGGCCAAGGAACTGGCGGATCGGGGTGCAGGGGAGATTCTGCTAACCTCCATGGACCATGACGGCACGAAGGCGGGTTTTGCAATGGAATTGACTGCTGCGATTTCAGGAGCGTTGCCTATTCCGGTAATCGCTTCTGGCGGTGCGGGGAGCATGCTCCATTTTAAGGAAGTGTTTACTTCTGGAAAAGCCGATGCAGCTTTGGCAGCAAGTATTTTTCACTTCAAGGAAATTGGAATTCCTGAATTGAAAATGTATTTGGATGAGGAAGGGGTAGTTGTAAGGAAATGAAATAGAAACGGGAAATAGAAAAGGGAAATACGGTGGAAATACGATAGAAATACACTCCGCTTCGCTTCGTGAAATAGGATAGATCGACGTGTTGGATGACCTATTTCACCGAGCTTGCTCGGTATATTTCAAAGTGTTTCCATTGTATTCTCAGTTAATTGAAATAGTCCATCAAGAATCGAATGATTTATTTCACCGAGCTTGCTCGGTCTATTTCTACCTTATTTCCATTGTATTTCTTTCATTCAGTTAACAAAATTTGAAAATGAATATTGATTTTAAAAAGATGGAGGGCCTCATTCCGGCGGTAGTTCAGGATGCATTTACTGGAAAGGTATTGATGCTAGGCTACATGAATGAAGCTGCCTTGGCCAAAACGGAGAAGTCGGGCAGAGTTACTTTTTTCTCGCGCAGCAAAAATAGATTGTGGACCAAAGGAGAGACCTCAGGCAATTTTTTGGAAGTGGTCAGCATGCAGGAAGATTGTGATGGGGATGCGATCTTAGTCAAAGCCAAGCCCCTTGGACCAGTTTGCCATACGGGAGCAGATACTTGTTTTGAGGAATCCAATAGTTCTCAAACTGCATTCATCGACCAACTTCGTGGAATTATTAAAGAGCGCAAAGAAAATCCGAGTGCAGCATCCTACACTTCCAGTCTTTTTGCAAAAGGAATCAATAAGCTGGCTCAGAAAGTAGGAGAAGAAGCGGTGGAACTGGTGATCGAGGCAAAAGATGACAATAAGGAGCTTTTCCTAGGAGAGGCGGCAGACTTGCTTTTCCACTACCTCGTGTTACTTGAAGCAAAGAATTATTCCTTAGACGAGGTGGTTGCCGTACTTAAGCAGCGGCATTCAAAATAATTCCGGATTTGAAAGTCACAAAAAAAGAGCTTGAGGTACCTCAAGCTCTTTTTTTGTGACTTCATTTTCTGATTTAGAAGACAGGGAATTCTTGTTGCAATCCTTTGAAAGCATCGATCATTTCCCATGTAGGCTTGTAGTAAGTATCTCTCATGCGGTTACCCACTGTGCCTGTTCGGATGTACTGAATCGCTGCAGCTAAACGAAGGTCTTTCACATCTCCCCAGCCAAATTGAGGGCTATCACCCACTTTAAAGTTGGCAGGGAATCCGTCGAAATATTCAGCTTTTCCTGCTGCATTAGCAATCGCGAAAGTAATTGGTACCACTTCCACATTATTGGTTTGAAGAATGCGGTTGTAACTAGATAGTGGGAACGAGCCCACTGGTTTACCAAAGGTATTGTCTCCAATAAGCACCACCTGCATGTAGGGCTCTAGTGCATTGATGATCAATTCGGATGCGGATGCGGAGCTTCGTGAAGTCAAGAAGATGACACGACTCAAGTTGATGGTTCCAATTTTGTTGAAATTCCGAGAGGTATTTTGAGCGGTTTTCATGGCGTTCAACTTGTTGGTGTACATCAACTTGGAATTGTTGGATGTCTGAATTAGGTAATTACAAATCTGCTCAGCAACTGCAACGGATCCGCCCCCATTGTAGCGAAGGTCGATGATGAGTTCTTGGACTCCTTGATTCTGAAAAAACTCCATGCTAGTCTGTACTTCAGCACTTCGCGTCGGGCTCAATCCAGCAGTTGCCTTGAAGCTTTGGTAGGCCCAGTAACCTACTTTTTTGGTGTCTACCTGAATTACGCGCTGGTCCAAAACGGAATTGGACTGGTATTCGGCTTTTACGTTGGTACGGGTAGTGATGGTGCCATCTGGTAGCTTGAACGTAAATTTATTGATGATTCCTGGGTCAGATCCTCCTAGTTTGAAATCATATCCTCCTGTTGAGGTTTTGTAATCTGCAATCGGCTTGTCATTGATTTGAGTGATTTCCCAACCTCTTTTCCAACCGTCTAATCCTGCCGGAGACTCAGCAAATACAAAGGACACATAGAGCTTTTCATCTGCAGTAAACGCAAATCCAAAACCATGACCGGCATTTCTTCCCACAAAAGAATTATTGAAGGCTTCCTGCGTAGTCAAATATGAAAAACGGTCGATTGGTTTGTTAATTATACCATCTAAAAGAGCAGCATTGGAAGCATATTTGGTTAAATCTACCGTAGTTGGGATTTGTCCATTCCAGAAATACCATTCACGCATCACATCCACAATGGCTTTTTTGACTTCATCTACCACTGGTTTATCTGGGGTTGGAGCCACAGTTGTGGGTTCTTCCGTAGGTGTGCAAGACCATAAGCCTATCCACAACCAAGCGCTTATCCAAATTATTTTTTTCATAGGAGTCGAGTAATTTTTATTCTAAACGTAAAATTTTAATTCTTGTTTTATAGTAGGATGTCGTACACCTTTACACTTTTCCAAAAAGAGGAGTACTTGGCGATAAACTCCAAATGAAGTGGGTCTTTTTGGTAGGCTGCTTGTCCTGCTAATGAATCAAAAAAGAGGCTGCAGGACACATGGAAGCTATGGTCTACGACATCTCTTTTCTCTGTCGGAGCAGGAACTCCCTGGTAAAATTGAATCACATCTTTGCAGCGTCCCAGCATGGGAACTGCATCTTTTAGAAATTCTTCTACATCAGATTCTTTATGTAGCCAGAAATAAACTTGGTGAATGATTTTTTGCGTAGGCATAGGGTTAGATTGGCTAAATGGGATAGAGACTAGGCTTATCGCACTGGCAGCTCCAAGAGTTTGAATAAATTTTCGTCGTGAATTCATGAGAATTGACTGCCTACTACTTCAATGTGATCTCAAAGAGGTAGACAGCAGGGGATAAATATAAAAAAATTAATTGCTTTGTCTACCTAGAAAACTGAAGATGGAACCCGCTTTCAATAATTTTCGCAACTCAGCTCCAAAAAAAAATGTTTTCATAAAAAAAAGTCCTTCTCTATCAGGAGAAGGACTTTGTTGCCTAGCTTAAGTGAGAATTAATCCTCCTTTTTTGCCATTCTAGTTCTTTCGTTTTCGTCCAAATAGATCTTACGCATACGGATAGACTTAGGAGTGATCTCCAAGTACTCATCTTTCTGGATGTATTCCATGGATTCTTCCAAGGAGAAACGCTTTGGAGGAGCGATTCGAACGTTGTCATCGGAACCGGAAGCACGCATGTTGGTCAATTTCTTGCCTTTTTGCACATTGACTACGATGTCGTTGTCTCGAGAATGTTCGCCAATTACCTGACCGGTGTACAAGTCGTCACCTGGCTCGATAAAGAATACCCCGCGATCCTGCAATTTGTCGATGGCGTAAGCCGTGCACTGACCCCCTTCCATGGAGATCAAGGAACCGTTGATTCTACCTGGGATAGGTCCTTTGAAGGGCTCGTAAGCGGTAAAACGGTGATTCATGATCGCCTCACCTTGGGTAGCGGTAAGCACGTTATTTCGAAGTCCAATTAGACCCCTTGAAGGAATTTTAAACTCCAAGTGCTGAAGATCTCCCTTCGGTTCCATGATAAGCAACTCGCCTTTACGCTGGGTTGCCAATTCAATCACCTTGCCGGCAGTTTCCTGAGGCACATCTACTACCAGAGTTTCAATCGGCTCACACTTGATGCCGTCAATGTCCTTGAAGATTACCTGCGGCTGGCCTACTTGAAGTTCGTAACCTTCTCTACGCATGGTCTCGATCAATACGGACAAGTGAAGAATGCCTCGGCCGTACACCAAGAAACGATCTTCTGAATCGGTAGATTCGACACGAAGCGCCAAGTTTTTCTCAGTTTCCTTCATCAAACGGTCTCTCAGGTGACGTGAGGTAACGAATTTACCTTCCTTACCAAAGAATGGAGAGTTATTGATGGTGAATAACATGTTCATCGTAGGCTCATCGATGGAGATACGCTTCAATGGCTCAGGATTTTCTACATCAGCAACGGTGTCACCGATTTCGAAATCCTCAATACCAGTGACCGCGCAAATATCTCCTGCTGTTACACTTTGAACTTTATTTTTTCCTAGACCTTCAAAGGTGTGCAATTCTTTTACGCGCATCTTTTTGATTGATCCGTCAGCCTTGCAAAGGGCAATCTGCTGGTTTTCGGAGATCGTTCCACGAGCGATACGTCCAATGGCGATACGTCCCACAAAGTTGGAGTAATCCAAGGAAGTGATTTGCATTTGCAAAGTTCCTTCTTCAATTTTTGGAGCTGGAATGTGGTCGATAATCGCATCCAACAAAGGCAGGATGGAATCGGTTGGGTTTTTCCAATCTGGACCCATCCAGTTTTGCTTTGCTGAACCGTAGAGGGTTTGGAATTCCAATTGCTCTTCGGTAGCATCCAAGTTGAACATGAGTTCAAACACGGATTCATACACTTCGTCAGGTCTGCAGTTTTCTTTGTCGACCTTGTTTACTACCACGATAGGGGTAAGGCCAAGGGCCAAGGCTTTGCCCAATACGAAACGGGTTTGTGGCATTGGACCTTCAAAGGCATCTACGAGTAGGATTACACCGTCTGCCATTTTGAGTACGCGCTCTACTTCTCCACCAAAGTCGGCGTGACCCGGGGTATCAATGATGTTGATTTTATGATCTCTGTAGCGTACGGACACATTCTTAGAGAGAATGGTGATTCCGCGCTCACGCTCAAGGTCGTTGTTGTCGAGGATGAGGTCTTCAAATTGTTGATTTTCTCTGAAGATTTTTGATACGTGGATGATCTTATCCACGAGGGTAGTTTTACCGTGGTCAACGTGTGCGATGATCGCGATATTCCGAATTTTCTGCATGGTTTGCCTAATTGAAGGCGCAAAAGTACGAATAATATTTGGTAGTAAGGTTATCCAGCTATTAAGTTTCTCGCGGGTTTTCTTGTGGATTTGGCCTTGTTTTGAGGTTCATGGAATCCTGATTCAGTAAGAAAAGGTAGTTTAGCTGCAAGAGTTGCACAACCAATCAAGTTCAATAAAATACCCTCCACGTTCGATGAACGAACACTTTGGAGTTACTTGGTAAAAAATGGACTAAAAATTTGCTCCCAAATTTTATACCCTGCTTCATTGAGATGGAGCTGGTCCTTGACATACAATTCTGGTCTTGGAGATCCGCTAGAGTCAGTCAATGCTTTCCAAGTATCCAGATAGTCCACGTTTTCTTTTTGCTCACAATAAGTACTGAGTAGACGATTGAAAGTCAAGTAGGCCTCTTTTTTCTCCCAGCGAGAAGGGCTTGGTTTAGCTCCAATTAGAATGATTTCGGTTTGGGGATTCACAATATGGATTCGATTCACGATTTGATTGAGGCTATTTAGAATTTCTTCCGCCGGGATATCTGCCCAGAGGTCGTTATCCCCTTCGTAGATAAACACCCGATTCGGATCAAACTTCAGCACCAGCGGATAAAGATAGCGTTCCAAGTCAGCTGCTTTTGAACCTCCAAATCCAGTGTTGATGACTTCTACTCCCTGGCTTAGCTGCGGAAGGCTACGCCATAACTTGATGGTTGAGCTTCCCGTGAAAACAGTTCCACCACTGCTCCATCCCAAGCTATCCAATCGCTGGCTCAGGAGCCGTACTTCTGCTTCGAAAGGGTGCTGCTGTCCAAAGCTTGCGGTGAATGCCAGCAGAAAAACCAGGTAAAGGGAAATTGTTTTTTTCATGTTTTCAAACCTACTAAAAATTAGTGAACCAAAATCGATCAATCTTCTGAACGAAACTGAACAATAGTTCCGGCTGTGTCATAGGTTTGAAGAAGTGGGCAAAATGATTTAATGCCTATTCGAAGCTATTTAGAGGGGTGTTGTTTGGAAATTAAGCACTTGTAGGTTTTTGGTCGTGTTTTCGCATCATTCAAAAAAGATCCATAAAACTATCCAATACATGCAGGTACTCACCCGATTTTTCTGGTTTTGCAGCGGTGCAAATTTTTCCATCCTTCAAAAAGTATCCACAGAGTCGACCAAATATGTAGGGATCGGTGCAACTGTCTTTTTTACAGGGTTGTTTGCCGCTTTAGCTGGATTTTATGCACTCTACACCGTTTTTCAAACTTGGGGAATCGCCTTGTTTTTTGGACTGCTCTGGGGAGCGATGATTTTTAATTTGGATCGATTTATTGTTTCCAGCATGCGCAAGAAAGCAGAGGGCTGGTCTGAGTGGAAACTAGCCCTTCCTCGACTAGTTTTGGCCCTGCTTTTGGCTCTTGTGATTTCTAAGCCCTTGGAGTTGAAACTCTTTGAGCGGGAGATCAACCGGAAATTGGACCAACAAAAGATTGCTTTCATCTACCAGTCCAAGGATAGCTTAGCCAAAGGATTTCCTGAAATCCAAGCTTTGGAAGGAGAAAAGGAAGGACTAAAGGAAGAAGAAAGGCAGTCACGAGACTATCGAGACAAGTTGCAGCAAGAATACGATGCCGAACGTTTTGGGGAGAAAACAGCGAGCACCAGCGGGAAGGTGGGCTTGGGTACAAATGCTAAGAAAAAGGAGCAACAGTTGGATGCGGCTCAGAAGGCTTTGGAAGAGTTGATGAAAAGCAATCAATCGCGTATTCTGGACTTAAACACCCAAATTGAAGCGTTCCGAGTCAAGCGGCAAATTGAATTTGAGAAACAAGTTCCTGGCATCGATGGATTTGATGGTTTTGCTGCGCGAATGGATGGTCTGGCAAAGCTTACTGCGGAAAGTGAAGCCATGGCTACTGCCCAGCTATTTTTAGTCCTGCTTTTCATAGCCATTGAAACAGCCCCGATTTTCGTCAAGTTGATTTCCGCTCGAGGTCCTTACGATGAACTCTTGGAGTTGCATGAGGACAAAGTCAAACTATACAAGCAGGAAAAATGGCAGCGTGCAAGTGGGGAGTCAGAAGCCCGCCTGAGCTACTTCAAGTCCACTCATTTTTATGCATCTGAATTGGCTGCTGCTTCCACCAATGCGGAAAACGAACAGAAATCCGAATTGGGTAAAAAAAGATCTAGTGGAAAGATGGAGAATCGCTAGTTTGTTAAACTTGATTTTCCGCTTTTTCACCACTCACTAATAAAAATAAGTTTTGAAGTTAAATTAAGTGAGCTGTGGACCGTTGACCGTCAGCCATTGAAAAGTTTTTCAATCACATAAAAAATTTCTCCAACACATCTCCCACAAAGTAAGCGACCACAGCCGCTAAAAGGCCCAAAAGAACTGTTTCAGAAATTCCACGTACTGCAGAAGTTTGGTTGACTGAACTTTTAAGCCAGCCCACCAGAAAGAAGGCTAGGCCAGTGAGTAGGCTGGTCCAGAAAAAGAGGTTGATCTCGGTGGGAAAGAAAAAGTTCCAGAGGTACACGGTTAGCGGAATGAGCCCAACGAGAATAAAGGATGCAAAGGTAGCGGCTCCAATTTTGAAAGGGCTTTTGGAGTCACGCATCATGCCTAGTTCGTCCTTCATCATTTCGTCCACCCAGAGTTTCTTGTCCGCACAGATGTGGTCGACTACCTGTTGCAACAGTTCTCCTTTAAATCCCTTTGCGGCATAGATCTCCTCTATTTCAGCTCGCTCAATCTCCGGGAGATTTTCAATTTCCCAGTATTCAATTTTTTCGTGTTTGTCGTAGGTGTCGCGTTCACTTTTTGCAGCTAGATAAGCGCCTACAGACATGGAGAACCCATCTGCGAGCAGATTGGCGAAGCCTAAAATAAGGAGAATACCCGTATCCAAATTTGCTCCAAATCCTCCAGCAACCACTGCAAAGGTGGTCACTGCACCATCTATTCCCCCATAAACAAATTCTTTGAGGTACTCTTGCAGCTTGCCAAATCGGGTGTTTTCAAGGTGGATTTCTGATTCCATGGAACAGTGCTTTAGGGTTTCAAATTAAAAATAGAGATAAAATTCAATAGGTAATCGTATCGATACACTCTTTTCAGGATTTTGGCAATTTCCATTTTAAGTGGAAAAAGAGCCAAGTTTATTCATTTTTGAACTAGTACGTCCATTGAAATTTTATTTAGAAAATCTTTTCCGAAATTTTGATAAATACAATCGATTGCATAGGTTTAAGAAACTTTATCGCAAGGAATTAGTGCTCAACCCAGCATTTTGCAGAAGTTTATATGGTTTTGATCCATTAACAATAACCCCAAATCGGGAGTCGGTTTTCTGAAATCGACTCCTTTTTTTATTAAAAAAATCTTCACAAATCATAAAAATTATAAAAGGTGGTTTAAAATCGATTTGGTTTTTTAGAAATTTCTGTAAAAAATTACAAATGTGGTTTTTTTAAATTTTTAATTCTCGGTTTCAAAAGATTTGGATTTGGTGGTTAAAAATGAAAAAACCTTCACAAATATTTTGTGAAGGCTTTCGAGTTAAATCAACCAGATAACCTAAATTAAGTTGTTGGGATGTCCTTTTTCGCTAAGTAAAAGTCCACCATCTCGTAATCGCTTGCTTCGCGTTCAATCATTTCGCTAACCGTTTTAGGAGGAGGAACGATTGCTTTGTCACCAGGAACCCAGTTGAGTGGCAGGGCAACTTTGTATTTGTCTGCTGCTTGCAAGGCAATGAGTGAGCGCTTGATCTCTTCCATGTTGCGTCCCACGTTGAGGGGATAGTACATGATCAACCTGATTTTTCCATTTGGATCGATAAAGAAGACGGCGCGCACAGCAGCAGTTTCGCTTTCTCCTGGTTGCAGCATGCCATAGCGCTTGGATACGCTCATGTCGATGTC
>CANGZP010000012.1 GCA_947458475.1 Cyclobacteriaceae bacterium | reverse complement strand
GATCCTTTAGAAGCAGCATTGGGGTCAGAACAGGAATCCCTACTTCGACATTCTTAGATCGGAGTTCGGCATTCGAAATTAAAAAAGTGTCAAGTTGTACGAAGTATTAAGTACCAGCTACCAAGTAGGCTCAGAGGCAAGAGATTAGATTTAATTGTACGAAGTACCAAGTACAAGGCACCAAGATCATTTAGAAGCAGCATTGGGGTCAGAACAGGAATCCTTACTTCGACATTCTTAGATCGGAGTTCGGCATTCGGAATTAAAAAAGTATCAAGTTGTACGAAGTACCAAGTACAATGAACGAAGTACCTTAAGAATTAGAATCCGGCTCCATACTTCGTATTTGGTACTTAGTACTTTTCTCTAGCACCTAAATTCCGCTCAATTCACTTCTCCCATCATTTTCTTAAGCACAGGCTTCAAAAGGAATAAAACCAAGGCAGAACCCATCACCGTATACACAATCAACATAAACTGATCTGGCATAGCAGCAAGTCCCTCTTCAGAGCCCCCACTCGCCTCACCTGCGATCAATCCTGCAAACAAGTTGCCCAAGGCTACTGAAAGGAACCAAATGCCCATCATTTGACCACCATATCCTTTAGGAGCTAGTTTAGTTACTAAAGAAAGCCCTACAGGTGACAAACTCAACTCTCCGAAGGTATGTAACAGGAAGGTGATAATCAACCAGCTAGGAGCTGCTAATTCGCCTGAAGCAGCAATCTTGGTTGCGAAGTACATCACAAAAAAGCCTAAGCCCAACATGGCAAGTCCAAAGGTAAATTTTAGTGGAGAGCTAGGTTCTAAATTTTTTCTACCCAACCACACCCAAAGTGCGGCGAAGAAGGGGGCAAAAATGATGATGAACAAGGAATTGATAGACTGGAAGTATCCAGTGGGAATTTCCCAGCCCAATACTTGTCGATCAGTAAAGCGTTCTGCAAAAAGATTGAGGGTAGATCCAGCTTGCTCAAATCCGGACCAAAACATAGCAGAGAAGAAGAATAAAACAGCAATAACGCCCACCTTATTCTTATCCCCTTTGTTGAGGCCGCCAAAAGCAATGACATAGCCTAAATATCCTACTGCAACAATCGCAATGACTGTTCCGGAAGACTTAGCAATCGCTTCTGCATCAATTGGAACCACCCCTGAAAATAACAAGCCAATCACTACAATACCCATCAAGCCAATCAATGAGGTTAGGGATTTTAACTTGGTTTGAGCTGTTTTCTCCTCAGGTGTAGCGACTACTGGCATTTCACCATAGCCATCCAATGCCTTACCTGTAAGTTTGTACTGAATCAATCCAAAAATCATTCCGAGACCTGCCAATCCAAAACCCAAATGCATGTCGTATTCGGCAACAGTAGCACAAGCCAATGGAGCTATAAATCCACCAATATTGATGCCCATGTAAAAAATAGAAAAGCCTGCATCTCGTTTGGAACTGCCAGCGGGATAAAGTTGTCCTACAATGGAACTAATGTTTGGCTTCAATAAACCCGTACCGAGTACAATAAGCAAGAGTCCCATGAAAAAAGAAGTGGTATCTAAAGTGCTCAAGGTAGTTTTTGATTCAGAAGCACCTGAAATCCATCCCTCTATGCCAGGCACAGCCATCATAAAGTGACCGAGGGCAATAATTATTCCTCCATACCAGACCGATTTTTTTAAGCCAAACAGACGATCTGCAAGCCAGCCCCCTGGCAATGCCAATAAATAGACACCCATGGTATACAAGCCATATACAGCACCCGCTGTGGGATCATCAAACCCAAGTCCTCCATCTGCAATGGCTTTGGTCATAAATAGAATCAATAAGGCACGCATGCCGTAATAACTGAAGCGCTCCCACATTTCGGTGAAGAACAAAGTCATGAGTCCTTTTGGATGACCAAAAGCAGTTGGGCCTGCAAATTCTGATTGTAGTGTTTTTTCCACGGCTGTTTCGGGTTGAATGGATTTAATTCTACTGCAATGATAAACTTTTTTAGCACTTGATTGCAAAGAATCTAGTTGAAACACGAGATAAAACCTTTCTGAAAACTTGAAAAAAAATCACTTTAAGCTAATTTTTTTCGATGCAATTCAGTTTCATAAAATATTTATTGTTTTTTTACGAAATCGATTGAAAAGAGAAATAAAGCTGATTTTAGGAAAATGGTTCAAAATCAAATCCCTAATTTTAGATACTAATTTTTCAGAAACTAAACCCAAGGAAAACCAAAGAATGCAACAATTTCAAAGTAAAGGAAGTCCATTAGACTTTCCCGTACAGCAGGTCCACTACCAAGTTCCACCTGCAGAATTAATTGAGCACACAGTCCGAAAAAATGAGGGAAAACTTACTGCGTCAGGAGCCTTGATGGTAGATACAGGAAAGTTTACAGGTCGATCTCCCAAAGACCGATACCTCGTCAAGGATGATTCCACAGTGAACTCCATTTGCTGGGGAGACATCAATATTTCTTTGGCTCCAAATCATTTTGAAAATATTTATAGCAAAATGAAATCCTTTCTTCAGGATAAGGAGGTGTACGTTAGAGATTTAATGGTGGGTGCAGATCCCAACTATCGAATCCATGTTCGGGTGGTAACCTCTTTGGCCTGGCACAATTTGTTTTGCGATAACCTCTTTATTCGATCAAAAGAAAGTGAACTTGCGGAATTCTCACATGAATACACAGTAATCTGTGTACCTGATTTCGTCGCAGATCCCCAAACAGATGGAGTAAGCAATTCCAATTTTACAATTTTGAACCTAAGCCAAAAAATTATTTTAATTGGTGGAACGGCTTATGCAGGAGAAATGAAGAAAGGGGTGTTTTCCATCATGAATTACCTCTTGCCTACCCAAAAGCAAGTATTGCCCATGCATTGTGCTGCAAATGTAAGTGCCGAGGGAGAAACTGCTTTATTTTTTGGCCTTTCTGGAACAGGCAAAACAACCCTTTCCTCTGACCCAAATCGCTTACTTATCGGAGATGATGAGCATGGGTGGTCCGATTCTGGGATTTTTAATTTTGAGGGAGGATGCTATGCCAAAGCCATAGATTTGGATCCTGAACGTGAACCTGAGATTTACCAAGCAATCCGGTTTGGTGCAATCCTTGAAAATACAAGATTTAAAGCCGGCACCCGTGAGGTAGATTACACCAATAGGTCAATCACTGAAAATACCCGCACAGCTTACCCTTTATCCCATATTCCAAATTCAATTCATCCCTCCCTAGCCGCAGCACCAAAACATGTGTTTTTCCTCACTGCAGATGCCTTCGGAATACTGCCTCCGATTTCAAAATTGAATGAAGAGCAGGCCATGTATCACTTCATCTCTGGATATACAGCTAAGGTAGCTGGAACTGAAATGGGTGTAACTGAACCCAAACTAACCTTTTCCGCATGCTTTGGGGCTGCATTTTTACCCTTACACCCTTACAGATATGCAGAATTGTTTGGAGAGAAATTGAAATCTTCAAATGCTACGGTATGGTTGATCAATACGGGCTGGACTGGCGGTCCCTTTGGGATTGGGTCACGAATGAAACTCAGTTATACCCGATCCATGATACAAGCAGCTATGGAAGGGAAGTTAGACTTCGCTCCTTTCCGGATAGATCCCGTATTTGGGTTTCAAGTTCCCGAGATTTGCCCACAGGTGCCTTCAACCATCTTAAATCCTAAAAGCACCTGGTCAGATCCAGAATCCTATGACAAACAAGCGAAACTCCTTGTAGCTGCCTTTCAAAAAAACTTTGTCTCAATTGTAACGGAGCCGAATGCCAAAATAAGTTCAGGTGGCCCAATTAGCTAAGCTGGAGAAAACTATTGTGCACTCTTTTTGATCGAAATGAATCAAAAAGCCAAGACAAGCTCTATTTTTGCATCACAATCCGAATTAACCACAAATCATCAACCCTAGTCATGAAAACAGCTGAAATAATCACTGAAAAAGGAACCATGCTTGTCGAGTTTTATGAAGCAGACGCTCCTATCACGGTTCAAAACTTTGTAGACCTATCCACAAAAGGTTTTTACGATGGACTTACTTTTCACCGCGTAATCCCGAACTTTGTAGTTCAAGGTGGCTGCCCAACAGGCACTGGTACAGGAGGTCCTGGTTATAAAATTCAATGTGAATTGACTGGTGGAAACCAGTTTCATGACCGTGGCGTACTTTCTATGGCACATGCAGGAAGAAATACAGGAGGATCACAATTTTTCATCTGCCACAGCAGAGCAAACACTGCACATTTAGATCGAAACCACACCTGCTTTGGCAAGGTGGTGGAAGGTTTGGAAGTGATTGATGCAATCCGCGCAGGAGATAAAATTGAAAAAATTCTAATCCACGAATCTTAAATCAAATTAATTCCGGTGCACTTTGCAGTTTTTTTAAAGTGCACCGGAATAGTTTACCGCTTTAATTTTTCAAGCTCTCCTAAAATACCCATCACTTCGGAATGTATTTTTGGGGCTGTTTCTGGTCCGAGAGAGTTTATTTCACCGTAAGGACGCTCCTTATAGTCATACGTAAATGGAGGCTTTACATCCCACTGACTTTTGGGCACGATGTAGCCGATCATGTCATTGGACATCCCTGAAAAAAAACGATACTGTCCAGGAATCTTTTCCTTCAAAGCTGGCACCTCTAATGGGGCCAATTGAAAATCTGCCCCTGCAGGTGATTCAACTCCACCATGAAGGATTTCTGGATATAGTTCTCCAGGCACATGAACGAATGTCGCTGGTCCCAATTTCCAGGTAGAAACCTCCGATCGAATCTGTTTCCATCCCACAAATCCCCGATCAAAAATTCCTACAAAAGCTGCCAGTTGAAAAAGCGAATTGTCCATCTGAAGGGAAATGCTCTTGGCTCTAATTCCCAAATCCAGGGAAGAGTGAACCACCAAGCTGCTGTCTTTCAAAGTTTCTAAGGTTATTTTGGCCAAAGCCTTTCCTTGAGCAAGAACTTTTTCTGGAGCCTGCCTTTGGTAAGAAATGCCCGTATAGGGATCCACAACTGCAAGATCAGGAGCCGTAGTCATCAATCCTCCCACAGCACCATTCAAGAAGATGGCTACTCCCCCTATGCCAGGCTCGGCTAAGGTATCTGCTACAGGAATTCCGGATTCGACAAAATCTCTCCAGGGATCTGCAAAATCTGAACTGATTTGAATATTTTCCAACCACAAGGTCTCGGGGTGATTTCCCCAATTCATAACCGTTCCTAGTGTAGCGCCAGTTTGTGCATCGAGCACCTGCATCAGCTGCAAGCCTGCATCAGAAATAAAAGGAGGGCGGGTATCTCCTACCAAATCACTGAGTCGATCAGGCTCTTGGGCAAACTTAAAATGTGCTGGCTTTCTAGAAATAAAAGCCTCTCCCACAGCTGTAGCGATTCCGGCTTGTACTTGCTTCATGTAGTCGTCATTTACCCCACGAACAAATTCAGAAGGGCCCCACATGCCCATCAAATCAGGTGCGGAATGCACATGCGTACTGGAAATGACCACGTAGTCTAGCTCAGGGTATTTTTCTTGAATTAACTTCCGCGTGGCAATCACTTCGTCATTACCAAATCCAATCATGTCAATGACGCAAAGGGCCAAGGAAACATCTCCAGATTCGATGACCATGGCCCTAGCCCATAGCTTATCGAGTACACTTTGCGCAGGCCTTGAATTGTGAAAGCCTGCCAACCAAACCGCGTCAAACTCTCCGTTCCCGTTAGCATCTACAAAGCGATCCCCTTTTTCAGGATCATACTTTGAATCCCCATCCACATCTTCCCAGGTTTCAAAACCGGTTGGCGTCAGGTCAACTTTCGCAAATCCAGCTCGAATTGTAGCTGATGGAGTATACAGGGATAAATCTGTTTGATAGCCTGGATGACGATCGCGGAATTGATAGGCAGAATAGCCAACTACTCCTACTAACAAAACAAGTAGTACGATTGAAAAAATTAGAAGACCCTTTCGCATACAATAAAGTTAAAATACCAAACCCTAAACTAGTATTTTTTTCTTAGTGTATAGCTTAAGTACTTGAATTTGAAGGTTTCAATTGCCTGGGTTTTGAGTTTGCTTACGAAAATGCTTCTCATGAATATCGGCATGTGGAACAATATCCTTGTACCATTTCAATCTTAATTCACTCCGCTCCTCTTCTGAAATGTGGAAATTTGGACTTTCAAATTCCGATGCCCGCTTGATCAATTCATATAAAAAAATGGAAGCAGATACAGAGATGTTAAAGCTTTCCGTAAAGCCCATCATTGGAATGTGGACCAGTCCATCCACCTTGGCTTTTACCTCTTCACTGATTCCTTCGTGTTCATTGCCGAATACCAAGGCTATTTTTTGGTCTGGAGTAAGTGGTAAATCATGAATGGATAAGGAATCTGATGCCGGACTTGTACCATAGATTTTATAACCTTTATCGCGTAATGCTGAAAAACAAGGGTCTACAGCAGATCCACCAGGTGTGAAATACTTATGAAGATCCACCCATTGCGAAGCACCACGCGTTACAAATGGGTTGATCTTGTAGGTATCTGTTTTCTCAATCAAGTGGATGTCCTGTATCCCAAAACAATCACAGGTACGAAGCACTGCGCTCGCATTATGTGGTTTAAAAATATCCTCCAACACCACCGTAAAAAAACGGGTTCGCTGGCTCAATACCCGTTCAATCGCTGCTCGCTTGTGTGGGGTAATGTACTGGGCTAGGTAATCCACTAAGTTTTGATCCAATTTCATAGGGTCTCCAACCTTGAGGTTCATAGCTGCATTGAACTAGTTAAAATAGCCCCAGCTGCTCATCCTCCCCTTTCTTTGGTGTTAAGGTTAGTGTACTGCCCACTTCCAAATCATCTTCCTGCTTTTCAGCTGACTCCTCTCCTACGATTTCCTCTTCTTGCTCCTCAGACCTAGCAACTGCTTCTTCTGAAACCTGTTCAGATTCAATCAGTTTGAGCTCCTTTACTTCATTTGCACTTAGCTTATTGCCTAGTGCCTTCCAACCTTTGACGTCGATCAACATTTCCAGATCGTAATCCATCTGTTCTTCTACCTTGCCTTTGAGGAAGGTCACCGAAACCTGGGCTTGGGCATCCGTAGTCACAAGCTTCAAATAAGATTGCTTGTGCTCCGTGATAAAGTTAAATCGCTTATTGAGCGTAGTTGTTTCTATTAGAAAGCGTTTTACAAAGAACCCTTTTGTCGATCCATCGAAGTAAACTGCTCCAATTACTTTTTGAGAGTCAAACTTTTGAATCAAGAGCACTTCGGTAGGTTCGTAACGGTTGGTCAATTCAAAACTGGTCAACTCATAATCCCCGTTTTTGTAGCAAACCAAAATTTTATCGTCGCCGAGGAAATTACCAATTTGTTTACCTCTAGCATCCGTATTCAATCGACCTACGGAGGCATCGTAATAGATATTGAGACCTCCTAAGGTGGATTTGCCTTCCATCTTAAATTGAACCTTACGAACAGGATAGCGCGTGAGAATATTCCCTCCAGCTGCACGTCCCTTGATCTCAATCTCAGCAAAGTCAAAATCAAATACTTTCACCCTCGCTTTTGCACCTTGAGTTAGGTAAACAGTCACGACTTCGGCCTCCCCATTGGGGTTGGAGGTAAGGTAAAGCAGTTTTGAGCCCTTCGTACCCTTGGTGAGATCATATTCCTTGTCACGAGTCACACCGCCTACTTGGAAACGCTTGACCATCGCACGTCCAGAAACTCCATCCAAATAGATGAAGTTATAGGTCATGCGCTCGTCATTCTTTCGAAATACACCCACATATACGATGTCCTTGCCCATGAAGAGCTTTTCCTGAATTTTGGAAACTACCAGTTTCCCATCCCGACGAATGGCGATGATGTCATCCAAATCCGAACATTCACAGATGTATTCGTCTTTTTTGAGGCCATAGCCCACAAAACCATCTACTCGGTTCACATACAGCTTGGCATTATTTGCTGCCACTACAGCCGCTTGAATGGTATCAAATGCTCGAATCTCTGTTTTTCGCTCCCTACCCTTTCCATACTTATCCAGTAGGTTGTTGTAAAAGGCGATAGCAAAATCCGTTAAGTGCTTCAGGTTGTAATTGACCTCTTTCAACTCATCCTGAAGTCGCTTCATCAACTCATCCGCTTTGAAGGTGTCAAACTTGGAGATTCGCTTGATTTTGATTTCTGTGAGGCGAACCAAGTCTTCCTGAACTATCGTTCGGTAAAAGTCAGGCTTGTATGGATCTAACCCACGATCTATAGCTTCCAATACCGCATCCCATGTGGTACATTCTTCAATATCGCGGTAAATGCGGTTTTCAATAAAGATTTTTTCCAAGGAAGAAAAGAGCAACTTTTCTAAAAGTTCCCCCTTCCGTATTTCAAGCTCCTTTCGAAGCAATTCCTTGGTTTGCTTGGTATTGTACTTTAAAATCTGGTTGACTGTTAAGAATACCGGTTTCTCATCGATGATTACACAGGCATTGGGTGAGATGGAAACCTCACAGTCAGTAAAGGCATACAAGGCATCAATCGTCACATCTGGAGAAACTCCGGGCGCCAATTGAATCTGTATCTCTACATCCTTGGCAGTGTTATCAACCACCTTTTTGATTTTAATCTTGCCCTTATCGTTGGCTTTCAAGATGGAATCAATCAGAGAATCCGTTGTTGTCCCAAAAGGTATTTCTTTGATTAATAAGGTTTTATTTGCATCCTCTTCAATTCGTGCTCTAACCTTTACCTTCCCGCCACGAAGACCTTCTTGGTAATCCGAAAAGTCTGCCAATCCCCCAGTGAGGAAGTCTGGAAGTACCTGCGGAGAATTGCCACGCAAAATTTCAATGGATGCCTCAATCAACTCTCTAAAGTTGTGTGGAAGAATCTTGGTAGATAATCCTACTGCAATTCCTTCAACCCCTTGTGCCAAAAGCAGCGGGAACTTAACGGGCAAGGTTACTGGCTCTCTTTTTCTCCCATCGTAGGAAAGCTGCCAATCTGTTGTTTGTGGATTAAAGACCACATCCAAGGCAAACTTGGACAATCGCGCTTCAATGTAGCGTGCAGCTGCAGCGCCATCTCCTGTTCGTACATCTCCCCAGTTGCCCTGCGTCTCAATCAGCAGGTCTTTTTGCCCCATATTGACGATGGCATCTCCAATCGATGCATCACCATGGGGATGGTATTGCATGGACTGTCCGATGATGTTGGCCACCTTATTGAAGCGACCATCATCCATCTCCTTCATGGCATGAAGGATTCTTCGCTGTACTGGCTTCAATCCATCCTCAATAGCAGGAACTGCCCGCTCCAAAATCACATAGGAGGCATAATCCAGAAACCAGTCCTTGTACATCCCAGTTACGGGCACAGTACCATGTAGGCTGTTATCAGAACTTTCAGAAAGGGTTGTATTGTCACTCATGTAAATATTCCTAGGGTTAAAAAGGGAATGGAAACGGGTATGTACTTGGGGGACTTAAGAATCTACTTCAGCATCCACTTCTTCTTCTTTTTCAAGTTTGGGGTCTTCAAGAGCCAAATCTTTCTCTACTCTCAAATTGTCAATAATAAATACCTGTCGATCAGGGGTGTTTTTGCCCATATAGAACGTAAGCAAATCAACAATTTTGGTATCCTTGGTCAATAAAATTGGATCTAGGCGAATATCCTCCCCGATAAAGGTTCCAAATTCCTCAGGCGAAATTTCTCCCAATCCTTTGAAGCGGGTGATTTCTGGCTTGTTTCCCAACTTATGGATGGCACGCTGCCGCTCCTCATCCGAATAGCAATAGATCGTTTCTTTCTTATTTCTAACCCGAAACAAAGGTGTATCCAGTATAAACAGGTGCCCATTTTTAACCAAATCTGGGAAAAACTGCAGGAAATAAGTCATGATCAGCAAGCGGATGTGCATGCCATCCACGTCTGCATCCGTTGCGATCACTATCTTCCTGTAGCGCAAACTATCAATACCATCTTCAATGTTGAGCGCATGCTGAAGCAGGTTAAACTCCTCGTTTTCATAGACCACTTTCTTGGTCATTCCAAAACAGTTCAGGGGTTTGCCACGAAGTGAAAACACGGCTTGAGTTTGTACATCCCGGCTTTTGGTAATCGAACCCGAAGCGGAATCCCCTTCCGTGATGAAAAGCATGGTCTTGTTTTTCAAGTCCTCCTCTGCTTTTGGATCGTCGTAATGCACCCGGCAATCCCGAAGTTTTTTGTTGTGGAGATTGGCTTTTTTAGCCCGCTCATTGGCCAATTTCTTGATTCCTGAGATCTCCTTGCGCTCCCGCTCCGATTGCAGAATCCGCTTCAATAGCGCATCTGCAGCCGCTGGGTTTTTGTGCAAGTAATTATCAAGTTCCGTCTTGATAAAGTCATTGACAAAAGTTCGAAGGGTAGGTCCATCGGGTCCAATACTTTGGGAACCTAGCTTGGTTTTGGTTTGGGATTCAAAAACAGGCTCTTGCACCCGAACAGCAATGGCTGCCACGACGGATTGGCGAATATCAGAAGCGTCAAAGTCCTTCTTGTAAAACTCCCGGATGGTCTTTACAATGGCCTCACGGAAAGCAGCCAAGTGTGTCCCCCCTTGCGTGGTGTACTGCCCATTGACAAAAGAGTAGTATTCTTCTCCATAACTTCCAGAGTGTGTGATTGCCACTTCAATGTCATTCCCTTTCAGGTGAATGATGGGGTAACGGATACTTTCCTCATCCACCTTATTTGACAACAGGTCAAATAATCCTCGATCGGAGAAATATTTTTTTCCATTGAATTGGAGACTTAGGCCTGCATTGAGGTAGGCATAGTTCCACATCTGATTTTCGAGGTATTCAGGAATAAAGTGGTAATTCTTAAATATTGAAGCGTCTGGAGAAAAGACCACTTTGGTCCCATTTCGATCTGAAGACTTCTCAATCGGAGGATCGTTTACTAGTATTCCCTTTTCAAATTCCGCTACTTTACACTCTCCATCTCGGAAGGATTGCACCTTAAAAAAATCCGAAAGCGCATTTACGGCCTTGGTACCTACTCCATTGAGACCGACAGATTTTTGAAATGCTCCTGAATCGTATTTGCCTCCGGTGTTAATCTTGGAAACGCAGTCAATCACTTTACCAAGCGGTATCCCTCGTCCGTAGTCGCGAACTTCTACTTTATGCTCTGAGATTTTCACCTCAATGGTGCGCCCATTTCCCATCATGTGTTCGTCGATGGAATTGTCTAGAATTTCCTTGACCAACACATAAATACCATCATCTGGCGCACTTCCATCTCCTAATTTTCCAATGTACATGCCCGGTCTCAACCGGATATGTTCTCTCCAGTCTAGTGAACGGATGCTGTCTTCAGTATAGTTTACTTGTTCTGCCATCGACTAGTTAATTCCCACTTGAGTGGATTTGAATTTTTTAAAAAGCAACACAAACAATAGACCCATCCACACAAACAGCACGAAGGGCATCAATGTAAACCAAAGGTTGTAGGAGGAGGCTCCAATTACCTCTTGATTGTTGATGGCATGAACAAATAAGGCTGCCAAGGATAAACTCACGTTGACCCAACCCCCAAAAGAATAAAACCAGGCCAACAAGTAGTCACGGTACGGATCGCCAATTGGAAAAAGGCGGTGCAGTTTTCGATTGGTTTTAGTTTCTAAGGTTTTAGGTGTGTAGACCGTAGCTATATTAAGCAATACAAATCCACTTATCAGCCCATAAAAAAAAGTGCTTTTCGCATAATCACGGAGTAACTGTCCTTGATCATCAAAACTAAATCCAATCTGTTCGGGCAATGCCGCATAGAAATACAATAGCGCAAATAGGAATATCAGCACGCTGAAGAAATAGAAAAACTTTCCGAATCTGTAATACATGAAATATGGGATTGAAGCTGCAATATAACCGATTTGAATAAACCTTCTGCCCTTTGTTTGAGTTCAAAAGTGACAATTTAAGTCGAATTCTATTTTAAGTGTTCTGCAAGAGTAACACTATCGAAATTCCAACGATCTTTAGCCATTCAAAAAATCCTTCATGAAAAATTCCGTTTTGATCCTTGCCCTTTCGCTCCTGACCTGGCTCAGTTCCTGTAGCTCAGCAGTAGATGCAGGAAAAATCAATATAAAAAACTGGAAATCAGATCGCTATGGATGCAAGGGCTTACGATTGCAAGACATGGAAGAGTTCCGTACCATCAAAAATCAATTTTTGGGGATAGACAACCAGGCCCTGATCAAAACTTTTGGAAGACCGGACCGCGTGGAATTGGTAGACAAAAGCCAAAGTTTTTTCTTTTATTTTCTAGAACCCAGTTCGGATTGCAAAGGGGCTGAACAAAAAAAAGAACCCTTGCGAGTTCTTTTCCGAATGAATGCCCTAAGCAAAGTCTCTGAAGTGACCATTACAGACCAGAATCCATAAAGCACAAGGCTGCAGCTCCTAAGGTACCTGCATTATTTTCTAGGGTAGCTTTTTTCAATTTCAAATCCTTCACATAGTAAGGAGTCAAGTACTTTCGGGTATTGTATTCGATGGTAGGCATCATGAACTCTAGTCCAGCAGCAATACCTCCTCCAAAATACACATCTGTCACATCCAGCACACGAATGGTGGAAACAATGGATTCACTGATAATCTCAGCGACTTCTTTGAATACCATCAGCGAAACTTCATTGCCTGTACGCGCTGTGTCCACTAGCAGGTGAGTTCCCAACTCTTTACCTCTGAGTTCCCCTGCCTTTTCAGGATATGCAGCAATCAAATTGGCCATGATTTTTAAAATCCCACCTCTACCAATTAAGGTTTCAAGACCTGCATTTCCTCTAGAAAGCATGTGCCCCATTTCAAGTGCATTGCCACGGGAACCTTTAAATACCTGCCCATCCAATACCAAGGCACTTCCAATTCCTGTGCCCATGGTAATGAATAGAAAATTAGAGGAAACAGTCCCCTTGCCAAATTGAAATTCTCCTATTGCAGCTGCGGCAGCATCATTCTCAAGGAAAAAATCATGATTGGGGTACTTAGACTTAAGCGCTGCTTTCAGGGGGTAATTATTCAAGGCTGGAATAGCAGGAATCTCTAGCGGGACCATCCGATCCTTACTGATCATGCCCGGCAAACCAATGCCAACCTTTTGCACATGTGGAAACTTGTCCAAATAGGTTCCTATCACCTGCACGAAATTGGGTCCAAATCCATCTGCATGTTCCCGATAAGAAGTCGTATCTTCTTTGAAAAACTCAGCTATGTTGCCTGATTTATCTACTAAGCCAATCTTAAGATGGGTGCCTCCCACATCTATTCCTAAAAACTGGGTATCCGAAACATTCATAATTTACTTCGTCCTTTTGGTTTGCTAAAAAAGCAAAACTATTCCTTTACTTCTTATAATCTTTGCCGATCTCGTAAAAAATTTTGAGAACGGCTGGACAGACCAAGGTGTTTTTTAATGTTAAATCCAAAATACCAAGCATATTCTTTCGATCTGTATGCGGGTATTCCCTGCAAGCTTTGGGACGATCTTCATAAACCAAGCATCCATTGTCCGCACCCAAAAATGGACAGGGAGCACCTTTAAATACATAATCTCCCTCCTCATCACGAAACAAGTAGGTGTCTATAAATTCACTTGACCGCATCCGAAATACTTTGGAAAGGCGATCAATATCCGTTTGAATGAGGATTGGACTTGTCGTTTTACAGCAATTAGCACAATCTAGGCAGTCGATCTTTTCAAAAACTTCTTTGTGTGCCTGATGAAACTTTGCATCGAGATTTTTGGGTCGAGTCGCTTTAAGCTTGTCCTTGACTTTTTTGTTTGCGGGAAACTCCGACTTACTCTCCTTGGAAAACTTATCTAAATCTAGGGACATCGCTGATACCGCTAAGTGGGCTTGAGTTTGAGCAAAAGAATGATAAAATTCGATTAGTCCCGGCTGAGTGATATTCCATCGTCATGGATGGTGATCTCTTGAGCTTTGTACAATTGTCCAATACACTGCTTGAATTGCTTTTTGCTCATGCCCAACACTTTCTGGATGGCTTCAGGATCCGATTTGTCATGAAGTGGCAAAAACCCTTTTTCCTGTAGCATTTTCAAGATTTTCTCAGCCCCTTCTTCGTATTTCACTCGACCAAAGGGCAGCAATTGGAGGTCGATTTTTCCATCTTCCCGGCGCTTTTTTACCCAGACTTTACGCAGTTCCCCCAAGCTCAAATCTTGAAATACCTCATTCGCGTAGAGCAAACCTTCGTAGCGGTCTTCCAACAAAACCTTGTATCCAAGTTCAGTTTTTTCGAAAATCAACCCTTCACATTCATTTCCAGGAACGTAATCTTTTGGGGCAGGATATAAAAATTCACGGTACTTACTGACCCCAATCAGTCGATTGGAACGGTAATCCAAACAAAGTCGAATCAGGTATTTTTGACCGGGAGTCATTGGCTTGGCCATCTCTGCATTGGGTACAAAAAGATCCTTCAATAATCCCCAATCCATAAACGCCCCAAAAGAAGTCACTTCCTTACAAGTCAAGACACCAAATTGATCCAAAAGAAGATGAGGTGTATCGGTCACCGCCACAGGGCGATCTTCACTATCGGTGTACACAAAAACCGTTACCAAATCCCCCTCCTTCTCTTCTCCACTCAAATATCCTTTGGGAAGCAACACTTCTTCTCCATCCCGACAGGCTAGATAGGCACCAAAATCTGTAAATCGGTTAATATATAGGGAGTTAACTAGGCCAAGTTCTTTCATGTGCCAAAGGTAAAGATTTATCCTATTTGAAGAGGGATAAAAATACGGACATTCCTTGTCAGGAAAGCCCATAATTGAGTTGGAATTCGTATGGCTTACCCGTAGTTTTGAACTGTACTAGTTTGAATAATTCCCAACCAACTTTTCCTTAGTTCTTTAGAGATGAAAAATATTTCAGTCATCGGTTCAGGCACCATGGGCAACGGCATTGCCCATTTATTTGCGCAGCATGGTTTTGATGTAGCCCTTGTAGATCTTTCAGCAGATCAGCTCAACAAAGGCATGGCTACTATTGCCAAAAATATGGATCGACAAATCGCCAAAGGAACCCTGTCAGAAGCTGATAAAGAAGCTTCCTTGCGTCGGATCACTCCCTACACCAGCCTTGCTGATGGAGTCAAAGAAGCAGATTTAGTGGTAGAAGCTGCTACAGAAAAGATGGATATTAAATTGGATTTATTCCGTCAATTGGACCAATTGGCACCTACTGCCGCAGTATTGGCCTCCAATACCTCTTCCATCTCCATTACCCAGATCGCCGCTGTGACGCAGCGTCCATCCCAAGTAATTGGCATGCACTTTATGAACCCAGTTCCAGTCATGAAGTTGGTGGAAGTGATTCGTGGCTATGCTACCTCCCAGGAGACCACTACCCGCATCATGGATTTATCGGTTCAATTGGAAAAAGTACCGGTGGAAGTGCAGGATTATCCTGGATTTGTGGCGAACCGAATTTTGATGCCCATGATCAACGAAGCCATTTATACCTTGTATGAAGGAGTGGCGGGAGTCTCTGAAATCGATACCGTTATGAAATTGGGGATGGCACATCCCATGGGTCCGCTACAATTGGCTGATTTTATTGGTTTGGATGTTTGCCTATCGATCCTACGTGTCTTGCACGAAGGCTTTGGCAATCCAAAGTATGCACCTTGCCCTTTGTTAATCAACATGGTAGCCGCTGGATTTAAAGGCGCAAAATCCGGAGAAGGATTTTATTCCTACCCTGCAGGCACCAAAGAGTACCCTGTTTCTCCTAGATTTTTAAAGTAATTCCCAAGCCCATGCATTTAGCAGTATCTGGAAATATTGGAAGCGGCAAAACCACGCTTACTGAAAAATTAGCAAAACATTACGGTTGGAAGGCTGAATTTGAGGCAGTCGATGACAATCCCTACCTGCCTGATTTTTACGAAGACATGAAACGCTGGTCCTTTCACCTACAAGTATACTTTTTGAATTCCCGTTTCAATCAACTCAAAACGATCCAGGGAAGCAGCGATTCGACCATACAGGACCGTACGATCTACGAGGATGCCTACATTTTTGCGGCCAACCTCTATAAAAGCAACCTACTCTCCGAGCGAGACTATGCCAATTACAAGAGTTTGTTTGACTCCATGATCTCCCATGTCAAGGCTCCAGATCTCTTGATTTATTTGAAGGCAGATATCCCCAAGTTGGTCGGACAAATCGAAAAGCGAGGTAGAAGCTACGAGACGGCTATGCGCATTGACTACTTGAAAAATCTAAACTCCCATTACGAGGAGTGGATTGCTGGCTATAAAGAGGGCAAGTTGCTAATCATTGATGTCAATGACTTGGATTTTGTGGAGCGTCCAGCAGATTTTTCCTTTATCGTCGAAAAAATTGAGCGCGAAATATTCGGGCTTTTCGCCTAACAGATTCAAAGTCCTCTTTTTAGATTACCCCAGTTTTCGCATAAGCCATGCAAATAACATGCTACGCTGCTCTTCTTTGGGGTTGATTAAAAGTTGATCCAATCGCTTCAGCGATCCACCAGTCATGATCGTTTCGTAAGGACTTAAGCGAATTAATTTATACCCATGAACTCGGGTCAACAAATCCACTTGCAGGTGATTGTAGGCAAGTAATTTCCAACCCGTTGCCCCTATTCCATGAAACTCTCCTGGCTCCGAAGGCTGACCAAATACACGAGTCGCCAAGGGCGGCCCCTCCCAAATCCGTTGCTGCATGCCTACTTTTAGTGCTTCTTTCTCGTAAGTTCTGCAGAGGCGTTTGTGCCCTTCTAGGAATGTAAACTGAAATTCTTCGTACAATTCAGACTTCAAGGTGATTCCGCGGTACCGATTGAATACCAGTTCCTCATCCCAAAGGATAAGCGTTCTTCCAAACTTAAAATCGACTGGAACTTTTTCAAAAAGTGGAAATGAACCCTTTCCGCCCAAATCTTCCAAAGCAGTAGCGAGCCAGGATTTACAACGCGCATCCAAATAGCGGGACTGGACTTCAAAATCTACTTGCCAGTCGTAGGTAGCCCCTCCTTCTCTTAAAATCAGATCCAGTTGCCTGGTCATCAGGTGCTCCATTGGCTTAACTTTCTTCGCGGAGGATTTCCCAGGTATGGTCCGCCAATAACTTGATTTCGGCTACAAAATTCGCCCAATTCTTTTTTCGACCCCATTCTTCTGGAGCGATCATGCTCATAAAGTCCGTACCATCCTCTTTTTGATACAAAAAATACCGGTGATTAATTAAGGGCTCAAAGGAGATAGAAGCTTGGTAGATTCGTTCTGAAACTTCAATGCGAGACTGAATTTTCTTCGCTTGATCTGCCAAAAGCTTCATTTGATCGTAGATCTGGGCCATTTGCATGTCCGTTTGGGAGTGCATGGCTGCCACCGCTCTTCCCGTGATCTTGCCCTTATCTTCCGGCTTGATCAATGCACTTCCAGAATGATGTCCATACGGAAGAAGCCCCGGGTTTTCCGTGGTCTTCTCTTTCATCAAGTCCAGATCCAAACGATCTACATCAATCTTCTTTCCTATCATGAATTCTATTTTTGAACTTCCGTAGAAATTCGTTCTTTTAAATTACCCTTAGATCCAGGAAATGTAGTTCTACTGGAAATATCATAGCTCACGTAGAGAATGATCAGCATGAATACCACAAAAAGAAACAAGAAGATTTTTTTATTTTTCTGCATCATTAAAAAGATTAACGCACAAAATTAAGTACAATTCGCTTTTTGTTTTTGTTTACAAACTCATTTTCTACCCTATTTCTTCAAATTAGAGTTGAAACGAGGAATCAACCGGGTTTTGTAGAATAGAACTCAATCCATGGCTAAATGTTAAAAATTAAGTGCAGTTTAAATTTTCCCTTGAAATTCCACCAATGGAATGCCACCAAGTAAAGTAGAAAGTTAAATTGCATTCCCTTCCGAAATCTAGTTTAAGGAAAACCCAGTCACCTCGATTCTAGGATTAGAATTAGCAATCAGATCCATAAGAAATTACCCACCAACCCATGTTTAAAAAACTCATTCTACTTCAGTCTTTGCTTTGGATATTTTCCCTAGCACATGCCCAATCCCCACTCACCGTAGACTACATCATGCGGGACCCGATTTGGATGGGAACTTTTCCCTCAGGTCACTTTTGGAGTGCGAACAGCAAACAGATCTACTTCAACTACAACCCAGAGAAAAATCTTGCCGACTCGCTCTACAAAATTGATGCAGTAGCCGGAGCAAAGGCGACTCGAGTACCTTGGCAGGAAGAGAAAACGCTAAGAAAAGAGGAAGTTTATTCGGCTGATGAAAACCTTAAACTCTACAAAAAAGGAAATCAAGTCCTATTGGAAGACGTTAAAAAAGGGAAAACAACTACACTCTTTGATTGGTATGGTCCCTTGGATAAACTCAAGTTTCTTGCGAATGAACAGTACATCGCATTTAGCTCGGAACTGAATTTTTATCGCTTTGACAGAACCACAAACCGTCTAGAAAAGCTTACTTCCATCACAAATGGCTCCAAGCCAGCTAAACCAAAGCCTGCTGAATCAGGGAAAGTCAATTTCTTGGAACAGGAAAATCTTGCCTTGCTGGAAGAGGTTCGCAAGCGAAAAGAAGCTCAAAAGGCAGGACAATCCTACCGAGCCAGCATCCGTGAAGCTGTCAAGGAAGAGTTTGTATTCTACACCGAAGGAAAAAGCCTCACCAACATGCAACTCTCTGCTGATGCTCGATTTGTAACCTTTACAGTTTTCACGCCAGCAGCAACTGCAAACAAGGGCACCAAAGTTCCAGATTACACAGCGGCTTCAGGCTACACCGAGGACCTCAACACTAGACCTAAAGTGGGCACATCGGCAGGGAAATCGGAGATCGGAATTTACGACCTCCAACGCGACACTGTGTACTATGTCAACACCACTACACTACCAGGAATCAAAGACGCTCCAGACTACAGAGCAGATTATCCCGAAAGAACCTGGGAAGCAAAGAATCGTGAGCTTTCACTCACTGGACCTACCTTTTCACCAGATGGTACAAAGGCAGTTATCCAAGCTAGAGCAGCCGACAACAAAGACCGATGGATTGCTTCCATTGACTTGACCACAGGTGCATTGACTACCTTGGACCGTCAGCGCGATGAGGCCTGGATAGCGGGTCCTGGAATTGGTTGGGGCGGAACCCTAGGCTGGCTTCCGGACTCAAAGCACCTCTATTTCCAATCCGAAGAAAGTGGCTATTCCCATCTCTACCTTGTAGATGTGACTACAAAAGAGAAAAAAGCACTTACTGCAGGGAAATTTGAAGTATTTGACCCGTTCTTGTCCAAGGACAAAAAGTCTTGGTACCTGACCACCTCTGAAGTACATCCAGGTGAGCGGCATTTTTACCGCATGCCATTAATGGGTGGAAAGATGGAGCAATTGACAACTATGGTTGGAGAAAACCAAGTCGTCCTTTCACCCGATGAAAAGCAATTAGCAATTCTCCACAGCTATTCCAATGTACCTGCAGAATTATATGTACAGGAAAATAAGGTCGGAGCCAAACCCATTCGCCTGACTTCTGGACAATCGGAGGAATTTAAAAGTTACGCATGGCGGGATCCCCAACTAGTGCGCTTCACAGCACAGGATGGTGCTCAAGTACCTGCGAGGCTATACCTACCCGAACCGAGCAAAAAGAATGGTGCTGCGGTCATCTTCGTGCATGGTGCGGGATACCTTCAAAATGTCCACAAGTGGTGGAGTAGCTACTTTCGAGAATACTTTTTTCACAACCTACTCACAGATTTAGGATACACTGTCTTGGACATCGACTACAGAGGATCGGCAGGCTATGGTAGAGATTGGCGTACGGGCATTTACCGTCACATGGGAGGCAAAGACCTTTCCGATCATGTGGATGGGGCCAAGTTTCTCATGAAGCAGCACGGAGTGGAAGCAGGTCGCATTGGAATTTATGGAGGGAGCTATGGCGGATTCATTACTTTGATGGCTATGTTCAATCATGGCGATGTATTTGCCTCAGGTGCAGCTTTGCGATCGGTTACCGATTGGGCACATTACAACCATGGCTACACGGCCAATATTTTGAATACCCCAGAAGAAGATCCCATTGCTTACCGACGCTCCTCTCCCATCTATTTTGCTGAGGGCTTGAAAGGCAACCTCTTGATTGCACACGGCATGTTGGACGTCAATGTGCATTTCCAGGATGTGGTACGTCTTTCCCAACGACTCATCGAATTGAAGAAGGATAACTGGGAAATGGCTGTTTACCCTGTCGAAGATCACGGTTTTGTCACGCCAAGTTCTTGGACAGACGAATACAAGAGAATATTAAAGTTGTTTAACACCACACTCCTAAAAGACTAAAAATCATGCGGATACACTATCGTTCACTTCTCTTTGGCCTTCTTCTAGTCACTGGATTCTTCCACACTAGCCTAGGCCAAACCACTGCTTCACAAGGTCTAATAGCTGACCGTGCCATGGTGGTATCTGCTCGTGAAGAAGCCTCAAAAATTGGGGTTGAAATCTTGAAGCAAGGAGGCAATGCCTTTGATGCCATGATGGCGACGGAAATGGCACTGGCTGTGACTTTCCCTTTTGCAGGTAATTTAGGCGGTGGAGGATTTATGGTGTATCGGATGGCAGACGGCCAAATCGGAAGTTTGGACTACCGGGAAAAAGCACCCTTAGCAGCATCTAAAGACATGTATTTGGATAAAGATGGAAATGTGATCCCACAATTGAGTACCCTAGGAATTTTAGCTTCTGGAGTACCAGGAACCTTGGCAGGTATTTTTGAGGCGCAGGCCAAGTTTGGAAAACTGAAGCCCAGACAAGTACTGCAACCTGTAATTGACCTTGCTCGAAATGGCTATGTGGTGACTAAAAATCAGGCTGAGAGTCTGAAGAATCATCGGCAGATTTTCATCCAAGTAAATGGTCCAAACACCTTTTTTGGAAAAGAAATTAAAGCGGGTGACACGCTCAAGCAACCCGCTCTCGCCAATACCTTGGAGCGAATTGCCAACAAAGGAAAAAATGAGTTTTACAAAGGCGAGACGGCAAAGATCCTAGTCAATCATTTTCAAAAAAATGGAGGAATCATTTCCAAAAAGGACCTAACCCAATACAAAGCTGTCTGGAGAGATCCCATTGTTTTCCCGTATCGAAACCTGAAAGTGATCTCCATGGCACCTCCCAGTTCTGGAGGAATTACTTTGGGCCAAATCCTAAAAATGCTAGAGCCGTATCCCCTACGCAACCTAGGGCACCATTCTCCTGAATATGTGCAATTGCTTGTGGAGGCGGAGCGTCGTGCCTATGCAGATCGAAATCACTATTTGGGAGATCCTGATTTTGTGAGCATCCCAACCAATCAATTGCTTGACTCTACCTATCTCAAGTCCAGAATGGGAAATTTTTCATTTGAAAAAGCCAGCAAATCGGCAGATATCGCTAGAGGGGAGCTTTCTTTTTCGGAAAGCATGGAAACTACCCACTATTCTATTGTGGATGCGGAAGGAAATGCTGTTTCAGTGACCACCACGCTGAACGGTGCCTATGGATCGAAGGTGTATATTGAAGAGTTGGGCTTTTTCATGAACAATGAAATGGATGATTTCAGCGCCAAAGCTGGCGTTCCCAACATGTTTGGTCTAGTAGGAACTGAGGCAAACAGCATTGCTCCAGGCAAGCGAATGCTCAGTTCCATGACTCCTACCATCGTAGAAAAAGAGGGCAAACTAGCCATGGTCGTGGGTACACCAGGAGGATCCACCATCATTACTTCGGTCTTGCAGACCATCTTGAACGTCTATGAATTTGACATGAGCATGCAGGAAGCGGTCAATGCTCCGAGATTTCACCACCAATGGTTGCCTGATCTCGTGAACTTTGAACCTAAGGCTTTTGGTACAGATCTTCTTCGTACGCTTAAATCTCGTGGCTATTTGATCAACGAAAGTGCAAGTCCGATCATAGGAAAAGTAGATGCCATCCGCGTTTTACCCAATGGCAAACTCGAAGGAGGTGCTGATCCGAGAGGAGACGACAAGGCTGCAGGGTTTTAAATTTTTAGAGATTGAACCATAAACTTCCGGCTCTATACATTTCTATTTGCCGTTAATCAAAAACTTTGAACCAATCCAGGATTTATTGTTAAATTATAAATTAAAGCCCATATCTAGCCCATGAAAAATCGTCGCGAGTTTCTTCAAAAATCTGCCTTAGGATTAGCCGGTGTCCTTACGGCCCCTACTTGGCTCCAAGGAGCACCAGCCTTAATCAAATCCTTAGGCAAACCCAATTCTCGAATCAAAGGGGTTCAGATCGGGTGCATCACCTACTCGTTTCGATCCATGGCAGATCAAAGTGCTGAAGCGACGCTTCAATATGTGTTGGATTCAGGCATTTCCTCGATTGAACTGATGGGTGATCCTGCCGAGAGTTTTGCTGGTATGCCTACTCCAACCTTCAATCGATCCCGAGTTTTTCAATTGGGTGGAAAACAGCGTCGTGGGGAAGCACTTAGCGAAGACGAAAAAAAGGAACTCACCGATCTTCAAGCTCAAAGTGCTGACTATACAAAGACTGTAGCAGCTTGGCGAGCTGGAGCGGATATGAAGAAGTTTGAGCAGTTTGGTAAAATGTACAAAGATGCTGGGGTATCAATTTATGCATTCAAACCCAATGCCTTTGGAGCAAACAACTCTGACCTGGAAGTTGCCTATGGAATGAGAGCCGCAAAAGCCTTAGGTGCAAGCCATGTGACTTTGGAACATCCATCAAATGATGCCCAGACGATGCGATTGGGCAAAATCGGAGAAAAAGAACAAATGGCTGTTGGCTACCATGGCCACGAGCAGGAGACCTTTACTTTTTGGGATACTGCACTTGAACAAAGCTCCAAAAATGGATTAAACCTAGATGCTGGACATTACATTGCGGCAGGACATACAGATTTGATCCCACTTATTGAGAAGCATCATGCTAGAATCTTGAGCATGCACACCAAGGATCGTAAAACCCCCACCAATGGAAAAGCAAACGTTGCCTGGGGAACTGGAGATACACCCATTGTGGAGATGCTGCAGCTGATGAGGAAGAAAAAATATGAGTTCCCAGCGACGATTGAGTTGGAATACCAAATTCCTCAAGGATCTGATGCCGTCAAGGAAGTTCAAAAATGTTTGGAATACGCTAGAAAAGCACTAGGCTAAAAAAAGGGGTTTTACCCCTTTTTTTATGCCAGTTAATGACCTTTTGGCATCTTTTCTCCGGCATGTACGGCAAAGGAAAGTCGATTTGATTTGGGAGGTATGGGGCAAGTTGCAAATTCCGTGTAGGCGCAGGGCGGATTGTAGGAAAAATTAAAATCGACTGTAGTCATACCACTTGAGTCTGGAGGATTCACGTACAGGTAGCGGCCTGTGGGATAGGTTTCTAAAGCAGATGTCTCATCAGCGAATATTACAAACAACTTTCCCAATTCATCCAATACCAGCAATTCATTATTCTTTCCTTCGTATTCAAACTGAAGCACTCCAATGACTTTCCAAGAAATCACCTGCCCCAATACATTTGGAATATCAATCGTTTGGTTGAAGCGAGGAATCAACTTTGCCTGAAATCGAAAGGAGGAATTGTAGTCAAAAGTCGGTGTAGGAGTGAAATTTTGAAGATTCGGATGATTTAGGTCACGCAAACGGAGCGCATAGTTACCTCCTCGTTGAATAATCGTCCACTTCCAATTCTTGAAGTAAACTCCTCCTGACCCGTATTCCATTGGAAAAACGAGTATTCTATTGCTTGGAGGGACGGTATTTTTTTCTTGTATGGCTGAACTCATCCCCACAAACCATACCGAATCCTGTCCAAATTCAAACTTTCCCAAGGTAGTAGAACCCACCTTTTCTGCAAAGCCAAGTGTAGAGTTTGCCTCTTCCAAGTAAGGTGAATGAACCTCCATCCAGAATAATGCTGCTAAATTGAGCCAGCCATCTTCCCCTGTCAACTCAGCTGTTCGCTTGATTTTCCACTGCTCAAACGCTACTTCTTGTGCCCTAGAAATCCCTGCAAAAGCTAAAAAAGACAAGAAAAAAATCCAGGTTTTCATAGGTGAGTCATGATTTTAAGTTTTAATTAATTTTAAACTATACAATTAATTAATATTCAATAATTTACTAAACTTAAAAAAGAGTTTCTATTTGTTGAATTCGACGCAAGGCTTCTTCTAACTCTTCCTCTTTTTTGGCAAAGCAGAAGCGGAGCACCTGATCATCCTGCCTATCCGAATAAAACACGGATACGGGGATACAGGCAACCTTCAGTTGCCGAGTCATCTGTTCGGCTAGCAGCACATCGGATTTATTGCTAAGATGTGCATAGGATACCAACTGGAAAAAACTTCCTTGACTCGCTTGAAAGGTAAAAGGGGTAGTTTTCAAGCCTTCTAGAAATAAATCGCGTTTCTTTTGGTAAAAGGCCGGTAAGTCAAGGTAACGATTCGGATGGTCTAGGTATTCCGCTAGGGCATATTGAATGGGTGTCACCGTACTGAAAGTCAGGTACTGGTGAATCTTTCGAAATTCGACACTTAAGGCTTCAGGTGCAATACAATACCCAATCTTCCAACCCGTCACGTGGAAGGTTTTGCCAAAAGATCCACAAACGAAGGTTCGCTCTCGTAAAAGTGGATTCGAACCTAAAGAGATATGCCTTCTATCATCAAATAGGATGTGCTCATAGACCTCGTCACTGATGACGTGCAAGCCATGCTGCTCGACTAGTGCAGCCAAACAAGCTACATCCACCTGACTCCAAACATAGCCACTGGGGTTGTGGGGGCTATTGACCACAATGGCGCGGGTTTTTGAAGTTATCTTGGAAGCAACGAGCTCCCAATCCACAGAAAAATCCGGCGATTGCAAAGTCACAAAAACAGGAATGCCGCCATTCAAAGTAATTGCAGGAACATAGCTATCGTAGGCAGGTTCCAAAACAATGACCTCATCTCCAGGTCGAACCACAGCTGTAAAAGCCGAAAAAAGGGCTTCTGTGGCTCCTGAAACAATCGTCACCTCCAATTCAGGATTAGGAAAATAGCCTTGGGTCAGTTGAGTCTTTGCAGCCAAGGCTTGTTTTAACTCAGAAACACCCGACATGGGAGCATATTGATTGAATCCTTCTCGAGTATACTTGGCCACCAACTCCAATAAGTCGGGGTCCGAACCAAAGCCCGGAAATCCTTGCGCCAAATTAATTGCATTTTCCTCCTGCGCCATTCTTGACATGGTCGTGAATATGGTCGTACCAACCTGCGGAAGTTTTGAGCTCAAGGACATCTTACTGGCTAATTTGCTTTTCTACTTGTCAAGAAAGGAATTTTTTTCAAATTTGAGAAGTAAACCCTCACCGCCATGAAATTCAACCTTGTTCTTTTTGCAGTTCTGAGCATGCTCTTATTCTCCTGCACCGTAGAATCTCCAGAAGATCCCTTGAATGTGTACCGGAATATTGCTTATACCGCGCTAAGTCCTGCTCAAAAAGAGTCGATTCAGGGAGATTGGCAAAAGGCTGAAGTAGCCGCTTGGACCGATGGAAATTATGTAGTGGTCTTTCAAACAAAGGATAACCAGGGTCCTATTCGTGTAGTGGTAAATCCAGACAAAGGAATAGTGGTCGAGATCTTAATTTAAATGTGCTGACCTCTCTGATCGATGGCTGACTCCAATCCACTTGAAAAACCTCTTTTCCTTCCCCAAATCAACTGTGATCTTGGAGAGGGTGTTGCTTGGGAGGAAGAAATTTTCCCGTTTATCGATGTGGCTAGTCTTGCCTGTGGAGGACATTATGGCACTCAAGCGAGTTTGGATGACTCCCTCCATCTCGCAAAAAAATTCAACAAAAAAGCAGGAGCTCACCCCTCCTATCCCGATCAGGCAAATTTTGGAAGAGTCTCGCTATCCATCTCTTCGGAGGAGTTAATCAAACAAATTGCTCAGCAAATCGGCTTGTTTGTGGCGAGTGCAAGTGCCCATGGTATTCCCATAGATCACATCAAATTTCATGGAGCATTATACAATGACGCTGCCAAAGATTCTGGGCTTGCGAGTCTGCTGACTGGTTTTTTGGCGGAATATTATCCAAGCATTCCTCTGCTTGTTCCCCCGCATTCCCAGTTGGAAAAGCAAGCTAAGGCGAAGGGCATTCCCATTCGATTGGAGGTTTTTGCAGATCGATCCTATGCTTCCAACTACCAATTAAGTCCGCGAAGCCAGGAAGGATCCTTACTCCAAACTCTAGAATCAGTTGATTCCCAGGTAAATCGATTAATTTTTGAAGGAAAATTACTGAGCCATACCGGGGAATATTTACCCATTGCAGCAGATACACTATGCTTTCATGGGGACAATCCGAGCATCCTTGATTTTTTGCCAACCTTGAGAAAACGGTATTGGTCATGAAGCCTAGCTATAAACGCATCAGCCCAATCCTAGGAGAGCTGGTATGGAATGCGGAACCCACTGATGAGTTGCTTTCAATTCAATTTGCTTATTTAACTTATGTTCAAACTAATTTTTCGAGCACAATTCTGGAAGTTCGCCAAGGGTTCACTCGTTTAAGTTTGCTGTGGAAAAATTTAGCCTCCCAACAGGAATTTGTACAGCTAGTAGACACACTTCACCTAAGCCCTGAGCCGCTACCTCAAAAGGTATGGCAAGTTCCCGTATGCTACCATCCCGAATACGGACAGGACTTGGAAGATTTTGTCAAATCCAAAAATTTAAGTGTAGCGGAAGTCATCCAATTGCATACCCAAGGGCTTTACCGGATTCATTTTTTTGGGTTTCTACCTGGGTTTTTCTATTTGAATGGCCTTTCGCCGAAACTTCATTTACCCAGAAAAAGTGTACCATCTCTGGCAGTACCTGCAGGATCCGTTGCCATAGGAGGCAAACAAACTGGAATATACCCGATGCAAAGTCCTGGCGGATGGCATAGTATTGGAAGAAGTCCCCTGCCCTTCTTTGATCCAAAACAAACAGCCCCGGTCTGGGCGAAACCTGGTGAGCAAATCCAATTTGTGTCCATTACTGCCTCTCAATTTGAAAATTGGAAGGATGCCGATACAAAAAACTTCCTGCAATGAATACCATCCTCGGAATAGCCCAACTTTTGCGTTGCCCCCCTGGAACCTCTTTACAGGATGAAGGAAGGGCACTTGGGTCTAACTATGGCATCCCGAGATCTGGAGCCATGGATTTGCATAGCTATCACTGGGCCAACCACTTACTTAAAAACCCAAGCCAAGCCGTGGCCTTGGAAATGGCCCAACCCGGTCTCAAAATCAAATTTGAAGCCCCCTGTCGTATTGCATTAGCAGGCGCAGCTGCGGCTATTACTGTCAATCAAGTAAGTATTTCAAATCCTTCCCTTATTGCCCTAGATGCCGGGGATCTCCTAGAGATTGGGCCATTCCATACTGGAGCCAGATTGTATCTCTGCATTGAAGGTGGCTTTCAGGTCGAAAAGTACTTGGGTTCAGGAAGTGATTTTGTATCCATCACTGGAACAGCAACACGAGCTACGGGTGAATGCTTACACTACCTTCCAACTCAATCTAAATCTGCCCTTCAAGCAAAACCAAAATGGGCTACGGACTGGTTTGAACCTGAAGCTATCCATGCCTATCCGGGTCCAGATTGGGCACTTTTATCAGCTGATCAACAGCGCATCCTCCTTGACCAGCCGGTTCACCTTTCCAAATTGAGCAATCGAATGGGAATACAGTTGGAAGAATTGGTGGCCAACGAATTGGATGACCTTCCTACCAACCCAGTTTTTCCTGGAACTGTACAGCTGACACCTGGGGGGAAAATCATTATCCTGATGCGTGATGCAGGTGTTACGGGAGGCTATCCACGGATCCTGCAACTTAGCGAAGATGCACAATCTCGATTAGCTCAGAAAAAGGTTGGCGATTCCATCCGATTTCAACTTCTTTCTTCCCACTAACGCATTCTGGTTTCAAATAAATTCTAAGCAATTGTTGAGGATTAGCAGGAAGTAATTTATCTTGAAATCCTGAGCCAAATTATAAATTCAAGTCATGGACGCAATTCTCTCCCAAAAAATCACCGCACAAGGCAAGCAAATTGGAACAGTTCAAATGCAACTGGAAAGCTTTAAGCAAGGTTTCCCCTTTTTGAGCCTGGTGGCTCCAGCTACTCCAGCTCGAGGCATACAAGTCTGGTCGGAGAGTCAAGTGAAGGATTACCAAAGCTATTTTGAAAAAAGAGCCTCGGAATTAGAGCTTGTTAAATTTGTTCCTGCTTCGGGAGCGGCCAGCAGGATGTTCAAAGACCTGTTTTCATTTTTAGAAACGGATGGAAATGAATTGGATGGATTTACACAGAAATTTATTTCTCAAATCCAGCATTTTGCCTTTTACCAAGACTTGGATGCGCAGCTCCAACAGCAAGGTGAATCCATAGCAAGCCTCTTAGAAAAAAAGGAATATAAAAAGCTAGTAGCCAGCTTACTCACTGATTCAGGATTGGGGTATGGAAACTTACCCAAAGGGCTTTTACGCTTTCATGCCTATCCGGATGAAAATAGATGTCCTGCCGAAGAGCATTTAGTGGAAGGAATCCAGTATGGTGTTGGCAAGGACAATCGGGTCCAAATTCATTTTACGGTTTCGCCAGAACATGAAGCAGGATTTATCTCGGAAATACACAAGCATCTTCCTAAGCTTGAGCAACAAAGTGGCTTAGAATTCAAGGTTAGTTTTTCACATCAAAAAAAATCTACGGACACCATTGCGGTAGATGCTTTGAATGCCCCTTTTCTCGAAGAAGATGGCAGTCTTTTGTTTCGCCCTGCTGGTCATGGAGCACTTTTGGAAAATCTAAATGAGATTTCAGCAGATTTAATTTTCATTAAAAACATTGACAACGTAGTTCCAGATCGGTTAAAGCCAATTACCCAAACCTACAAAATGGCCCTTGCAGGCTGGTTACTCGAAGTTCAGGCCCGCATCTTCCAAGCTTTAATAGCACTCGATCTGGAAATTTCCAGCAGTTCAGTACAATTTGCGATGCAGGTTTACCGTACAGATTTGGGAGGAATAATACCTGAATCAATCCAAGAAGGTACCCTAGAAGATCAAGCGACATTTTTTAAGAACAAACTTAATCGCCCAATTCGGGTATGTGGAATGGTGAAAAATACCGGCGAACCTGGAGGCGGACCCTTTTGGATCCAAGAAAAGGATGGAACGCAGTCCCTTCAAATTCTAGAAACAGCCCAAATTGACCCGTCAAATCCTGAATCCTTGGCGCATTTGCAGGCCTCTACCCATTTTAACCCAGTGGATTTGGTCTGTGCTACACGTGATTACAAAGGAAATGCATTTGACTTGCTCCAATTTAGAGACATGAATACGGGATTTATCACGGAAAAATCTAAAAATGGAAAGGTATTGAAGGCTTTGGAGCTACCAGGTTTATGGAATGGAGCCATGGCTGATTGGAACACACTTTTCGTAGAAGTTCCAATTCTGACCTTCAATCCCGTGAAGACTAGCAACGATCTTCTCCGGGCCGAGCACCAAGCCTAAAAAAATCCTTTTTGAATCTGTTCTGTCAGATAGGCCTTGAGTTCATTTCCCTCTTCCACCTTTACTTCACCAGGAAGACTTAAAATGAACCGAGCTAAGCCTGGTAGATGGGGAATCTCCCCTTCAAAAAAGTACTGATTTCGATTTTTGATTTGAATGAAGGGACGTGCAGTTGGGTATTCTTCTACCATGAGCTGGTAGGCTTTTTTACTAAGCTTAAGTTTGATGTAAAACTTTCCTTTACCCGTAAATCCAAACAAGGCCTGGTCGGGTAGTTCATGGCCAAGTTCAAATTTCCAGCTTTCCGAAGCGATAACTACCTCTCCCATTCGCTCTATCTTAAACATTTTCATGGATTGACTTTCAAGTTCAAATGCATGAATGTGTTCGTAATCAGCCGTAAATCCAACGGGCTCTACCAATCGATCCGATACGGTATCGCTTCGCAAAGAATAGTAATCCTTGATCCAAATTTGCTTTTTATTTGTGATGCCCTGTGAAATCAAATCTACCAAGCGACCCAGGTTGGCCTTAAAGAGATCCTCAGTACTCACTTGCACCCCAGATTGAAGATTCAGCTTTTGCGCAACCGCATCCTTTAACGCGTTTCCTTTTCCCTGAGACTCCAATAGGCTACTGAGCCACTGGTTTTCTTCCGCTGAAAAAGTAGTGCCATTGCTTGGTTTAGGTAAGTATTCAGGTCGATCTTGGATTTTATACTTGCTAAACTCCTTTACTACTACAAAACCCAAAGCTTCCAGCAGCTTAAAATACCTGTAAATGGTTCGTTCGTCAGTTTGCAATAACTCCGCCAACCGATGCACTGGCTTACCAATGGTACTTTGAAGGAGGTTAATCAATTTGAATACCCTTAAAATCTTTTGTTGCTCGATGGGACTTGATTTGGCCATTTGTTTCGACGATTAGTGTCCAAAATTACAGTTGTAAAAATTATTAAACTAAATTTTGACACTATTTGTCAATTTATTTGAGAGAAAAATAAAGGTCTCAATTCACGAAAGAACTGAGACCAAGAATAAATTCACCAGGCGGGAAATGACCCGTTGTGACAATCGCTATTTGTTAATCGTGAGTGTGGTGCCTGAAACGGCAGTGGTATATACTTGAAGTGGCTGCGTAGCAGGACCTTGAAGTGCTTTGCCAGCGGTATCAAAAATTGAATTGTGGCAGGTACAGGTAAAGCGATTGTTGGAAAAAGCCCAACTGTCAAAACAACCCGAGTGGGTACACACGGAGGTCAAGGCCACAAAAGTTCCATTGATATTAGCCACTAGTGTTTTGGCGGTTTCAATCAATAACCATCCCCCTGTTGCGGCTAGCTTCGTTTGAATAGCCAGGTTGACTTGTATGGTTGAACCCGAAACGGTAATCCCATTTGGAGTGGTGGTTGAAGGCGGAGTTGTGGTATCATCTGGTTCTTCAGAACTAACACATGAAGTAAAAAAAGCGGTTCCGAAAGAGCCGATAACGGCAGCTAAACCTGCTTTTTCCAAAAATTTTCTTCTTGATTCAGAAAGACTACCCGATTTTAAAAATTGATTTTTTTCCATTTCGAATTGGTTTAGAGAAACTTGTAACCCACGTGTAATCAACTCTTAGGAACGAAAAAGGTTCTGAAACTCTTAAAAATGTTTGGGTTTAATGATTTCACTCACGACCACCGCATCTCGAAATGACTTCGGGTTTTTCAACAATTCTGCATAAGGATTGATTCGTGTTTCAGCAATTTCATACGAAATAGGTCTTCTTTGTTCAGCAAGCGAATTGGAACCCTCTGAATCCGCGTAAAATGGCTTTGCTTTTGGTTGAACAGTAATCAATTCATAATCTACACCCTCGGACAAAACTTCTTCCCTAGAATTGACAGGTTGACTGATTGGCCGATCTTGTTTGGGTAATGTAAAAGAAGGCTTTGACTTTGGAACGGGAACAGGTTCTGGCTCCAATTCAGGGATTTTAGGAGTTTGGGCATCCCGAATCTCCCGTAGAAGTTCCTCAAATGTTAAGCCTTTGGGAGGAGAATCAGGCGAAGTTGATTCCGCATCTGGAGGGATAGAATCCTTCTTTTTGGAACTCGCACGATACAGAAAATAGGCCACTATAGCCACAGCATAAATGATTTGACCTAAATCCATGAAGTCAAGGTACTTCAAAAAATTGTAAAAAAGAATTCACCTTTTTTGTTTTCATCTCCACCATTGGATTTTATATGTTGAAAATGAGTTGATTTCATCCTTTTTTTTGCCATTATCCTAGATTCAAGCTATTTTGAACCCTTAATCCCAATTAAAATCACCGATGCTACTTAGCAAGCTGGAAATCAAAGGTTTCAAAAGTTTTGGAGACAAAATGGTCATCCACTTTGACAAGGGCATCACCGGTGTGGTGGGACCAAACGGCTGCGGCAAATCCAATGTTGTTGATGCTATCCGTTGGGTTTTGGGCGAACAAAAATCTCGAATGCTTCGCTCTGATAAAATGGAGAACGTGATTTTTAACGGGACCAAAAATCGAAAACCCACCAACTTAGCAGAGGTATCCCTCACGTTCGAAAATACCAAAAATTTATTACCCACAGAATACACACACGTAACCATCACGCGTAGGTATTACCGAAGTGGAGAGAGTGAATATCAAATCAACGGGGTCACCTGCAGGTTGAAAGACATCACCAACCTATTCCTAGACACGGGAATCAATTCCAACTCCTATGCTATCATCGAACTGAAAATGATCGATGAGTTACTCAATGATAAGAATAACTCTCGTAGAGAACTTTTTGAAGAAGCTGCTGGGATTTCCAAGTTTAAAAATCGTAAGCGCGAAACCTTACGAAAGCTGGAGGACACGGATGCAGACCTTTCCCGTGTTGAAGATTTACTTTTTGAAATTGATAAAAACCTAAAGTCTCTTGAAAAACAAGCCAAACAAGCTTCTCGATACTTTGAAATAAAAGCGGAATACCGAATTGCAAGCATCAACTTGGCAAAGAAGTCTTTGGAACAACTTCAACTGGCATTGGTGGATGCACAATCCAAAATACAAGAGGAATCCGATCACAAACTGGAAATTCAAACACAAATTTTATCGTTCGAAGCCCAGTTAAGTGCCGCTAAAGCAGATTTAATTGGAAAAGAAAAGTTGTTGGCCTCTCGTCAAAAAGCACTCAACGAGCAAGTCAACAAAATAAGAACCTTTGAATCAGACAAACGGATAAAAAATGAGCGCCTCCGATTTTTAGAAGACCGTTCCCAAGCACTTCGCGAACAAATTGATCAAGATCGTAAGTCCAACGAGCGAGCTGCATTTGCAATTCGCTCTCTAGAACAAGAGAAGGAAGGTGCTGAAAAAATTCTAGCTGAAAAAGAAGTGCTCGTAGCGCAGCTGCGAGAAGATTATGATCTTCAAAAAACGAATACGGCGGCAAAGCAAGAACAACATAAAGCACTGAGTCAGGAAGTTGCCCAGATCAAAGACCGAGTTTACCAAGCAGGAAAAGAGGTAGAAATCAAGCAAATTCAATGGTCTACCTTAAAACAAGAATTGGAGCGAACCTCCTCAGATGACAGTTCCCAGGAAGCCTCCTTGGTAGACTTTGAGGAGAATCTTGCGCGAGTAAAAACCCAATTGGAAGAGGCACAGCAAGCCTTTGATATACTCAAACAAAAACAGGAGGATCAGGATCAAAAAGTAGAAGAGACCAACCGAATTGTCGAAATGATTCGAGAGGAACTCACCCAGATCTCCAGAAAACTTGATTCGAAAACCAATGAGTACAACCTTACCAAATCTTTGGTTGAAAACTTGGAAGGCTTTCCTGAGGCCATCAAGTTTTTGAAAAAAAACCAAAGCTGGGGCAAGGATGTACCCCTCCTCTCCGACCTACTTACTACGGATGAAAAATACCGGGTGACGATTGAAAACTACCTGGAAAACTACCTCAATTACTATGTAGTCGATACGGAGGTAGAAGCTATCTCTGCTATCCAATTATTGAGCGATGCTGCAAGAGGTAAGGCCAATTTTTTTATTCTGGAGCATTTTGAACAGTTTTCACCCAGCCAAGCGCAGCTCTTTCCTAACGCCATCGCTGCCACCGAAATCATTGAATTTGATGTCAAATACAGCCGTCTAATCAATTTTATTCTGGACAATGTCTACATCGTTCAAGGAGATTACCCTGATTTTCCTAGCCAAAAAGAGGGGGTGTTTTTGGCTGAGTCTGGCAAATACATCAAAAAGAAGTTTTCGCTATCCGGTGGTTCAGTGGGCTTATTTGAGGGCAAGCGAATCGGTAGAGCCAAGAATCTTGAAAAATTAGAAAAAGAGATCAAAGAACTTCATAAAAAAGTAAGTAGCTCTCGGGCCAACTTGGATCTCAGGCTTGGGGAATTAACTAAACTGAAGGAGCTGAGCTACAAGAAGGCCTTGGAAGAAAGCCAAGCACGACTTCAAGAGTTGAACTCTGAGTATGTTTCAGTGCGTACCAAAAAGGAGCAGTTGGCTGAATTGCTCAATTCCAATGCAAACAAGCGCGAAGACATTTTGACTCGAATCGCTGCCATTGAAGAGAGCTTAGAGGAAATTCAACCTCAACTAGAAAAAGAAAAGGCTCTTTTTGAGGGTTTAAATGAGCAGCTTGAGCAAGTGACCGCAGATTTGGAGCTGGTCTCCAAGATCCTGACAGAGAAGTCCCAGCTATTCAATCAAGAAAACATCACGTACATCCAGCAACTCAATCGAGTAAGTAGTGCCGAACAGGAAATCGAGTTCAAACAGGGAGCATTCGAGAGTTCCAAAGATAGAATTGAGAAGTCTCAAACAGAATTGAGCCAGTTGGATGCTGAAATAAAAGCCCTACTCGATACCAATGAAGTAAAGGATGAGGAGTTGATAGAGTTGTACACTGAAAAAGAAGGGATTGAATTAGGCGTTACAGAAGCAGAGAAAAGCTACTATGGAGGTAGAGGTGAAATTGACGAGCTAGATACCCGAATTCGAGGGCTGCAGAAAACCAAAGAGAATTACGACGACTTGGTCTTGGTTCTACAAAACCAAATAAATGAAGTCCGTCTTAAAATGGCGGGCATGAAGGAACGACTCAATGTTGAGTTTGAGATAGATTTGGAAGACTTGATGGCAGAAAATCCGCTAGTAGATGCTGAGTTTGAAGCGTTCAGGGAAGAGGATTTAAAAGAATTGGTACAGAAGCAGAAAGAAAGACTGGACAAAATAGGCCCGATCAATCCTATGGCTATGGAGGCATACGATGAAATAAAAATCCGTTACGATTTCATAACCGCTCAAAAAGAGGATTTGAACAAAGCCAAGGAATCCCTTTTATCCACCATTTCGGAAATTGACCTAGTTGCTCGAGAAACCTTTTTGGATGCTTTTGGCAAGATCAAAGAAAACTTTGTTCGCGTGTTTCGTTCGCTCTTTACAGAGCAAGACGATTGCGACCTTACTTTGGTAGATCCAGATAATCCTCTGGAGTCTGCCATCGAAATCATGGCCAAGCCCAAGGGAAAGCGTCCTTTGACGATTAATCAACTTAGTGGAGGCGAAAAAACCTTAACTGCTACCTCTCTCCTATTCTCGATTTACCTCCTGAAACCTGCACCCTTCTGTATTTTTGATGAAGTGGACGCCCCTCTGGATGATGCCAATATTGACAAGTTCAACCAGATCATTCAAAAATTCAGCGCAGAAAGTCAGTTTATCATCGTCACACACAACAAGCGAACGATGGCTAGTACAGACATTATTTATGGGATCACGATGATTGAAGCAGGAGTATCTCGAGTGGTTCCAGTAGATCTTAGGGAATTGGATTAACTTCCTAAGGGTGGAATAGGTGAATAGTACACAACCAATACCTGTAATTCAAAAAAATGAAACATTTATCCTTCCTTGTCTCTAGAGGAACTATTACCCTCTTGTTTTTTCTTTTGATTAGCTTTTCTTTAAAAGCCCAAGCACCTATTCCTCCCCTTCCTATGGAAGTAATGTTTGGCCAGGATCGTATGGATTATCAACTGGTGATGAAACGAAATTTCACTGCAACTAGCAAGTTTAGTGTATTGGCGATAGCGGTGTTTTCTGAAAATTATGGCAAAGGAAAGAAACTTGGCGATTCGGTAGTTATTCCCTTTCAAGTAAACTATGCTTTGGGTAAATCAGGTTTCTCACTTGCAGCAGGCGGCGAAGCAAATTCAGTTGCCGGTTTTGGAACAACCGTTGGGCTCACCCATAGCAAGGCAACTAAAGAAATTCTAGCCATTAGCGTACTTTCTTACCAATTGAGCAGCGCTCAGAATGTAAAGTTTTTCGGTCTTTACGAATACAAACCCGCGCTCAACGAAAAATGGTCCATATACAGTCGTCTCCAATTGACTTACAATCAGGGCATGGCGGAAGGGGCTCACAACAGAAGTTTTCTCTACCTCCGTGCAGGTCTCAAAAAAGGCCCCTTGGGTTTTGGATTAGGTGCAAATTTTGATGCCTATGGATCAAGCAAAGTGGCTCGAGAGAATTACGGGGTATTTACCCGATGGGAATTTTAAACAGGCGATTGAAGGTTCTTTTTCCTAAAAAAACGCATTCGAAAGTGGACAAATTGGGTTTTACTTGTTCATTAACGAACAGACAATTGAGAGAAAAGCAGCATTAAGCTGTTGAAAGGGCAATTTTTGTTTTGGTCTATTTTTGGCTTACTACTCTTTAAACCAACATGCTATGAAATCTATCTTCCAATTCCTCGCGATTCCTTTGTTGTTACTCGCTATCTCTTGTGATGAGAAAAATTCGAATAGTTCAACAACTTCTATTCAAGAGAAAAAAAATCTATCTGGAGTCACTCGCCTACAGATTGATGGAGTATTCAATTTGACAATCACCCAATCGGACCAGGAATCCATTGAAGTCGTGGGTGATGAAAGTATGATCAAAAAACTGTTGATAGATCAAGACGGGGATTTGCTTACACTTTCTATGGAAGAGAATTTAGAGGATAATTTTTTTGACAAAAATGAACTCAGAATAAACCTAAGTTTAAAAAATCTGAAAGAACTGAAGTACGATGGCGTAGGTAATGTAAAAACTCAGGGAACTTTTAAGGTAGGTGATATTCGTCTGATTGGTTCAGGTGTTGGAAACCTAGAGCTTGACTTGGATGCGCAACAAATCGATGCCAATTTTGATATGGTAGGCAATATCCATCTTCAAGGCAAGGCAAATCGAGCCATTTTTACCAACAATGGTGTTGGAAACCTGGATGCAGCCAACCTTATCGTTAAAGACATGGAAATAAATAGCTCAGGCATAGGAAATGTAGAAGTTCACTGTACGGGCGATCTTTCTTTGGTAGTAGACGGGATAGGAAAAGTAAGCTATTCCGGAAATCCACGAATCCTCAAAAAAGAAGTAAGCGGAATCGGAAAGGTGGAAGAGAATTAATCCGATTTAGCGAATCAAAATCAATTCTACCTTCCACAGCAATTTTGATTTTTCCGATAATAGCATGATTTTAGGGCAATGGCTTCACCCGATGCACTAGATTCAATCCAACTCAATTTTTCTCCAGACAACCTGCTTGGGCTCAATATTGCACTTGCTATCATCATGTATGGAGTTGCCTTGGAGTTGAAATGGGCAGATTTTCAATACCTTGCCAAAAACCCGAAAGGCTTTCTCATTGGCATCTTTTCCCAGTTTTTTGTTTTGCCTTTTCTTACCTGGGTGTTAATCACACTGCTCAACCCGCCTCCAAGCATCGCCTTAGGTATGTTTTTGGTAGCAGCTTGTCCAGGTGGAAATGTCTCCAATTTCTTAACCAGCCTTGCCAAGGGGAATATCGCACTTTCAGTTAGTTTAACAGCCGTATCGAGTGTTGCTGCTATTTTTCTAACCCCATTTAACTTTTCTTTTTGGGCAGGTAATTACCCCCCTGCAGCGCAACTCCTTCAAGAAGTAAGACTGGACAGCTTAAATGTATTCTTGACCATAATTTTACTTTTGGGTATTCCTTTGTTGCTTGGGATATTGACTACATCTAAATTTCCAGAATTGGCCAAAAAATTGGCAAAAGTCATTAAACCACTCAGCATCGTTATTTTTGGCGCCTTGGTCTTGCTTGCGCTGCTTGGCAATTACGAACTGTTTCTCGCTTACATCGGCGCCATCTTCCTTTGGGTATTGGGACATAACTTTGTCGCTTTGGCTAGCGGTTTTTTTACGGCCAAACTAGCGAGATTGCCAAGTAAAGATGTGAAAACCATTGCCATCGAAACAGGAATTCAAAATTCCGGACTTGGGCTTGTCCTGATTTTTAGTTTCTTCTCGGGACTTGGGGGAATGGCATTGATTACCGCCTGGTGGGGAATTTGGCACCTTATCTCTGGAATCATCTTGGCCAGCATTTGGAAAAAGTACGCATGAGATCATTGATTTACACGACTTTGCGATTTTTACTTAAAATAGGTTTACATATCTATTACAAAAAAATCGTGGTGGAAGGACTTGAAAACATTCCCAAAAATCAGCCCCTTATTTTGGTAGCAAACCATCAAAATGCGCTAATTGACCCCTTATTGGTGGCTACTCATATTTCGATTCGACCCTATTTTTTGACTCGCGCAGCTGTATTTAAAAATCCCATAGCAGCCTATTTATTGAATCTAATTCAAATGCTACCTGTTTACCGTGTTTTGGATGGTTTTTCTACCATTCCTCAAAACCAAAGAACTTTTCAGAAAACAAATCAAGTCCTACAGCAAAACGGATCTGTGCTGATTTTTGCGGAAGGCAACCATAGTTTGGTACGGAACATTCGGCCGCTAAGCAAAGGATTCACCCGAATGGCTTACGGGGCATTAGCACAGTGTCCTGAACTTCAACCAGTTGTAGTACCTATAGGCATTCAATATAGCGCCCACAAAAAATCTGCAGGGACGGCTCGCATCACCCTTGGTAAAAGCATTCCAGTAGACCCAGATCCTACTCAGGCACTCAAACTAACCAAACAAGTGGAGCAGGCATTGAAAACTTTGGTAGTGGACATTCCAGATGCAATCTATCCCGAAACCTTGGCTAATCTCATATCCAATCAAGTTGATTTGACCAGTAAACTAGAGGTCGACCTCTTTCTTTCCGGTAAGCCTGCAACCTATCAAGTAAAATCTTTTGCTGCATTTCGAAACAAACTGATGAAGATCTTCCACCTTCCCTTATACTGGATTTGGTTGTTTGTCATCGCTCCTAAGATGGAAGATGACGTATTTACAAGTACCTGGAAGTTTTTGGTTGGATTTGTGCTGGCACCGATTTACTATTTCTTGATTTTCCTTTGCTGCTTCCATCCGGTATACGGAACTTGGGCTATTTCCTTTTTACTGATGGCTTGGATTAGTGTGTATTCGAATCAAAACTCTCAAGAATAGTCAGCACCAATCGGAAATATTTTGACTGGACTTTTTTACCTTTGAACCTTGAATTAACCCAAATACAACCCATGACTGAAGACTTCCTCCCCATCAATGGCACCGATTATGTGGAGCTCTATGTTGGCAACGCCAAGCAGAGTGCACTCTTTTACCAATATGCATTCGGTTTTGAATTAATCGCCTATGCAGGTCCAGAAACCGGCATGAAAGATCGGGCTTCCTATGTATTACAACAGGAAAAAATACGTCTTGTACTGACTTCCCCCCTTTCAGCTGATCACCCCATCAACGATCACATTCGCAAACATGGGGACGGAGTAAAGGTTTTGGCGCTTTGGGTGGATGATGCGGAGAAATCCTGGAAAGAAACAACAAGCCGAGGAGCTGTTTCAGCAGAAGCTCCAAAAACCCTCCAGGATCAACATGGTGAGGTAAAAGTAGCGAGCATCCAAACCTATGGGGACACCATTCACACCTTCGTAGAGCGCAAAAACTACCAAGGGGCCTTTTTGCCAGGTTATCTCCCTCGAAAGAGCAGCTATTCCTCAGAGCCAATTGGATTAAAATACATCGACCACTGTGTTGGAAATGTGGCGCTCGGTGACATGAATCGTTGGGTTAGTTTTTATGAGGACGTGATGGGATTCAAATTGCTCCTAACATTTGACGACAAGGACATCTCCACGGAGTATTCAGCCTTGATGTCCAAGGTGGTATCCAATGGCAACGGATACATCAAATTTCCCATCAATGAGCCTGCTGAAGGCAAGAAAAAATCTCAGATTGAAGAATACCTCGATTTTTATGGAGGGCCCGGAGTGCAGCACATTGCCATTGCTACCTATGACATCATCCATACGGTTGGCGAGTTGAGGAAAAGAGGGGTTGAATTTCTAGAAGTTCCAGGCTCTTACTACGATGATTTACTGGATCGAGTGGGCAAAATAGACGAAGACCTAGCGCCTTTGAAAGCGCTAAATATCTTGGTTGATCGTGATGAGGAAGGCTATTTACTCCAAATTTTCACCAAACCTGTTCAGGATCGTCCAACCTTATTCTTTGAAATCATCCAGCGAAAAGGAGCTACTTCCTTTGGAAAAGGAAATTTCAAAGCTTTATTCGAATCGATAGAGCGTGAACAGCAATTGAGAGGCAATCTATAATTCCTTGTTTAGAAGGCAGCTATAGGGTATTCTATGCCTTGGCTCTCCACAACAATTTTATTAACTTGAAGTACTAAACTTAATTTTTCAATCCCATGAGTAGCATTGATCCGTCCATTTTAAAAAAGGCTGAAAGCTGGTTAGCAAGTTCAATCGATGAGGAAAGCAAAGCAAGCATCCGACAATTGATTGCAAGCAATCCCACAGAGTTGGTGGATTCATTCTACCAAGATTTGGAGTTTGGTACTGGAGGATTGCGTGGTTTGATGGGTGTGGGAACCAACCGGATGAATGTCTACACGGTGGCAATGGCTACACAAGGCCTAGCCAATTATTTGATCGCCAGTTTCCCTGGTGAGAAAATAAAGGTAGCCATCACACACGACAGCAGAATCAATAACACCTTATTTGCTAAAACGACTGCGGATGTATTTACTGCAAATGGCATCGAAGTGATGTACTTTAGAGAAATGCGTCCTACTCCAATGCTTTCCTTTGCGGTAAGGCACTTTGGATGCAAGTCTGGGGTCATGATTACTGCTTCACACAATCCCAAGGAATACAACGGCTACAAGGCCTATTGGGAAGATGGAGCACAAGTAGTAGCTCCACACGATACCAACATCATCAAAGAAGTTCAAAAAATCACTTCTTTCGAGCAAGTGAATTGGAACAAGCAAGATGAGCTAATTCACTACATAGAGGAAGACTTTGATGCGATCTACCTCGAACGAGCAAAAGAACTAAGCCTTTCGAAAGATGCGATAAAGGCTCAAAAATCAATGCCTATTGTATTTTCTCCAATCCATGGAGCCTCTGGCAAAATGGTTCCTGCAGCACTAAAAGCTTTTGGATTTGAAAATATCCAAGTGGTCAAGGAGCAGGCTGAACCCGACGGCAACTTTCCTACGGTAATCTACCCCAATCCTGAAGAAGCAGAAGCACTCACGCTAGCGGTGGCTTTGGGTCAAAAAGTAGGTGCAGCGCTGGTTCTTGCTTGTGACCCAGATGGAGATCGGTATGCCGCGGTAGTACCCAATGAACTTGGAGAATATGAATTGCTCAATGGGAATCAAACAGGAGCGCTCCTGGTGTATTACTTGCTCTCCCGCCGTAAAGAGCTAGGACTTGCCAAATCAACTGATTTCATGGTCAATACCATCGTGACCACAGAGCTGATCAATAAAATCGCAGAAGGCTTCGGTATACCATGCTACAATGTCCTTACTGGATTTAAGAATATCGCTTCCATCATTCTTCAGAAAGAAGGAAAAGAAACGTTTATTGCTGGCGGGGAAGAGTCGTTTGGCTTCTTGGTGGGTGACTTCGTCCGCGATAAAGATGGCGTCAGCGCCTGCGCACTTGTAGCAGAAGCAGTAGCCTACTACAAAACGCAAGGAAAAACCGTGTTTGCCGTGCTAGCAGAGGTTTACCAGCGTTTTGGATTTTACAAGGAAGCCCTCATTTCGGTGACTAAGAAGGGAAAAGATGGTGCGGAACAGATTCAACAGTTAATGAATCAGTTTAGAACCAATCCTCCGGTAGAAATGAATGGATCCGCTGTAGAGAAGATTTACGATGTGAAAAATGCCAGCATCCACTATCCAAAAACACAAAAAGTAGAGGTATTGAATTTGGATAAATCCAATGTGATGCAGTTTTACCTGGCTGATGGAAGCAAAATTTCTGCGCGACCTTCTGGTACAGAACCAAAAATTAAGTACTATTTTTCTGTAAATACAACTATTTCAAATACAGATGATTACAGAAAAATAGAGAAAGTATTACTTGAAAAATTAGAAGGCTTAAAAACCTACTTCAGTTAAGCAAAAAGGTCTCGTAAATGCGGGACCTTTTTTTGGTTATATGATGAAGTGATGTTTATTCCTCACCAATATGGAGCAAAGCATCTCCTACGTTCACCACAGGATTGTTATTGACTCCGATCAGGTGACCTGTACTTGTGGCAAGTACAGTGACCACGACCTGACCATAGGGATCAGAAATGGTGGCTAGCAATTCACCTTTGCGGACAAAAGCACCTAGCTGTGCAATACAGGAGAATATGCCAGATGCTTTGGCACGAATCCAGCTGCTATCCTTCAAAACAAGGGTGGCTTGTGGGATTTGAGGCGCATGAACCATCTCCAAATGATGCAGCAGTCGTTTAGTCCCCGAAATCCCTTCTTCAATCGCATAGGGATCTAAGCGCATCGATTCCCCTCCTTCGTACACCAACAGGTGTTTTTTACCTTTGTAGGCCGTTTTCCGAAAGGATTTATCAATGTGCTTCGAATGCACTACATAGTGTGTTCCAAAGGCTTTGGCTAATTCTACGCCTACTTTATCCTTGAAATCGACCCGAATTTGAGGGTGATTAGATATCATTCTACCTCCCGTGTGGAAGTCAATTCCAAAATCAATCCATGGCAGGATCTCTTCACTCAGGATATGGGCAATACGGGAAGCAAGTGAACCTTTTTTACTTCCTGGGAAACTGCGATTCAAGTCTCGTCCATCTGGAAAAGTCCGGCTATTGGATAGAAACCCATAAATATTTACCAGAGGAATGACAATTACTGCACCACGGATCAATTCTAACTCTCGATCAAATGCTTCCAAAAGTTTCTTAGCTGTAGCAATCCCGTTTATTTCATCCCCATGAACGCCACCACTGATCAGCACTACTGGACCTTCAATTGGAGAGGATCGGATAAAAATGGGTAGATCAATTACAGTATGGGTGGGAAGTTTAGCGATTGGAATTTTAATATCAGCTTTTTCTCCAGCCTTCACTTTAACTCCGTGAATACTAATTTCTTTCATATTTAAGTAGTTGCTTCAACAATTCCATTTCACAATGGCATAAAATCTTCTTTAATTCGCAGGAGAAGTTTTGGCCCATGAAGATACAAGAAAACATTTCTTTGAAACCCTTTACCACCTTTGGAATTGACAAAAAGGCGAAATTTTTCACAAGGGCAGGTACTTTGGCCGAATTAAAATCGGGGTTAATTGCAGCAAAAGAAAAAGAATCCTCTGTTTTAATTCTTGGTGGAGGAAGCAATATTTTACTCACACAGGATGTTGAAGCACTAGTCATCAAACTAGAAATCAAAGGGATACAGGTCATTAAAGAAGATGCAGAGTACCTTTGGGTTGAAGTAGGTGCAGGTGAGGTTTGGCATGATCTAGTGCTCCATTCCATCGCTCAAAACTGGGCCGGATTGGAAAATCTTTCCTTGATTCCTGGCACTGTAGGTGCATCTCCCATGCAAAACATTGGGGCCTATGGCGTAGAAATCAAAGATGTGTTTCACAGCCTTCAAGCCATGCATCGAGATACTTTAGAAATTCATTCCTTTGATGCAGACGCTTGCCAGTTTGGCTACAGAGAAAGCGTATTCAAGCAATCTCTCAAAAATCAATATGTAATTACATCCGTCACCTTTCAATTGTCCAAAACACCTGCGTTCCGTTTAGATTACGGTGCAATTCAAGAAGTCCTTCAAGCCAATGGAGTGCAACACCCTACACTTCGTGAAGTGAGCGATGCAGTGATCCAAATCCGCCAATCCAAACTTCCTGATCCCAAAGAAATTGGAAATGCCGGTTCATTTTTCAAAAACCCTACCATCCCGAATAGTCAATATGAGCAATTGAAAGCACAATACCCTACCCTTCCAGGCTATCCTAGTTCGGAAGGAGTAAAAGTAGCGGCGGGATGGCTTATCGAACAAGCGGGATGGAAAGGCAAACGCATCGGTGAAGTCGGAGTTCACGCCAAGCAAGCGCTAGTGCTTGTCAACTATGGAAACGGGTCTGGGGAGGAAATCAAAAGCCTATCGGAACAAATCCAAGCTTCAGTAATGGAGAAATTTGGGATTCAACTCCAAGCAGAAGTAAATTTTATTTAGATCAATAGATCACTTACTTCCAATTTTTTGGAGTAGCGCTGCACTTTTACACCAAATTTTGCCAAAAAATCTACTCCTTCATCCGAGCCAATTCCCTTGTATTCAGCATAAGAGAAGAGGTAAACGACCTTAGAAATTCCCATCGAAAAAATAATTCGAGCGCAAGCAAGGCAGGGAGATAAAGTCACATAAAGTGTAGATCCCTCAACAGAAGTATTGTTCTTTACTGCATACAAGATTGCATTTTGTTCGGCATGCAAGGCCAAGGAACAACTTCCTTTGGAGTCGCGCGCACAGCCTTCACTAGGAAATTCCACATCACAGTTGTGCGTGCCTGCCGGAGGACCATTGTAGCCAATGGAAATAATCCGCGTATCTTTTGTCAATACAGCACCCACATGCTTTTTGATGCAATGTGATCTCTTGGCGAGATTAACCGCCAATTCCATATAGATATCGTCAAAATCAGGTCTGCTCATGGGTATAGTTTGTCAAAAATAACATTAGAAGTGGTAGGCAAAAACACATTCTTTGGAATACCCGTGTTTTTTTCGTGAAAAAGATAAATTAACTTCACCACATGCCGTTAAAAGAAAGAAATCTGTGCCTGTACCGGTCCAAATTTTTCCATTTTTGTTTCATCTGCCTACTTGGGCTGCTTTCTGCTTGCAGTTCGGTAGAGGTTTTTGTGGAAAACAGAGAAATCCCTTTTCAAAAAACCTACCGAAGCTATGTACTGGTCAACAAAGAATTGGGGATTGCAGGCTTTTCAGACCCCAAATTAGACCAGCAAGTGCAAGAAGCACTAGAGGAACAATTGCTAGCTGCTGGGTTTGTTTACGACGCGAAGCAACCCGATTTGGTGATCCGCTACCATTCAAACGAGGATTTGAGACAGCGGGAGCGCGTAAATAACATGAATCCCTATCCTTTTTGGGGCATGCGCATGTATGACCCTTGGCTGTTTAATCCCATGATGGGAAACTTCAATTCCCAAGTGACTAGCACTAAATATGCCTTGCTTCAGGTTATTCTCGATGTAATTGAACCGAAGCAAGACAAATACTTGATGACGCTGACGGGCGTAACAGAGGTGGCGACACCTAAGAGCAAGACAAAAATCACACTTAAAGCAATAGAAAAGACAACAAATACCTTTCTTGAATTTAATTTCAACCCAACTAACTGACCATGGAAAAGAAGTACAGCTCTTTGAAAGAGTTTTATCCTTATTACTTAACTGAACATCAAAACCCTACCTCGCGCGTTCTTCATTTTATAGGCACAGGATTGGTTTTGGTGGTGCTGGTAACTGCCATCGCAATGGCGCAATACATTTGGTTAGCGGCCATTCCAGTAATTGGCTATGGATTTGCTTGGGTAGGCCACTTCTTTTTTGAAAAAAATAAGCCTGCCACCTTCACCTATCCTTTCTATAGCCTTGCCTCAGATTTCCTTTTGTTTTTTGATCTACTTCGGGGAAAAGAAAAATTTTCCTGACTAGGTTACTTATATACTGAATTTATCAAAATCTAAAGTAATTTAGAGTACATCAAATTTGATTGCTGAAACGAAAACCATCTGCTCAAAATCAGGTTTTATCGAAAAACAAACATGGCAACAGCTACCCCAGAATTAATTGCAGCATTGGAGCGAACCGCATCCAAATTACAACAAGGTGCCTCTTACCAATGGGGACATATGGGCGCTTGTAATTGCGGAAATTTAGCTCAAGAGTTGACCCCATTTTCAAAGGCACAAATTCATCAATATGCCATGCAGCGCCATGGCGATTGGAATGAACAGCTCATCGATTATTGTCCAAGTAGTGGCTATCCCATTGATTTAATCGTTTCCAAAATGCTGGAGAAAGGACTTACTTTAGTTGATTTAGGTCATCTTGAACGTCTGTCCGATCCGGAAATTCTATCAAAAATTGAAAAAAGCAGAAGAGATTCGCTAAATAAAAATTCTAGAGAGGATGTGATTTTTTACTTGCAGGTTTGGGCTAACTTATTGAGAGAAAAGTGGATTGCTGCAAACCCTTCTCTAGAAGTTTTAAGATTTGAAAAAAAATTAAAGACACCCCTATTGGTCTAATTAATTTTTTGGTTTATTTCGTATCGTTGAATCATAAAAACCCTTTT
>CANGZP010000011.1 GCA_947458475.1 Cyclobacteriaceae bacterium | reverse complement strand
TACGAAAAAATCAGTATTGGAACTGGTCTTCCCTTCTTTGGTTCCGTCCGCATTTCGGAATACTAGACCCAGACGGTAAATGGTGAGGTTGTTGGGGTTGGTGAAAAACGAGTTGGGTGTTAGCTCGTAGGTATAAATATTGGGTTGACCAGTTACTTTGGTCATTTTGGCCGCCGAAGCAGCCGTTCCCCACTGAAAGGGCACAATATTCCAGGTAGTCGATGCAGGGCCTGCCGTCACTGCTCCAATGTGGATGTAAACATCACAATTGCAATCCTTCAATCCTGTGGTTCCTTTGGAAGCATCGTAAATGATCTTTACGGGTGCCCCTGCATTTGGAATGGCTGGCTCAGTAGTCACTTGAGCTATCGCCTGAACTCCAAAAAAGAGACTAAAACTTAAAAAAAATAGGATTCTTAAAGATGCGGTCATGAAGAATGGGGTTGAATAAATAACCGGCATCCGAATCACGCTCGAATGCCGGTTAAAACTACTGGAATGAAACTAATTTAAGTAGGATTAGATCCTTAATTTTTAACAAGTGTGTACTTGGCTTCACCTTTTGGTCCTAGGAAGAAGGTGATGGTGTAGTTACCTGCTGCAGCGACAACAATGTCGGCTCCGCCGGCAGTCAAGTTTCCACCGCTACCACCGTAGTTGAAGTCCCAAGAGTTATTTGCTCTGAATTTGAATTTTCCAGCCTTTAGGTCAGTAGTAATTCTCAAAGAGTTGGTAGTCTTGTCAAATACATTCATTGGCGTATCTGTATCCCATCCACCTGCAGTAGCATCACCTACAATACCCCAACGTCTTACTGGACCAACGGTGTATGTTTTTGGACCTAGATCTACGTTGATTTCATAAGTTCCATCAGCTGCTACTTTGATATCTCCTCCGCCTGCTTCCAAGACTTTGTCATCATTGGAATCACCCCAGTTCTTATCCCAGTTTGGTCCTTCAGTAAATTTGAAAGCTCTTGAGCCTCCAATAACATGAATAAAGCCTTTATACTTAGTATCAATGTTTTCAGAATACAAAACTGTTTTTGAGTTGGATGGATCCCAACCTTGGTAATCACCAGGGACTCTAAGAATTGGCATCTCGACAGTCGCATCAAATGGAGTTACTTTATACACAGCAGTCGCACCAAAAATTGGAGAAAGTGGTTGGTTGATCGTTGCTTTCACGCGGAATTCCACGTTGGCAGCTACTCCAAAAGGCAATTTCTTAGCGAGAAGTGCCTTGTTAAACTCAGCAACATTCACTTTGATCACATTGGATTCAGACTCTCCCAATTTAGCAGGAGCAGCGAATTTTGCACCTGGAAGGTCCATCTGTAGTTCGTACTTGATGGTACCCGAAGTACCAAAATCAGCTGCGGTAATGGTAAAGTCTACTGTGCTCTTGTCTGCATTTGCTTTCACAAGTGTGAAAGTCGTGGTAGCAGGTAGCGACACATTTGCTCCCGTTTGAGGGATGATCGGAGGCATTTCATAGGTTTCGCAGGCGAAAAGCGCCGGAAACATTGCCAAAGCCAAACCGATTTTCTTTAAAATTTTCATGGTGTTTGAGTTTAGATTGATTAAATTTTGTTGCTGGGTTTTATTATATTTTTTATTGCTTTTATTAAAAAATCAACAATTGACGAAAATCGAGTTAATTGAGGATGATTTAATGTTTCGATTAACTTAAACCCTGATTTGAAGCAGCGCAAGTTTCTTGTCAAAAAAAGAGGTGAAAAAATTTATGCACACGATTGCGGTAACGATTGCATTGGATTTTATTCACACAACCGCTTTATTTTTTTTTAATCGAATCAAAATTTTCACTTAACTTGTCCATCAAGCATTGTAGGCTTCTGTCTAAAAAATGAAGTAAGTAAAATCTAAGAATAGTATAATTTTCAATGAAACTGGAACAAGCTACCATCAAAGACATTGCTCGGGAACTCCAGGTATCTTCCTCCACGGTATCTCGAGCCTTGAAGGATTATCCAGGCATCAGTGATGAGACCAAGCGGAAAGTCAAGGAGATGGCGGAGAAACTAAACTACCGTCCCAATGCCATCGCCCTATCGCTGCGGAAAAGCCGATCTTTCACAATAGGTGTGATTATCCCTGAGGTAGTTCATTTCTTTTTTTCAACGGTCATCAGTGGGATTGAAGAAGTCGCTTTTTCCCGCGGCTACAATGTGATCCTCACCCAAACAAACGAAAAGCTTACCCGAGAAAAGTCCAGCATCGACACCATGCTTTCCAACCAGATTGATGGGTTCTTGGTGAGCTATTCCAAAGAAACGACCGAATTCAGTCATTTTTCCAAACTCCTGGATCAGGGATATCCAATCGTGTTTTTTGATCGCGTACCAGAAATCCAAAATGCGATTCATGTGATTGTAGACGACTATGCTGGAGCCTACGAGGCAACCAAGCATCTAATCCAGCAAGGTTTTTCGCGAATCGTTCACTTAGCTGGTCCCTCCAACCTCAAGATTTCCAAAGAAAGAAGCAGAGGCTATAGCGATGCCTTGCGCGACCATGGAATCCCTTTTCTACCTGAGCTCCTAGTAGAATGTACCCAAGGAACTGATGAAGAAGCGCACAAAATAACCACAAAACTTCTACAATCCCTTTCTCCTCGACCTGATGCTTTTTTTGCAAATAATGACTTGGCGGCTGTGGGCGCGATGATGGCCTGTAAGGCTGCAGGCTATGCTGTCCCGAATGAAATTGGGGTTGTGGGATTTAGCAATTGGCAGTTTTGTTCCATTGTAGACCCAAGTTTATCTTCCGTTGCACAAAATGGATTTCGCATCGGCGCCACTGCCACAGAAATCCTTTTGGATTGGATTGAGAAAAAAATTAATCTAGAGGATATCCAAACCTCTGTGGTCCTAGCCACTGAATTATTGGTTCGAAAATCTTCAGTGCGAATTCAAAACACTTAAATTTTTGAAATTTCTTCACTTTTCATTGCAAACGATTGAATAGGTCAAAATTTTAAATGAAAGGGGATTTACTTTTTTTCAACCCGAAAAAAGGCCCTCAACTTCACCTAAACGGATTTTTATCCTAATTAATCGTTTCTAAATTAGCAAAGTCCCTAACCTGGACATATCCCTTTTGACGAATGAATGAGAGTAATATAGCCACCAAGATTTCACGAAATTCTTTTCGCAATCAAGCCTTTGGAAAGGTTTTGGAGTGGAAGACAACCGCCCTTGGCCTTACAGGAAAAAGTACCTTTGCATCCTTCAATCTCACCGTATTCGATACAGGAATCGTCCGAGTACAAACGAGCCGATTTGAGTCCTTTGAATCCAACCCTTATTCAGTCATTGGTCAACCAAAGGGGGTGAATTTTGATCTTGAAGATTTTGGAGATCAATTGATTCTAACCACCCAGCTCCTTCGCGTAGAAATAAACCTTGCCTCCTTCGCTTTGACATTTTTTGATACCCATGGAAAGCTCCTCAACCAGGATGATTCCTTTGGAGTTTCCTGGATTGGAACTGAGGTAGCGGCCTACAAAATACTGCAGCCTAACGAAAAATTTCTTGGATTGGGCGAAAAAACCGGAAACCTCAACCGTTTTGGAAATGCCTACACCAATTGGAACACAGACTACTTTGCCTATGGTGTTGGCGATGATCCACTCTACTTGAGTATCCCATTTTACCTAGGCGTGCATGATCAAGGGCACTACGGCATATTCATGGACAACACCCATAAGACGTTGTTCAACTTTGGTGCATCCAACAATCGATTTGCCTCCTTCAGCGCTGAAGATGGGGACATGGATTATTACTTTTTCCATTACCCAAGTATTTCAGAAATTATCACGGCCTACACTTGGCTCACTGGACGCATGCAGATGCCTCCCAAGTGGGCCTTGGGCTTTCAGCAATGTCGCTATTCCTACTACCCAGAATCTGAAGTCAATGCAGTAGCTCAGGCTTTTCGTGACAAAAAAATGCCTGCCGATGTCATCTATTTAGACATCCACCACATGGAAGCCTATAAAGTGTTCACCTTTGACGGCGAAAAGTTCAGCAACCCCAAAGCAATGATTGCTCGCTTAAAGGAAAAAGGATTTAAGGTAGTGGTGATCCTCGACCCAGGCATAAAAGTAGAATCGAGCTACGCCCCCTACCGAGAAGGGTTGGAACACGGGCTATTTGTCAACTACCCTGACGGGCAAACCTACGAAGCACAGGTGTGGCCGGGTTGGTGTGCCTTCCCAGATTTCACCAAAGAAGCTACCCGGTCTTGGTGGGAAGAAAAAATGGCCTTTTATACCGAAGCAGGTGTGGATGGATTTTGGACAGATATGAATGAGCCAGCTTCCTGGGGTCAATGCACGCCCAACTTATTGGAGTTTGATTTTGAGGGCGAAAAAGCCTCTCATCGCAAAGCAAGAAACATTTATGGATTGCAAGTTGCACGAAGTACGCAAGCGGGTGCAGGCAAACAGAATCCAGAAAAACGACCTTTTGTTCTTTCTCGTTCCGGTTTCGCAGGGATTCAACGCTTTGCAGCAGCCTGGACAGGAGACAACGTAGCCTCAGAGGAACACATGTTGGCTGGAATTCGCTTAGTGAATAGTCTCGGCATGAGCGGGGTTGCTTTTGCTGGCTACGATGTAGGTGGATTTGCTGGAGAAGCAAGCAAAAATCTATTTGCCCGATGGATGAGCATCGCTGCATTTTCACCTTTGTACCGAGCCCATTCCATGATCAATACCAAGGACGCAGAACCTTGGGCATTTGGAGAAGAAGTGGAAGAGATCAGTCGTAACTATTTGAATTTTAGATACTCACTACTCCCTACTATTTACAGTGCTTTTCACCAAAGCACGCAAAATGGCTTGCCACTATCGGCATCCTTAGCGATCCATTATCCCCAAGACGAGACCATTTACCAAACCGCTTTTCAGAACGAATATTTGTTTTGCAATACTTTCTTGGTTGCTCCTGTAGAAAGTTTCCGAGAAATCAGCAAGGTTTATCTCCCGCAAGGAGAATGGTACTATTTGTATACGGATCAAAAACACCAGGGGAATCAAACCATTTATCAAGATTCTCCACTCAATTATCTACCAGCATACGTACAGGCTGGGAAAATATTTGCGCAGCAATCCAAAATCCAGCATACAGGACAGCAGCACGATGGAATCCTAAGCCTACACCTATACAAAGGAAAGACAGGATCAACCTATGTACATTACGAGGATGCAGGAGAAGGATTAGACTACCTAGAAGGTGAATATTTCAGCCAGGAAATTCAGTACCTACCTGAAGCAAGCACTTTGACATTTAGAAGGTCAGCAGGTCAGTTTGCCAGTAAATACCACAGCATTCGGCTTTATTTCCATGGTTTTGAAGCGCTTAGGCCAGAAATTGATGGAACAGCTCAAGCACTCAACTCCAGTGACTTTGGCTTTTTAGGAAAGCTCACGGAGTTTGATCCCCTACCCGATCAAACGCACCCTTACCTTCAAATCAAGCAGTTGCCTTACATTCAATTCCAACACTCTTCGGAGGAATTGGAAATTAAGGGGCTGAATTGATCCCCCACCCACATTTTTACCAACCCAACAATGACCCAAGAAAAAAAGAAGTTGAGTTTCTGGCAGATCTGGAACATGAGTTTCGGATTTCTAGGAATTCAATTTGGATTCGCCCTCCAAGGTGGATTTATGTCTCGTATCTTCCAGACCCTAGGCGCTGAAAAGGATGCCATCCCTTTTCTCTGGATTGCTGCCCCACTGACCGGGCTATTGGTTCAGCCCATTGTCGGGTATTTGAGTGACCGCACCTGGCATCCTAGATTCGGAAGAAGAAAGCCTTTCTTTTTCTTTGGTGCTGTGATGAGTACCATTGCCCTATTTTTGGCCCCTTACTCCTCAGCACTCTGGATGGCTGCAGGTGCCCTTTGGATTTTGGATGCTTCCATCAATGTGTCGATGGAGCCTTTCCGAGCCTTGGTAGCCGATAAGCTCCCTGAATCGCAGCGCTCCTTTGGCTTTGTGGTGCAAACCCTCATCATTGGCATTGGTACCTGGGTGGCCTCCAACCTTCCCTGGCTGATGACGGAGCTCGGGGCCTCCAATACGGCTGCTCCAGGGGTAGTTCCGGATTCAGTCAAGTACGCTTTCGGAATCGGTGCCTTCGTTTTATTTACCTCCATTCTCTTTACCATCCTCAAGACAGAAGAATACCCTCCTGAAGACCTAGATGCTTTTAGACGAGAAAAAGAAAGTAAAAAAGGCTTTTTCTCTGGACTGAAAGAGGTTTTTCAGCTGATTGTCAACATGCCAACGGTGATGAAGCAGTTGGGTCTAGTCCAGTTTTTTTCCTGGTTTGCTTTTTTTACCATGTGGAGCTTTGCTACTCCTGCCATCACGGAGCATGTTTTCGGAGCAACTGACACCAGTTCGGCCGCATACAATACCGCTGCGGACCGAGTAGGAAATTACCTCGGCACCTACGGACTAGTGTCCATGTTTTTTGCCTTGATCCTCTCCTTCGTTGCCTCAAAAGTCAAAATCAACCGAAGGCTACTTCACTTAGTCAGTTTAATTGCTGGTGGAATAGGATTTATTTCAATTTATTTTGTGACTGAACCCTGGATGCTGCATATCTGCTTTGCTTTGGTAGGCATTGCTTGGGCAAGCATCCTTTCCATGCCCTATGCCATGCTTTCCGGATCGGTAGAACCTCAAAAAATGGGGGTTTACATGGGGATTTTCAACATGTTTATTGTGATTCCCCAAATTGTAGCTGCTTTGGGCGGGGTCAACTTCCTATACAAACTGTTATTTGGCGAAGCAGTCATCAATACCATGTTGCTGGCAGGTACGCTCCTGATTATTGCAGGACTTTCCAACCTGCTGATTACAAACAAAAGGGCCACTCACGACTGATTTACAGGCTAAAAATCAAAAATCCGGTAAGCACTTGCACTAACCGGATTTTTTTATGGCCTTTATCTCAAGAAGTTTGTCTTCCGTAGGCAAAACAAGAATCAATGTTAATCCCCTAGCCTGGTCCAGTCCCATTCCTTATTGATATGGGAGATGGCATGGTGAGCTGTGAGGTCGTATTGACAGGGCACGATGGAGATGTAATTGTTGGCGATTGCCCATTCGTCATTGTCTTCTCCCTTGTCAAAATTCACGAAGTTTCCCGCTAGCCAGAAGTATTTTCTACCTGTAGGATCAAAGCGCTCCACAAATTCTTCCTGCCACTTGGCATCTGCCTGTCTGCAAATCTTCACACCACGAATTTCTTCGTTTCGCTTGGGTGGAAAATTAACATTCAATGCTATTCCTTTGGGAATGCCATTTTCCAAGACTTGACGGGCAATTTTCTCAACCCATTGTTCCACATGAGAGAAGTCCGCCTTGGATGAAAAATCGCAAAGACTAAACCCAATCGATGGATACCCTTCTAAAGCTCCCTCTATGGCTGCAGACATTGTACCAGAATAGAGCACAGAAATAGAGGTGTTGGAACCGTGATTGATTCCACTCACCACCAAATCCGGTTTACGGTCCTTGAGCACATGGTGCTTGGCAAGTTTGACACAGTCAGCAGGAGTACCACTAGACTTGTAGGCCAAAACATCCTCAAAAATATCCTCTTCAACCAACCGCAAGGTTTGGCCAATGGTAATGGCATGTCCCATTCCAGACTGAGGACTATCGGGGGCTACCACCACCACGTCTCCCAATTTTTTCATGGCAGCTACCAATACGCGAATTCCTTTGGAGGTAATGCCATCGTCGTTCGAGACGAGAATCAAGGGTCTTGACATGCTTAGTTGTTTTTTAATTCGTTGTAATAGGCAGTGATCCGAAGTAAATCTCCGCGTTGATCGTGTTCCAAGCGATTTTTACGCATGTACAAGTCTAGCTCTTCATTGTATCCTGGTAGCATATCAAACAATTCCTTTTTCTTGCCACTGTAACGTTCCATACGGCCATTTTTTAAAAAATAATAGGTAAATGCCAATCTGAATCCGGATACATTTTGAGGGCCCCAAAATGGATTCATGCCCATACCCATGCCCGTCCAGTTATTCATTCCCCGAGTGTCAGTAGCAATAAATTCTCTGCAAAGCAAAGCAATGTGCTCCCCTTGAGTAAGTACCTCAAAAAACACGGGGGTCTCGTAATTACCATTCAATGCATAGGGAAGGCTGTAGAACTTCCTAATTCCTTTATAAGTCTCATCAAAGATGTCGAAACTCGTAACATTGGAGGCCGTAAAAGTGATTACCGTCTCCTCTTGGAGTTGCACGAGGTTGGTTTCTAAATCGTATTTGACTAAGCCATTTACCGAACTTCCGTCTGTCAAATACAAGGTGCCTTTGTGCCAAATTTGAGAGGGAAATTGATTTCTAGTTTGGCCCCAACTTTGGGCAGTCAAACCAAATAGCATCAAGAATAAATAGAGTTTCAATCGTAGCATAAGGTATACAAACGGGAGGCTTGTCTGTAGGTTTTCAAAACCTACGGTTCCTCCCCGACTTGTTTATTTTAGAATAGTATGCCCCATTTTATCCCGCTTGGTTTGCAGGTATTTTTCATTGTGGGGGTTCGGTTGAATCTCAATGGGAACTTGCTCGATAATTTCTAGACCATAGCCAAGTAGCCCCACTCGTTTTTGAGGATTATTAGAAATCAAGCGAATCTTAGAGATATTCAAATCCCGAAGAATTTGAGCGCCCACTCCATAATCCCGTCCATCCATGGGCAATCCCAAGGCAAGGTTGGCTTGCACCGTATCCATGCCCTCTTCTTGAAGCTTGTAGGCTTTCAACTTATTAATTAAGCCAATGCCTCTTCCTTCCTGATTCATATATAAAACAACGCCCTTGCCTTCTTGTTCAACAAGCTCCATGGCAGCATGCAATTGCGGTCCACAGTCGCATCTGCAGGAACCAAAAATATCTCCAGTAGCACAAGAGGAATGAACACGAACAAGGATAGGCTCATCTTTTTCCCAAGTTCCTTTGATCAAGGCCAAATGAATCTCTTGGGTATTGGTTTGTCGGTAGGCAATCAAATCAAAATTTCCCCAAGCCGTGGGCATGTCTACACCAATCTCTCTGGTAATTAAAGACTCGTTTTTCAGGCGATAAGCAATCAAATCCTTGATGGACACCAACTTCAACTGGAACTTTTCACGCACCTTGAACAAGTCATCTAGACGTGCCATTGTACCATCTTCATTCATGATCTCTACCAATACCCCTGCCGGCTGAAGTCCTGCTAGTCTTGAAAAATCGATTGCCGCTTCAGTATGGCCGGCTCTTCGTAGGACCCCGCCTCTTTTGGCTTTGAGTGGAAAAATATGACCTGGCTTGCCCAACTCATTGGGATGAATTCGGTCGTCGACTAGGGCTTGGATGGTTTTTGCACGGTCGGAGGCAGATATTCCCGTGGTACAGCCATGTCCAATCAAATCCACAGACACGGTAAAGGGAGTTTCAAATACTGCAGTGTTGCTTCCAACCATCAGGTCTAACCCTAGCTGCTCGCAGCGATCTTCAATCAGGGGAGCACAGATCAAACCTCGGCCATGGGTAGCCATGAAGTTGATGATTTCGGGCGTGACTTTTTCCGCTGCGCACACAAAATCACCTTCATTTTCACGATCCTCGTCGTCTACCACGATGATGACATCACCGTTTTTTATCGCCTCAATGGCATCTTCAATGGGATCCAGGGTGTAATTTTCCACAAGTTGGGGTGTTAAAAAGAAGGTTTAGAATACAAATGTAGCCTGTTTGTCTACAAAACCGGAAGCAACCAAAGAAAGTTTGGAATTAACCAATCACAATTCCTAGCTCCTTGTCAATCTTAAGTTTTAATTTCTTGAGCTCTAGGTACACCTCAAGCAATTCACTCACCTTATCTTCCGCCAGTTGAAGCTGCTCAGCTTCTTTAATCTTGGCCATTGCCTCTTCCATCATTTTTTGGAGAAGCCGCCGCTTGAGCCGTAAAATCGATTTGAATGCCGTGTCGGCCAAATCATCGGATTCTAAGGCAATAAAAATCTGAAACTTATCTTTCCAATGGGCTGAAACCTCATGCCTTTGCGTAATCATTGCGATGGATTCCTGCCGAATTTCTGCATCTGGATGGCTCAAAAACAGGTCATCTTTTGGCACCTGACCCAAGGAAATCTGCTCTCGGTAGACTTGAATCATTTTTTGGTAAACAGGAGTCTGGAAACTCACTTCCTCAATTTCAGAAAGGATGTATTGGCAAAAGTGAAGTTCCTGCACATCCAATTTCTGTCCACCATAGTTCAGCAGTAGCCGAAGCATCTCCCGCTCCTGGAGCAGCAGGTTGTCTTCAGCACTTGCCTCTTCTGGCGCTGGCAAAAGTTGATCGATACTATCTTCTATCGCCTTTTCCTCCTTGGCTCGCTCAAACTGTTCCTTTTGAGTTTTTAGAAGAATCTTATTGAGTTCAGCGTGTAAAATTTCCTCTTCAATACTCAAAAGCCCCGAGGCTTCTTTGGCATACACTGATCGGATGATTGGATCTGGGATCTTACTGATACTCTGCACCACCTCGCGGATGATTCCTGCCTTGCGGATGGGATCCTTATCGATTTCTTCTTGGTAGAGGCCAATTTTGAATCCGATAAAATCCCGGCTATTCGCTTTTAGATAGTCCTGGAATGCTTGAGTTCCTACCTTTCTGGAGTAGCTATCAGGATCCTCCCCATCTGGGAATACGACAGCCTTGACATTGAGGCCTCCTTCCAACAAAAGATCTATCCCTCGTAAGGAAGCTTTGATACCTGCCGAATCGCCGTCGTATAGGACCGTCACTTGATTCGTAAATCTTCGGATCAACTTGATCTGTCCATCGGTAAGGGAAGTTCCTGAAGAGGCCACGACATTTTCAATTCCCGACAGGTGTAATGAAACGACATCGGTGTAGCCTTCGACCAAAAAGCAGTTATCCTGATCTCGAATCGCTTTTTTGGCCTGAAACATCCCGTAGAGCACATCACTCTTGTGGTAGATGGGGGTTTCGGGGGAATTGATGTATTTGGGCTGGTTTTTGTCTTTAGTCAGGATTCGGGCGCCAAAACCGATGGCCTTGCCGCTGACATTATGGATGGTGAAGGTGACGCGATTTCGAAAGCGGTCGTAGAGTCGCTCTGTATCTCCCTCTTTCTGCAAAATCAAACCAGCCTTTAGCAGGATTTCTTCTTGGTATCCTGAAGCTTTGGCAGCTTTCAAGAACTGATCCCAGCCATCCAAGGCATAGCCCAAATCAAATTTTTGGATGATCTGAGGGGTAAATCCTCGTTCTTTAAAATAACTCAGCCCGATGGACTTTCCTTCGTCGGTTTCTAAGTTTTTTACAAAAAAATCCTTGGCAAAATTTACCGCGATAAATAGGCTTTCCCGTTCATTCTGCTCCAGATTTTGCTCAGGACTGAGGTTTGCCTCCTCTTCGACCTCAATACCGTACTTGCCAGCGAGCTGGCGAATGGCTTCTTGAAAACCGATGCCTTCGATGTCCATGACGAATTGGATGGGATCTCCTGCTTTTCCGCAGCCAAAGCACTTGTAAATTTGTTTGGCCGGTGAGAGAGAAAAAGAGGGTGTTTTTTCCCCGTGGAAAGGGCAACAAGCCCACATGTTTTGTCCTTTTTTCTTCAAGGGCACGTAATCTCCAATCACCTCGACGATGTCAACGCGTTCTTTTACTTTGTCGGTGGTGAATTTACTGATGGACATAGGAAGGATTAGGGATACAAAGGTAAGGAACCGACGGGAAATCGATACCTCCAACACCAGAAGAAAATCAGTGGTTTGAGGCGGTGAAAATGATCGCTCAGGTTTTTCTAAGACGCATTCTTGACCTAACTTGCAAAAAAATTCCAAAAGCAATGCAATTGACTCCAGAATTGTTGAAAAAATCCCTTTCCAAAGTCCAAGACCCAGACATCAAGCGGGACTTGGTTTCTTTAGGAATGATTCAAGGGATCGAAATAGAAGGCAATAAGGTACGATTTACGGTGGTGCTCACAACTCCTGCTTGTCCCTTGAAGGAAGTCATCAAAAATAATTGCTTGGAAGTATTGACTGAAGATTTTGGAACGGATTGGAAATGGGACATCACCATGACTGCTACCGTAACTACTGTACGTGATGCAGCACCCGTTTTACCACAAGTAAAAAACATCATTGCCATCGCGTCTGGAAAGGGTGGCGTAGGCAAATCCACTACCTCGGTAAACCTAGCGGTTGCGCTCGCAGAGCTTGGCGCGAAGGTAGGGTTGATTGATGCGGATATTTCAGGCCCTTCGATCCCTACCATGTTTAACGTGGAAGGAGAGCAGCCTGCTGTCAAAAAAGAGGGCGAAAAGAACATCATTGTGCCCATCACGCAGTATGGAGTAAAGATGATGTCCATTGGCTTTTTGACGCCCACAGATAGCGCTGTCGTGTGGAGAGGACCGATGGCAAGTTCTGCTTTGCGCCAATTCATTGCGGATGTGGAATGGGGAGAACTGGATTACTTGCTTATTGACCTACCTCCAGGGACCTCGGATATCCATCTGACGCTAGTTCAAACCGTCCCTGTCACTGGTGCAGTCATCGTCACTACCCCGCAAAAAGTAGCACTTGCAGATGCAACGAAGGGATTGAGCATGTTTCGACAGGCTCAAATTAATGTCCCCATCTTAGGTGTTGTAGAAAATATGGCTTATTTTACGCCTGAAGAACTGCCAAACCACAAATACCATTTGTTTGGCAAGGATGGAGGCAAGAAGTTGGCGGAAAAATACGAGGTTCCTTTCCTAGGAGAGATTCCAATTGTTCAAAGCATCCGAGAAAGCGGGGATTCTGGCTATCCGGCGGTATTGAAATCGGGTCCCACTCAGGAAGCTTACCTAAAGCTCGCAGAAGAAGTAGCTCGTCAGATTGCGATTCGCAACTCTTCTTTCGAGAAAACAGAACTAGTAGAAATTAAACTTTAAGCAACGCGCATGGAAGCTGTACTGAGAGAGAAAATTGAATTTGCATTGGATACGATCCGCCCCTATTTGGAAGCGGATGGAGGAAATGTACGTGTTGTAGAGCTCACTGAAGATTTTGTTTTAAAAATTGAAATGCTGGGCAATTGTGGCTCCTGCCCAATGTCCTCCATGACGCTAAAAGCGGGCGTAGAAGAAGCGATATTAAGAGCAATTCCTGAAATCAAACGAGTGGAAGCTGTAAACCTAACCGTGGCTTGACCACCTACTGAATGAAAAACCAAAACCAACTCAACTGGAAACAACTGCTATTTGCAGTCTTATTTTTTGTGTGTTCATTCACTGCTTTTGGGCAGGGGGTTACACTTCAAGAATTTTCTTCAGGTGGCAGTAGTCACCAAGGTGCTGGTCACAACGAAAAATGCGGACATACATTTCTTGAAATCCAACAAGAAAAAGAACTCGGCGTTTTTGGCTCCAAGCCCTTTTTTGAAGATTGGATTACCAAAAAGATCGTTGAGAAAAATAGCAAGCCACAGATTATGAAGGTTCAGGCTGAACCACGCGTGATCCCAGTGGTAGTCCATGTCCTTCACAATGGAACAGCCGTAGGTGTTGAGGCCAATATCTCGGATGCGCAGATTCTTTCGCAAATTCGGATACTCAATGAGGACTTTCGAAGAAAAAATGCAGATGCCATCCGCACCCCCGCGGAATTTCTTCCAGTAGCAGCAGATGCAAACATCGAATTTGTGCTTGCCAAACAAGACCCGAACGGGCTTCCCACCACAGGAATTGTGCGGAAGCAAGGACCTAAAACCATTTATGCGCCAGAAGACGCAACCCTAATCGGTCAGACCTCCCAATGGAATCCTGAAGAATACCTCAATATGTGGGTCGTACCTTTGGTATCTCCTTACCTAGGTTATGCTACTTTCCCAACCTCCAACCTACCCGGACTAAATTTTACCCCAACAGCCGCAATTCGTGATGGGATAACTGTAGACTACCTCTTTTTTGGAACTGGACCCGGCACAGCTGCCAATACCACTGGAAGAACTGCGACCCATGAGGTAGGACATTACCTGGGTTTGCGTCACATTTGGGGTGATGAAGCGGGTTGTGAATTGGATGATTTTGTCTTGGATACTCCTAGTCAAGATAATCCCAACAATACCATTTGCAATGACAACCCAAGCCGGTTTTCGTGCGGCAACAGCAATATGATCCAAAATTACATGGATTACACGCCAGATCGCTGCATGAACCTGTTTACCAAAGGTCAAGTGGATCGATTCGATGTCGTGCTTGCCAATAGCCCTCGAAGAGCCTCGCTGGTAAACGGCCGCGGAACTAAAGATCCGATTCTTCCTACTCGAGATATATCTCTACTCAAAGTGGTGAATCCTGCAGATGCCTTGTGTCAAACCAACGTCGCTCCTCAAGTAGAAATTCAAAACGTTGGCAATGAATTAGTTTCATCTGTTCGCATCGAATTTAGATGGAATGGCAACTTAATCGAAAGCAAAAGATTTACAACAGAACTTAGAACCACTGAAAAAGTAACGCTGACTTTTGGCAACTTAGACACCAGAGGAGAGGTAAATGAATTTTCATTTACAGTAGTTCAGGTAAATGACCAAGCGGACTTGGTTCCTTCCAACAATACCCAGACCTCACGTCCTCTGCAGCAAGGCCAATTGACCTTGCCGTACACTGTTTCGTTAAGTACACTTCCTGCCACTTGGATCATTGGCAATCCTGACCAATCCTTGACCTGGGAAAAAACCAATTTAACCATCGATGGAAGTGCTCAACCGGCCCTATTCATTCGTCATTACGAATATGAGGCGCAAGGACAGCTGGACTATTTTATTTCTCCGCAAATTGATCTAACCAAGTATCCAAATGCCCAATTGGTATTTGAAGTGGCGCATGGCCCTTACAACCAAGCAGGATTCCAAGATGAATTGCTGGTTGCCATCGCGCCAGATTGTAGCTTAGATTTTGACATCATCACTCCGCCTTACAAAAAGAGTGGAACTCGCTTGCAAACAGCAGATCCAACTGTCAACGAGTTTATTCCTACGAGCAACTCTCAATTCAGAACTGAAATCGTCAACCTAAGTAAATTCAAAGACTTAGGAAAAGTACGGGTAGCCTTGGTGACCAAAAATGCTTTTGGCAACAATATTTTCCTTCGAAACATTCGAGTGGTACCTACTGAAGAATTCAAATACGATTTGAAAATCGATGACGTGATTGCTCCTAGCCCTATCAGTGCTGGAACGCATACTCAAGAAATAGTTCGCGTTACCAATACGGGTAACCTTCCGATTTCCAAATTCTTGTTTTCACGAAATACAAATAATACGGGAAACCGAGTTTTCTTAGGCTCTATTGCAAATCTGCCTCCTGGCCAATCCATAAATCTTACCTTGGCCAAATCCACTGCTATTGGAAAGAATAACTTGAAGTTTGGGGTAGCTGAACCGAATTTTGATCAAAACATTGCAACCGCTCCTCAAATCAATTGGTCATCCATTGAGAATGTTGGAAGACTGGAAGTGCCATGGAGACAAAATTTCAATAGCAGCACCGAACTAAGCCCTTGGCTAAGTATCAACCCAGAAAGTGATCAAAATGCATGGCAGGTAACTGCGGTGACGGGTGCAACAGGTCCAAATAATGTAGCTCGCCTTGAAGGGGTGAGCAATGGAAACTCCTATTGGATGGCGACCCCTATTTTCGACTTGTCCGTAAGTCGTCAAGCCAGTGTTTTCTTTGATGTGGCCGCAGGAACTGTTAATCCAGGTACTACTCTTTACTTACTCGCAAGTACAAATCAAGGAGAATCCTACAAGGTGATCTGGTCTGAAGCAGGAACAGCCCTTTCTACAGTAAGCACAGGGAATGCAAACCCATCTTCCGCGGGGGATTACGAACGGAAATATGTCAATCTGACTGAATATGCAGGAGAAGGTAAAAAGGAGATTCGTTTAGCCTTTGCATTGGATGTATTTGGAACGCAGAATGCCCCAATTTACTTGGACAATTTGGAGCTTTTCTTAAGCGCAAATCCTGACCCAGTAATTCCTGCGGAGCGAAACACGATTATCTATCCAAATCCTGCTACTGAGTTTGTCAATGTAGCGTTCAATCTCCCAAGACGGGAAAATGTAACCATACAGATCATCTCATCTACTGGAGCCTTGGTTCGGGAACTAACTTTTCCAAATACTTTGAACCAAACTTATACGTTTAGTAGGGAGATGTTTACTGCAGGCCTTTATGTTTTCAAAATCAATAGCTCAAGCTTACAAGAGATTAAGCGTGTGCTAATCCAGTAATGAAAAGTAAGCCGAAAGCTGTCTTTCGGCTTACTTTTCTCAATTCAGCTGTTTTCCTGAATTTAGTTTTAGGAATCAAGAACTCAAAACTTTGCTCGGCGCTATATTTACACCATGCAATCACTCCTTCCACAACTGAAAAAAGTCGGGCTTCACCTGCTCTTGATTGCAGGGATTTCAGTTACGCTCGGCTTTATTTTTTTAAAAATCTACCTGCCCTTTTACACCAACCATGGAGAGACTGTATCCGTTCCAGATCTCACAGGAATGACGTATGAACAAGCGGAGGAGCTATTGAATAGTGCTTCATTGCAGTATGAGATCTCTCCAGATTCTGGATTTAGTGGGGAAAAGGATCCGCTCTCTATTTTAAAGCAGCTCCCTGAAGCCAATGCATTGGTCAAAAAAGATCGAAAGATATTTTTGACGCTAAATGCCCGAAACGCCCCTATTCTTAAGATGCCAAGCTTACTCAATATGCCCTTGAAGAATGTGCAGGAAATCTTGGCCAACATCGGACTGCAGCGAGGAGATATTATCTATGTTCCTGATATCGGAATAAATGTTGTCTTGGAACAACGCTACAAAGGAGCTCCTATCCGTGAAGGAGCCGAAATTGCCAAAGGATCAAAAATTGATTTGGTGGTAGGTGATGGCATGGGCAATCAATTGCTAAGTGCACCTAATTTTGTCGGTTTGGAAGAAGAAGAAGCTGAATTTTTGGCAATCGGCTCGGGATTACGGTTGGGCAGAAAAATCTACAACAAAACCGACTCCGTAGCTCCTGGAAGAGTGTATTTGCAAAGCCCCGCCGTAGGCTCTGGTCTGAAATCGGGTGATGTGATTGATCTTTGGATTTCCAAAAATTAAAACATTGAAGCCAAGCAGGTTATTCACCTCTCTACTGTTCTTCTCTTTGTTGACTCAAGGAGGGCCTAGCTTAGCTCAGTTTGTTACATTTGGCCCAATACAGCAGCCAAAAAAAAGCACAGCGGAGGATATTGCTGTCCTATCAAGGCAGGCAAATTCAAGTTCCCTCCCTTTCTGGGACGATTTTTCGAATGGCATCCAATCCAATAAATGGGATGCAAAAGGAGCATCCTACACCGAGACCATAGGAAATAAAGCCCCTTCCATCGGCATGGTGCTCTTCAATGGAGTGGACGAAGCTGGCAAATCCTACTCTTTGCAGGAAAAAGACCAAGGTGAGGGAGATTACCTAAGCAGTATTCCTATTGATTTAAGCGGAATACCGGCTGGTCAGCAATCCACAGTATACCTTAGCTTTTTTTGGCAAGCAGGAGGCAAAGCTGAAGTTCCAGATAGCAATGATCGTCTCAGCTTACAAATCTTAAGACCTGACAATACCTGGCTTACGATTTGGGAAAAAAGGGGCGGACCTACCCTAGATCGAACGCGTTTTTTCCAAGAATCGCTATTGATTCGGCCCGAATGGCAGCATGCCAATTTTCAGTTTCGCTTTTTTTCAAATGGAAGACAAAGCGGACCTTTTGATTCCTGGCTTTTGGACTACGTGTTCTTGAATTCGAAGCGAAGCAGCACAGACCTCTCCTATCCCGACCGAGCCCTTACCCAAGGAACGACCGTTCGTCTTGGTGACTTTGGTGCCTATCCATGGGAGCTATTGCAAAAAAATCAAAAAGGAAAATGGTCTACCGCCAAGAGTGAATTTCAGAATCTAGAGAATCGGTTTAAGGCCATGGAGTACTCTATTACGCTTCGTGACAGTAGTGGATTGGCCCTACTCCCAATCAATAGTACCACCCCTTTCAATCCTGTACCAAATGCCTTGGAAAGAAGGACGATTGTAAGCAGAACCTTCACAGAGATACCCATCCCTTCCAAACCAGGTGAGGTGAATTTTGAAATAGCATTAGTCACAGGAGACGGGCTACTCACTGCTATCAATGGGAATGACACCACTCGCTATGTACAGGTAGATTTCCGAGACAATGATAAAGTAAGCACCCGCTTCGCACTTCGAGATTACTTTGCCTACGATCAGGGCGTGGCTGACTATACTGCAGGAATTAATCAGCGCTCGGGTCAACTCGCGCTGAAGTATACGACACCAGAACCAGTCTTTTTGAAGGGGATTTCCATCGACTTTACCAATGCCCGACAAGTAAATCAAGTACTGGATTTGGTGGTATGGTCTGCACTTGACAAGAAGCCTCTTTATTCCAAGGAAGTTGTCATCCCAGCGAAGGGCCCTGGACAAGAGATCCATTATTTCGCTTTGGAGGAAGCCATCCCTATTTCAGGAACCTTCTATGTGGGATTTACTCAATTCACCAACGACTTCCTACAGGTAGGTCTTGACAAGAACACTAACTTTGGTGATCGTATCTTTTACAATGTTGGCGGTGGATGGGTGCAAAATACCGAGGTCAGCGGATCCTTGCTAATTCGTCCACATGTCAGCTTGACGGGAAAATCAACCGGTACCATTGAACCCACGACCTCACTTCGCATTTATCCCAATCCCACGGTCGACGAAGTACTTGTAGAAGGCGAATTTTCTTCCTTGCGGGTAGTAGATACCTTTGGTAGAGAAGTATTCCCAATACGGGTGCCTTCTGCTAAGGGAGAAACCCTTAATTTTAAAGACCAAAATCCTGGATTATACCTGATTTATGTTCAGGGTAACTCCGGTCCACAATCGTATCGAATCTTAGTGAAAAAATAATATGGAAGACATTACCGTAAACGAACTGAAAGAAAGGTTAGCAAAAGGAGAAAAATTTCACTTTTTCGATGTGCGCGAAGAATGGGAGTACGAGGAGGATAACCTCGGTGCCGAAAACATACCATTAGGAGAACTTGCGCACCAACTGGAGCAATACGAAAACATCAAGCACGAGGAAATTGTGGTTCACTGCCGCTCTGGTGCTCGAAGTGGAAATGCTAAGAAGTACATGGAGACGAAAGGCTTTACCAAGGTGCGAAATGTCCTAGGTGGTATTCTTGCATTTCGCGCTTTGCCTGAATAGTGACTAGGCAATTGTACTAAGTACAATGTACTAAGTACGAAGTACAAAGTACCTTAAAAATGAAAATTGGATTTTTAAATGGGTTGGCAGAGAACTACTTCAACATTCTTCAATCGACGATCGGTGTTCGACATTAGTTTTTAGTCCGTATTTCGCCTGCCAGCCGCAGACAGGGTACTTTCTACTATAAAATGTAGAATTACCCTACTAGCACAATCCCATGCTTCGTACTTTGTACTTGGTACTTAGTACTTAGTACATTGTACTATGAATTTAATTCGTCTGAAAGGGCTGAGGCGAGAAGCAGAGTACAAAAATTAGGAGTGCTATCCATCCCAACACCTTTCTTTTGGTATCCACAGGGATGCCGCCTGTCACTTCTGGATGGCGGATCCCCATGACCCTACCGAGTAAAAAGGCAAAAAACAACCAGCCCTGATAGCCTTCCCAGTTGGGCTGAAAGAAGGAGATTAAGTATTGGCTTGCAGCAAGGAGGAGCACTAGGGTAACTCGGTTGAGCTGCGAAAGGTCAGACTTAGATAAGCAGAGGTATAAAAATCCGAGGTAAAGGGGAATACGAATTACGAGTTCCTCCAAGGGTAAAGAAGGGCGAATCACTCCCATGCCTGCATAGGCGAGGAATGTTACAAACACCACAAGGGAAATCAATGCATGTCGTTTTGGAAACAAGCCAAAAAGTACGTGTCCCCCATCCAATTGCCCGATGGGTAAAAGGTTGAGCGCCGTAAAAAAGAGCGCCAGGTACCCCGCAAATAAATAGGGATAGTGAATCAATTCCGACATAGCGGGCAGACGCCCTGGATCAGCGAGCAATTCGCCCAAACCCCAGAATAACAAGTTGTTTCCGAGTTCAAACTCCATCACTTCATCTCCATAGCCTTGGAAATTGGGATCTGCATACTCAGGATGAATTTCATAGAGATAAGTTGCCGGAGGCAAGGTCACAAATCCATACATCAAAACCCCTAGCGCAAGGACAAATCCCGCCAAAGGACCAGCGATACCGATATCAAAGTATTTTTTACGGCTGTTGACCCTCCCCTTCATCTGGATCACTGCGCCAAAGGTACCCAAAGAGGGGCTCCCCAAAAATCCCAGCCAAGCGGGAATAAAATAAGGAAGGCTACAGCGTACTTTGTGGAAGATGGAAGTGAATAGATGTCCCAACTCGTGAACAAGAAGGATACCAATAAATGGGATTGAAAATTCTAGGGAACGCACAAAAAAAGGCCAGGTCAATGAAGATTCACCTGAGGCCAGAATGGACTTACCGTAAATCCACTCTCCACCAGCGAGTGTGGTGGTCACGAGGGTAAGCAGGAACAATACACCATGAATGAGGTATTCTTTGGGTTTATACATCACCAAAAAAATTAAGCAAGGTCTCAGGCCCAACTACTTGAATGGCCTGAATACCCAGGGAAGCAGCACCGTCCACATTGGCTTTTAAATCATCAAAAAAAAGCACCCGATTCGCGGTAGTTCCTAGTTCCAGCAGCAACTGTTGGTAAATGTCTTGATTCGGTTTGGCGAGCCCCATCTCGTGACTATAGAATACCCAATCGAATAACGGATCAAAATTGTCCATCCCGTGCTGGGTTTGCAATTGAGCGTATACTGCTTCGATATGGATTTCGTTCGTATTGCTGAGGATACCCACTTGGTACTGAACTTTGAGTTTGCGTACCAGTTCTAGACGGTAGGCTGGAATCGTGCCCAGCAGGCTATTCCAGTAGTAGTCCACCTCGGCATCCGACCAGTTGGTTTGGAAATAGCTTCGAAACTCTTGGCGAAACTCAGCCGAGCTGATTTGTCCTTTTTCGTAAGCTTTGTGAAAGTCTGCGGTGTAGCAGTGATCCACCCGATTGTGTAGGGTACTGGGTAGGGCTGACTTCATCAGGTCCATGGCATGCGTATAGTCAATGTCTATCAGGACATTGCCTAGGTCAAAGATGACAAAATCCACATCAGGCCTATTTTTCATGGGGGATGAAGGTTGATTAATTCAACTCAAATATGTAACATTGCAGTCCCAAAACCAAGGTGTTCGGCTCTTTTGAGGACCTTTTAAGAGCGGAAAAATCTAGTTTTTAGGGCCTATAGCTCATTCGGTTAGAGCAACTGACTCATAATCAGTAGGTGCTTGGTTCGATTCCAAGTGGGCCCACTTAAAAAGCCCCTTCAAATCAATTTTGAAGGTTTTTTTTGTTTTATTAGCTCGCCAAGGCGCAGAGACCTGCCTGCGGTAGGCAGGCGCAAAGAATAAACTTAACTCCTTAGCGTCCTACTTTCCGTGGGAAGGCGCAAAGAATAAACTCCTTGGTGGCTTAGCGCGCATTATAACTTTTGAAATATGTATTCTCGCAAAGGCGCAGAGGCGCAAAGAATTAATTCCTTGGCGGCCTACCTTACATGGGGAGGAGTAAAGAATATACTCCTTTGCGGCTTGGCGCCTTTGCGCGCATTATAGCTTTTTAAAATATTTATTCTCGCAAAGACCCTCCACGGAGGGCAGGCACAAAGGGATGATTCCCCGCCGTGGCGCAAAACTAAAAATAAAAAAAATCAATGCAGACTATTGAACTGCAACAGGTCTTTGGTATCCGAAATTATTTTTTTGTGGTGTAGGGTTAGACCCGCCCTAGCGGGTCTTCCAAAACAACTATTTATTCCATCCCCCGGATTACACCCACCAAGGCGGGTGCAACCCAGGGCAATTCAAAGTTTGACCCGCCCCAGCGGGTCATTAAGAGCTAAAATTTTATTCCAAAAATTGATAAACTCTATCCTAAACATCTAATTGGAATTTTTTCAATCTATTACCAGTAATTAAGTACTCAAATTATTTTTTAAAATTCGCAAAATGTTACCTATTTAGGTAACTTTGCATTAGCTAACGGCAACATGAATACCAAGAATTTTCGCGAAATCCTGTATTACGGAACCTATTATCTGGAATTTTTCGAAACCCTGAAACCTGAAGTCAAGAAAAGGTTTAACTGGACGCTGCAACTAATCGCCTCCATAGCTAAGGTACCCATAAAGTATTTCAAGCATTTGAGTCAATCAGACGGACTCAATGAAATACGGGTAGAACAGGGATCTGACATTTACCGGGTGTTTGCATTCTTTGACAAAGGCAACCTGATTATTCTCATCAATGGTTTCCAAAAAAAGACCCAAAAGACTCCAAAAAAAGAAATTGAACTCGCCGAAAAACTAAAAAAACACTACTTCGATGAAAACAGAAAAAACTAAGATCACTTCATTTTCAGATCACTTGGATAGTCAATATGGCACTCCTGGGAGCTTGGGACGAGAGCGGTATGAACAGGAATTTGAGGCCTTCAAACTTGGGGTCATGCTTCAGGAACTTCGAAAAGAGAAAGGGCTTACACAAGAGCAATTGGCAGAGAAGTGTGGAACCACAAAAAATTACATTTCTCGAATAGAGAACAATGCCAGTGACATCCGGCTATCCACATTGATGCGTATCATCCAAGACGGGCTTGGAGGCTTTCTAAACTTTAAAGTTGAGTTTAAATAAGTAGCTTAAATTTTTATTCTTCTTTTTCTCGGAAGGACCCGCCACGGAGGGCAGGCGCAAAGAATTAACCCCTTGGCGAACTACTTTCAGTTGGAAGGAACCAAGAATAAACCCCATTGCGGCTCTAAGTCTTTACGAGAAAAAGAAAAAACCCTATTAGGAAATCGAGTAAAGAATATCCGTTACTACTTCACCAAATTCAACTTTCCGCTGACTTCAATCACCTCAGCAATCTTGTTGAATACCAGCGTGGGCACCTCAATCTTGTAGTCTTCCGTGCGCACGGTAAAGGCGAAAGTAACTCTCATCTCATTGGCGGTAGCCACAATCGAGCCCTTGACCGTCACAGGTTTGGTGACCCCGTGAATAGTCATGTTGCCTGCTGCGGTTACCAAATAAGTACCTGGCTTGCTTAGATCAATTTCTTCGGCGATTTTCCCAGCAAACTTAGCCGTAGGAAAGCGCTCGCTCTCCATATAATTCTCATTGAAGTGCTCCTGCATCAGCTTGTTGGGAAACTGAAAATCAGTGATTTTCATCTGTATCGCCAAGTCACGTGTACCTGCATTGAGAATGGCACCGGCCTTTTTGTTGAGTGCTTCGATGTCTAGCGCAGGGGTCTTGGAAAAAAAGGATACCTCCCCCACGGAAGTTCTGTACAAGGTTTGACCAAAAGACAAACCGCTTCCTAGCAGTAGGAAAAAGGAAAAGAAGAGGACCGATTTTTTCATTTGTGTGCGTTTCTAGCGGCTTTGTCCAAACTGAAGGTTCTAGCGATGTTGAATCCATAGAAAATGTCTCCTTTACCCCATGAACCCACATTTTGCCCGATAAATTGCTTTTCTACCATGCCACGGGCATTGGTGAGGTGAAATTGGAACACGTGACCACCCGTTTCAATGTCCACACCTAATGAGAGTGCATTACGGTAGGGATAAGGAATGCCTCCAGTTCCTCCGCCATCATCGTCGTCCTCATCCTCCTCTAGTTCACGCAAGGTATAGTAGTACTCCGCAGAAAGCGTCACCCGCTGGCTGAGTTTGTACCGCCCTCCTGCCCCAAGTGCAAGCACCTGGTTGGGGATGCTGGGATCCTCAACCTTGTTGACGTGGATGAGTGTAGGCATGAGCTGTAGGGAAAGCTTTTCGGTAAACTTGCGCGCTACCAGCACCTGACTCCAGTAGGAATAGCGCTCGATATTGTTGTTAAACTTCATAGGGGAACCCGACTCCATGATGTATCCCGAAGGCATGGTGTTGATTCCCCAGCCCGCCATGGCAGTTACGGTGACAGGAACTAGGTTAGATTGGCGCAGGACCTTGTACTTGGTATATAGGTCGTAGGTTTTTTCCAGGGAGCTCCTTCCTGCTCCTACGAGCCAACGGTCAGTCAAACCATACTCCAAACCCAGTCGGATTTTGGCTTCGTCGAGACCGAAAAAATTAGCTATAAACCCAGAATTTACGGCGCCAAAACGGTGGGAAATCCAAAAATTGAGGTGGTTTTTGGAGATGGTTTCGATAGTCTGCCCATTGATGAGGCGAGAAGCCTTAAAGGTCGCCATCGTGTAGGTGGGCTCTTTGGATTGCTCTGCATCAAGCAGGCTCAGCAGGTCATCTTGTGCCAAAGCGCCCTTCCAAGGGCTAGACCCAAGGAAAAGGAAGAGGAAAAGAAACCCTGCAGGAAGCAGTCGCTGGGTAAAGATTGGCCTAATCATCATACAGTCACTTTTAAGGTCGTGCCATCCAGGGTAGTCACGTAGGTTTTCAGTCCTCTTGAACCCGTAGAGTTGAGTCCCTTTCCGGCGGTATCAAATCGCGCACCATGAGCAGGACAATAAAATTCACCTGCGTTAAATACTACTTTTCGCTGGCCTTCATGGGAACATACTTGGGTTACAGCAGCAAAAGCGGTTGCACTAACTCGAGCTATTACAACGCCACTTACAACCACGTAATTTCCTACAGTATTGAGTTTGGAATAGGCAGCTGAATTCAGATCTAGGATCAACTCATTACCAGTACCCCCTGTAGTTGTGGTTGGGTCCATGCTTTCGTTGACGCAGCTGCTCAATCCAGAAGCAGCACAGTAGACAGCAAAAAGGGAAGCTCCTTTTAGCCCTAGCCTTTTCAGAAACTCCATGCGGTTCATTTTTTCGTTCATTAGGGTAGTTGGTTAAAATACAATTCAAAAATAGAGTGGGCACTCTTTTCAGCCCCTTAGTGAATTCTTAAGATTTAGTTAAAATGGATTACATCGGTAATCACTACTCCTTAACGGATTTGATAGTGAATTAGTTAATTGTTGGAGGTATGTTGGACCCGCCGAGCGGGTCCTGAGGACCATTAGTAGTCCATATACCATGGGATTCTCCCATGGTTATTCATAAGTTTGACCCGACGAGCGGGTCCTGAATAATCAAATCCATTCTCTCGAAAAGATCCGCCGCGGCGGATCAAACCTTGAATAACCCTAGGTGAAACCTGGGGAAGGTAGGTGAACCCTACCGCGGCAGGTGAACCTACCGAAGACAGCTAAACCCGAGGAAAGGAATCCCAACCCGCCAAGGCGTGTTGAACAGAACCAGTAGGTAAACCCGCCGCAATAGGCAAACCTAAAACTACTTTTTCGTCAAATCCAGCGTGAAATTTGAATTGATAATCAACCCATTATTGTATTGAAAACCATTTTTCCCATTGATCAGCCTTCCGTACTGCAGGGTCTGGTTAAGGTAACCGCCTTCCAATCTGAATTTTTTAGAAAAGCGAAATCCTAGTAAAACGCCTATTCGATTTTGGTCAAACACATTAACGTTTACATTTTCCCCAAAACCGACAAATACCTCATCGTAGACAGCCAGATACGGAGTTTTATCTTGGATCTCATTTCCTTTCAAGGGCACTTGCATCCGAACCATGTACCGCATTCGGTGAAGCAATGGAAAATCGACTTCCCGTGTCGCATTGGCGGAGGCATACCTCCCCACGAAACGCTGTTCGAGCATAAATCGGTGTGAAAAGTCCACCTTGCCTACTTTTTGGGAAAGCTGCGCCATCTGGAAAATCCGGTGCTCGGTAAATTGCTTCCCAAACCCATTCAATGGAAATTCTCCATAAGGAAAGGTTTCTATCCAGCCATAGCCTACCCTTACTTGGATAGCAGGATGAAGCTGGTAGTTCAATCCTAGACGCAACAAACTCTGCTGCCAATCGGTGATTGCCGGAGTTCTCCGAAATTGATATTCCGTATGCAAACCTAGTTTATTGGAGAGCTTGAAGGTTCCAAAATAGGTATACCAACCAATTTGATTGGAAGTGTTCAGCCGATTGTTTTGCCCAAATGATGGATTGAAAAATAGGCCTAGCACGACGATCGTGCAGAAAATTGAGCGCCTTGCATTCATGGTTCGTGCGATTTAGAATTTCACCTGATCGGGTTAACTCGCGATTACCTTTCGAGCGGCAAGCGCATGATCCGAAACAGGTTGGTGCTTTTCCAATCCGATGATTTTTACGGTTCCACCATTTTCTTTGTAGTCCTCCTGAAAACGATGTAGATTCTCCATGACCGAATGGTCCACCAATTTGGTGTTTTTTAAATCAATGGTAACATTAAATCCCGCTGGAATTTCTTCCAATTTTCGTTTGATTCCCAAATAGTTGGAAAAAATAGCCGCCTTATCTATTTCAACCAAATACTGATTATTGTTAAAGGACACCACAGTAGGTGCCTTGAAGAAGGAGGAAATCGGAGTGCCTTTGGCTAGGTGCAGGATCATTTTCAACAGGACCCCTGCTGCAATACCGATGAGCAAATCTTCGACGAGGGTAAAAAAGATGGTGACCAAGAAAATAGCCAACTGTTCCTTCCCAATATGGAAGGTATGGATGAATTCCTTTGGGTGGGCCAATTTGATACCCACAGAAATAAGCATGGCCGCAAGGGCAGCATTCGGGATCATCTCGATTACTGGTGTGGCAACAAGCACAAACACAAGCAAAAATATCCCATGGAAGAAATTGGCCCATCGGGTTTTGGCACCTTGGTTGACATTCGCAGAACTACGAGCCACCTCAGAAATCATCGGCAATCCACCCAAAAATGCGCTTACTGTATTTCCCACACCGACAGCAATCAAGTCCTTGTTCGTATTGGACTTTCTTCGGTAAGGATCTGCAAGGTCAATAGCTTTCACGGTCAACAAGGACTCAAGCGAACCCACAAGGGCAAACATGATCACATACTTTACAAAGGTTCCGGTCTGAAAAACTCCAGAAAAATCAGTGTGCAAGGAAATACTGTCCATCAAATTACCAATATGCAACAAGGCATAGGGAGGCTCGGTATGCGCAAAATCCATGGCCAACTCCGAAGGAATTGCCACCAGCAAAACCATCAATGGCGCTGGAATTTTACCTAAGGTAAAGTCCTTAAGGTAAGGCCAGCCAAGCATGATGGACAGACTGTAAACCCCGATAAGCGTGGCTCTAGGATCAAAATTGGCGAAAAAGGTCGGGATTGCCTTGATCATAGCCACTGTACTCATCCCTTTGTATAGCTCGGGATTGACATCCAAAAATACGGGTATCTGCTTCACAATGATAATGATCCCTATGGCAGCTAGCATCCCATGAATGGCAGAAAGTGGAAACACATCCACCAACTTCCCAAACTTGAACAGGCCGAATAACACCTGAACTAATCCAGCAACGATCATGGCTCCTAAGGCGAACTTCCAACCGGTCTCTCCACCTCCAAAAGCAGCTACTGCTCCGGCAACGACCACAATAAGTCCTGCAGCAGGTCCCTTGATCGTCAAGCGTGAACCAGAAATGACACTAACTAAAATACCGCCAATGATGGCAGTAACCAAACCCATTATGGGCGGAAAATCTGAGGCTTTGGCAATCCCCAAACTCAAGGGCATGGCCAACAAGAATACCACAAACCCTGCGGTGGCATCCGCAGCGAAATTTTCTTTTAACCCAGCCCAACCGTCTTTGGGCACCTGCGTTTTTGCTGTTATTTTCATATTATTTTAGGACCTACGCCCTCTTTTAAAGTCTTTAATTAGTTAGTTAGGCAATCTTTTTTGTGTTTGCCGTTGGCAAAGTGGTAGAATGAGACCCAATATTGAGATCAGGTACAGTCCCCAAAAAGAGACGTGCATAGATGCGTATCGCAGCAACCCCCTCCATCACGAAGGCCAAAGCCGCTAGAAATGCGAGCACAAACTGATCTTCATGGATGTGGCTGAAAAGCAAATCTTCCCCGATGAACGTAGGGGATATCGGGAACCCAATGAGTCCCAACACTGCCAATAGGAATAGAAAAGCTACCAATGGATGTTGCCGAACATAGCCTTGGTAGCCATACAGGCCAAGATCTCCATGTTTCTTGGTCATCCAAATAATTAACCCCCAGCCCAGTGTACCGAAGAAGACAACGCCACTGAGGTAAATTGCAATTTCAGTTGCTGCAAAATTTTCATTCTCAGCAATAGCCAGTACCATCCAAAAATGGTTCATCCACAACAACGTCCAGGCCAAACGAATGGACCTACGCTCGGTAAAAGATTTCAATACCATCAATAGGGCTAGAAATGCAAATACAACGGGTAAAATTTGGTGTAGCCAAGTAGGAAGTTCGTAGCCTTCAACGAGTAAGTATACCCCAACTGCATAACTGGGGATAAAATACAAGAGCAAGGTACGATACCTCAGAAAATCAAGGCGATGTCCCAACTTCTTTAAGGGACTAAAAACCCTTCCTTGAATGAAACGGTCCAGGTTCCACTCTTTCAAACTCCAAACATAAATGGAAAGGTAAAGTCGATTCCACCAAGTGCGCACTACCTTCTTTTGTTTGGGAACAAATCCATAAAACTGTTCCCGGATCAAGTAGCTGACTACTGAAGGGGAAACAAGCAATTGATAGGTTCTAAGGAATGCATTTCCAGCAAAGTGGATCAAGGCCAACAGTTCCAAACCTGCCGCAACTTCAATAAACATAATCCCAATTTGAGTTAGCGAAGCATAGCCAATTTGCGTTTTTACAGAGGTTTGCACCCGAGCAATCATCGTAGATACTACTGCCGTAATCAGTCCAATAGCCCCAATCAGGATTCGAACAACTAACTGATTTTCCCAGAAAGGATAGGTTCGTAGGAGCAAGAAAACGCCCAAATGCACCGAAAGCGATCCATAAAAGATGGCTGATGAAGGCGTAGGGCCTTCCATCGCCCTTGGCAACCAGGAGGAAAAAGGAAATTGCGCAGATTTGGCAGCAGCCGCCAGAAGCAGCATCAATCCAATAAAAAGCGCAATACCTGAATGACCGAGCTGCTGATCGACAACCCGCTGTACATCTGTCAAATCCAAAAAGGTAACATTCGCATGCCAAAGGTGGTGGCTCGCCCACATGGCCAAAATCAATCCCACGTCCCCAATTCTGTAAATGGAAAATACTTTGATCGCATTACGAGACGGAAGGAGATTTTTGCGGTAAAAGGCCACCAACAAAAAGGAGGACAGACCCAATACTTCCCATCCGATGAAGAGCGTTTCAAAATTTCCTGCCAGGATAGTCAGGTTGAGACCCAAATAAAAGAAAAGGACTGTATTGAAAAACCGCTTGTATCCTGGCTCGCGATGTAGGTAATACCTACTGTAAAAGGTGATTAGGAAGGTGAGTATTGCCCCTACAATGAGGTATACTGCACTGACCCTGTCAAAGAAAAAGTCTACCAAAAACTCGAAATGCTCATTTTTGAAAAGTACAATTTCTTTGAAATTGAGGTCCATCCCTCCTTGCAAAACCCAGAACCAAAGGAAAACCAAGGTACTCAAGAGGTTAATTCCTGCGGTGTAAAATGCCACACGAGAAAGCCAGGTTTCCTTACTTTCAGGGATAGCCAAACTAATCAAAAAGCCGAGGAGAGGTATCCCAATCATCAGCTGAATCCAATTTGATAGTTCCATCAGAGCGAATCGATTAGGTACACGGGAAGGTTTTGTTGCGTACTTAAGAGCTTGTCTTGGAGATGATCCAAATGCTCGACTTCGGTGAGTGGGAGATATGGAATGAATTTTTCATCTACTCTTCGAAGCAATTCCCCTGTACTAGGATCAATGACCACGAAATGAACCCAAGTATTTTTCACCCACTCATGAATTCCTGGATTAGATTCGAGCACCTTTGCCACCAAAGCCGGATCCTGCTCTACCACCATCAGCAAACGAATAGGGTCGTGTATTTCTACCATCTGGTACGGAAGCCCTGTTCGCAAATCCCCATCTGCTCCATTCGCTACACCGATGAGGCCCATCACGTTGTGAGAAAGCTTGGTTCCTGCGCCCAACTTGTCTGGATCCATTCGAGAGAAATAATACTCCAGATTGATCCCACCACAAACCGGGATGGCGGCAGATAGAATTTTGGTTAAGGATACACCGTCTGGATCTTGGCGGTAGTCATAGGAGTTGAGAAAAGCCCTTCGGTCAAAAAACAATCCTTTGATCGTGGATTTTCGAGACACAATACAAAGCGCATTGGTAGCATGATTGTATTCTGGACGCGGTTCAAAGAGGGAAAACGCTCGTTTTTTAACCGCTTCGTGAAGTCCACCAATGGATTTATTTTTATCCAAGGTGTCGAATCGACGCGATCGCTCTAGTGAATTAATATCCAAGACACGTACAAACTTCCTTTGATTTTCAAGATGCAACTTCAGGTTTTCAAAATTCAGGATGTCTTCATCAAAAAACAGCAATTCATCCTTTGTGGTGTCGTGTAGGCCTCCCAAAAATTGAGTGGAGGCTGGAATGTCAATTTCTCTTTGCAGAAGAAGTTGCCTCACTCCAGGTTGATTGGCCATAAAGGCAGCCACTCTCGCATTGACCGAACCAGGCCGACCACAGCAAGCACCGCAGTCGTATCCTGCATAGTGCGTATTGTTGATACTTGAAGCACCGTGGCCAATCAAGTAGACCAGCGGAGAAAATCCATCCACCAAACCAATGCTTCGCAGCAATCCTTCGATGCGGTCTGCCATTTCTTCTACCTTAAAACCTACTTGTAAGCCATTTTCTTCGCCTTGGTACAGGATGGAGAGGCTTCCCTTGGGGTCCATGTGGTGCATGCTCGACACTTCCAAGACGGAGGAACTAGGCCGGAATACATTGCCTATAAGACGTAAAGCAGACCAAAATCCAAGCGTTTGGGCACTCAACCATCCACGAACTAGGGAATGGCTTCGCTGGTGAAAGTGGACATCCGAAGCCAGCTTTTTATGCTTGGCCGTCTCCTTGATTAGAAATTTGGGGGTAACCGGTGCGGGACAAGATTTGGTATGGAATTTCCCATACTCTGGCTGAAAGTAAAACTCTACGTTGAAAAACCCTGGTGTCCCATAGGTTGCACAATGAGGGTCGATGTACTCCAAATGCCTACGCGTGCTGCATTCTCGGTCGTCAATACAAAAGAGAGCTTGAAAGCTGGGAACCGAACCCAAAGATGGCAAAGGTTCCACCGATTTGATTCCTGCCAATACTTCGTCGTAGTAACTCCATTCGTAGGCCTCTTGCCAAGTTTGCAGAACCAAATCTGAGCTACTGAACAAGCTAATTTCCAACCATTCCTGACTTGAAAAAGGAAATTGAATACCCAAAGGCACCCATGAATCTCCAAACTTTTTGTCTAGGGCATCAATTTCCAACAGGCACTCCACAAGAATGAAGTCCTCCAATGCGATTGGCTTGGTGTCCAACAAGGATTCTGGCTGAGATTCGAGCACAGACACCATTCCCGACCAGCCTGGATGCGCAAACTGCTGATCCAAAAGATACCAGGCATAGCTGTCCGAATGGCCGACCAGCACCTGCAAGACATCTTCCAAACCAAGGTCTCGCTTCTGAAGTAAGGAGATGGCTCTTTTCGAGGTGAAAATAGCCGAAAAGCTGTCTCGCTGTAGGCCACGTATCGCCTCCAAAAATCCCTTGGATTCCAGAGGAAAGGACCAAATAGAGATCCCTTGGTCCAAATAGGCCGCGAGCAAGCGAAATAAAAATGGATGGGTGACTTTATCGAGATTGTAATGGTATTCCTGCTTCCAAAGCCCTCTAAATTGGCCTATTTTGGAAGCAGAAGGGCTTTCTTGGGATTCGTCTAAGAGTTTGACCAGCCAACCATTGGCTTGGTCTCCGAATTGCTCTTCCAAAATTCGTTGGAGAACCTGGCCTTTAATTTTTCCTTCTCCGTACAAGTTCCGGTACTGCTCCAGAGGCAAAAATCCTCTGTATCCAAACTGTGCACTTGCTTGTTTAAGTGCTTGAAAAAAAGGGAGATGCTGAAAAGCATGTAGCGTATTGTGATGGACAAAGTCCTTCAATGGAGCCTGAGCAGGAAGGAAATGCTTCAACAAAGGAAGTATGTCCTCCACAGCCATCCCCTGATGCGTGGAATGATGATGCATGGTATAAAATTCTGAGTGAGAAATTCCGTCTAGACAACGGCAGTTTTATTCCTGAATTCAGGAATAGCCTTAATGGGCAAAAAAAATTAGCTCAGGTGAATTTTCCAGGTATGAAAAAAATCATAAAGAGGCAAAAGACTACCCCGAATGGCCTTATTTCCAAAAATGGAAAGGAATCCAGCCAATTGTTCTTTTCGAACAAACTTGGAAGAATGAAGTAGTAAAAAGGAGGTGATGCTCTCGGATTCAACTTCTACTTTTTCCTCTACTTCAATACAAGGAACTAAGGTACCAATCCCATTAAACGATCCATAAACAGGTTCTAGATGTTCTCCATTTACAGAGGGGGAAACAGGTGATGCTGCAGCTAAAATTGAAGGCCAGTCAAGTGGCACTTCTTCCCCTGGTCCCTGACCCAATAGGGACAGGCGAAGGAGAAGGGTGAACAAACTGGTTATTAAAATCATGTTATTGCAAAAAACGATCGCAAGCTAGAGTTAATTTTTAAAATATGTATCTGTTTATTAGGGTATTTACAATACCGGTTAAAATTTGTTGAATACGGTTCGATGTAGGTTCCAAATTATTTTGATTAGTTCATCCAATGATGAGGATTAATCAGATACAGCAGGTTAGACCCGCGCGGGTCGGGATATCGCATAGTAGTCCATAGTCCACGGGTTGATCCGCTGTGACGGGTCAACCTGTGGCGATTCATGGTTGGACCCGAATAGCGGGTCCTGAGCATCATTAGTAGTCCTTTTCCATGGGTTGCACCCATGGATATTCATGCGTTTGACCCGCCGGGCGGGTCATGCATAATCAAATAAGTTCTCTAAAAGACCCGCCACCGCGGGTCAAACCTTGAATAACCCCAGGTGAAGCCTGGGGAAGGTAGGCGAAACCTACCGAAGACAGGTGAAACCTGGGGAAGGTAGGTGAACCTGGGGATGAGAGCTAAACCCGAGGACAGGAATCCACCAACCCGCCACCGCGGGTTGAACCACCTAGGCAGGTTGAACTTAGCGTAAGAATTTTTCATCGAATGCAATCCCATGTTCCTCAAGAAGCCCTTTGTATTCATCAAAAAACGATTTCTTTTGATGATGCACTTCCTGATTTTTCACATAATTGATAAGTCGATCTTTCGTGGCAAAATTTGCAGTAAAAGCTCCATATCCATTTTGCCATCCCTTAAAATTTTTGAAGATTGCTTCTCTCTGTATAAAAAGCCCGCTCGAAACCTTGATATCTTTTACTAAGGATGAAATTGTAAGAGAGGGAGGAATATGGGTTACAATATGAATATGATCTTCAACCCCATTAATCCGATAGAGATGGCATTTTTTATTGATGAGCAACTGATAAATAAAAGCAAACAATCTCTTTTTCTGGTCCCTCTCAATCGTGGGTTCTCTATATTTTGTTGAAAAGACGATGTGATAAATTAGCTGGGTATGGGTATGGGTAGGCATAAAAAAATATTTAGTTGAAAAAATTAAGTTAATTCAATTAAAAAAAATTAAGCCACAGTTGCAAGAGATGGCGTCAAGTTCGACCCGCCACGGCGGGTCGGGAATTCCATTAGTAGTCCATATTCCCCGGGTTGATCCGCTGTGCCGGATCAACCCGGGGCGATTCATGGTTCGACCCGCCGAGCGGGTCATGCATAATCAAATCCGTTCACTCGAAAAGACCCGCCACCGCGGGTTGAACTACCGCGGTAGATTGAACAGAATGGGTAGGTAAACCCGCCGCGATTCATGGCTCGACCCGCCGGGCGGGTCATGCATAATCAGATCCCTCCTATCGAAAAGACCCGCCACCGCGGGTTCAACCAGGGTTATTCATAAGTTGGATCCTCCACGGCGGATCCTGCATAATCAAAATTGGAATTACCGCTTTGGGGAAGAGTTCTCAATTCTATCTACCCATGTTATCCATTTTTACTGTAAGACCCGCCACCGCGGGTCAAACCTTGAATAACCCTAGGTGAAACCTGGGGAAGGTAGGTGGACCCTGCCTCGGCAGGTAAACCTGCGGAAGGTAGGTGAACCTACCGAAGACAGCTAAACCCGAGGATAGGGAATCCCAACCCGCCGGAACGGGCCTGCCTGCCGAAGGCAGGTTGAACTACCACGGCGAATTGAACAATCACAGAGGATGAACAAAAACCAGCTGCCATTCTGTTTTCCGTGGAATTTTTCTCAATTTCGGGCTTAATCCAAATTCCATGAAACAACTGGGCATCCTCATTTTTGACGAAGTAGAAGTACTTGATTTTGCAGGACCCTTCGAGGTTTTTTCGGTGGCCAACCAGCTTGCCGATTACAAAATCCTCCAAGTACATACCCTGAGCCTAGACGCGCTTGAGATCCGAGCCAAAAACGGACTCCACCTCCTAGCCGATTACCGCCTGGACCAAGTGGATCAGTTGAACTACCTGGTACTCCCCGGTGGCGATGGCAGCAAAATGGTCATTCAAAATCAACCAGGCATGGCCTTACTTCAAACTCAAATACAGCAGGCTAGCTGGTCTATGTCGGTGTGTTCGGGATCTAGAATCCTTGGAAAAGCAGGTTTTCTGGAGCACAAACCCTATTGCACCCACCACGAAGTATTTGACAGCATGCAGGAAATTGTTCCTACCGGCATTCCTCAGCCCAGCCTTCGATTTATACAGAGCGATGACCGCATCTGGACCGCCGCAGGGATTTCTGCAGGCATAGACCTGGCCCTACATCTGACCGAACTCACATTTGGCAAAGAACTAGCACTTGCCACCGCTACCTACATGGAATACCTTCCCTACCTCGATCAACATGCACGCTAACACCCCAGCTCCGCCCTACTACGCAGTAATTTTCACCAGCATTCGAACAGACATCAAAGCCGGCTACGAAGAAATGGCTAAGGAAATGGTTCGACTTGCTGCCTTACAACCCGGCTACCTAGGCCACGAAAGTGCACGAAATGAACTAGGAATTACGATCTCCTATTGGAAGAGTTTGGAGGCTATCAAAGCATGGAAAGCACAATCTGATCACCAAATCGCCCAAAAACAGGGACGCGAAAAGTGGTATACCTCCTACAAAACTCGGATTGCCCTCGTGGAACGAGACTATGAAATGATTCTCTAAGGCAAAAGTCAGCCCCCTAGTTCCAACTCACGCTTGAGCTGCTTGACCCGATCCCGAATGTCGAGGCTGCTGGGATCAAGGTGCAGCGAAGTGGCCTTCAAAAAGTCAACTACTGCCCCAGTATGATCACTGGACTTGCCTTCTTCCATGGTCACATAGCGCATGGTCGACCAAAGGACAGTCTTCAATTGCGTTTTGGAATCATCGGTCATGTAGTATTCCACCAAAATGGTATTGGCATTGTACCAGAGGATTCGGCTGAAAATCCGCACCCACTCCCCAACCATGGCCGGCTTGACATAGCTGATGTTGTGATTGTACACCACCCAGGCAGCTTTGTACACCCGAATCAAGTCAATGATCTCCAATCCATACAACTTGGGAACTTGGTCTTCTCGGGCATTAAAAAAGTAATCGAAATACTTCGCATTGTTGAGGTGACGAAGGGGATCACAGTCCTGAAAACGGATCACTACACGGCTTTCCGTTTCCTTGGGGTACTGCTTCTGTGGATCGTAGTTAAACATAGGTTCTCAGAAATTTACTTTCCATACAAATCACTCCAGCAGCTTTCAGTTCTTCAATTGCACGATTTCCATCTTCCGGCTGAAGGTTGACTGCACGAGTTGCATCCAGAAGTACTACGGTTTCAAAACCCAAACTTTTTGCATCCAAGGCGGTGTACTTTACACAATAATCTAAGGCAAGGCCCACAATACAGACCCGACGCACACCTTGCAACAATAGGTAAGACCTGAGTCCTGTATCCCCTTTTCGTGCATTGTCAAAAAACCCAGAATACGAATCTACCAGTGGATTTCTACCTTTTTGGAACACCCGCTTCCATTGACTTCGGTCAAAGGTAGTTGGGAAATCAGCACCGGATGTACCCTCCACACAATGTACTGGCCAAAGAATTTGAGACAAGCCATCCAGTTTGATTTGCTGACCCGGCTGGGTACCAGGATGGTTTGCAGCAAAGCTGCCGTGATCCGCGGGATGCCAATCCTGGGTGGCTACAATGTGATCAAATTGAGGCTGAAGCGCTGCAATGATGGGTAGGATCTCATCACCCTGTGGTACAGCAAGAGCTCCACCAGGTAGAAAATCATGCTGAACATCCACCAAGATCAAGGCGGTATCTGAATTAATTGTCTTCATGTTGATTCGTTTTTGCTGCAATTACTAATTCCATTCGGAGTTGATGGAGGCGTTCCTCCAAACCCACCGGATATACGTGCGGATTGGTCAAACGTTTGTGCGTTTTATCAAATGCCGACAATTGAACTTGGGTACGCTCTCGAATCGCCTGTAAACTTGGCAAGGAGTATACCAGCTCCCCTTTTCTAAAAATAGGCTTGAGCAGCTCTTCCGACTCATAAAATGCAGGCATCAATCGCTTCCGCTGTGTTGCATCATTGGGATCAATAATCATTACTCCCTTGGAATCTATCTCCTGCCCCTCAAGGTATATCATGTCTGCTACTGCCTTGTCTTTGCTAAAATAACGACGCACCTTATGGATGCCTGGAACATTAATTTTTAAGGATTGTTGAGACACTTTCACTTTTGGCTCCCAATTTCCAGCTGTATTCTTGATGGCTGAAAGTTTGTATACCGCCCCCAAAGCAGGCTGATCAAAGGCCGTGACCAATTTGGTGCCTACACCCCACACGTCGATGGCTGCATCCTGAGACTTTAAAGAAGTAATGATGTACTCATCTAGGTCATTGGAAGCGTAGATTTTGGCATCGGGAAAGCCTGCCTCATCGAGTAATTGTCTTGCCTGAATCGAGAAATAGGCCAGGTCCCCTGAGTCAATACGGATTCCTAGCATCTCCTTGCCCTTTTTACGCAGGCTCAATCCAACTTGGATGGCATTTTTCACACCAGCCAAGGTGTCGTAGGTATCTACCAGAAATACACAGTGATCTGGAAAAGCTTCTGCATAGGCATAAAAAGCCTCCAACTCAGAATCAAAGGAAAGTATCCAGCTGTGTGCATGCGTTCCCGATACAGGAATATCAAAAAGTTTGCCCGCCATCACATTGCTGGTAGAAGTACAGCCTCCAATGTAGGAAGCCCTGCTGGCCGCGAGTGCTCCATCAATGCCTTGAGCCCTGCGCAGACCAAACTCCAAAACGGGTGCTCCTTGCGCCGCCAAATTGATTCGTGCAGCCTTCGTGGCAATTAGGGTTTGAAAATTAAGTATATTCAACAAGGGGGTTTCCAAGAGTTGACACTGAATCAAACTCCCCTTCACCTGTACCATCGGCGCATTGGGAAAGACCACGGTGCCCTCCTCCACTGCATCGATATCGCAGGTAAATCGCAAATCCTTCAAGTAATCCAAAAATGCGGCTTCAAACATCGCGGAGCCATCTTTTTGCTTCATCTTTCGCAAGTACTCCAACTCGCCCTGCTCAAATTGCAAGTTTTTGCAATAGTCCACCACATAGTCCAAACCTGCTGCTAGGGTGAAGCCTCCTTCAAAGGGGTTTTTTCGAAAAAATAGATTAAAAACTGCTTCCTGCTCTCCTTTTCCCGACTTCCAATAGGCATAGGCCATTGTCAACTGGTAAAAATCTGTCAGCAGGGCAAGGTTACTTTGGTACAAATCTTTGGTAATCTTCATCAGCTAGAATGAATAATGAACTGCAAAACTACAAACTATTTTACCCGTAAATTCAAAAGGATGCCAATGAAAACCAAAGCCATTCCAAGGTAAGCGGGTATGGGGAAGGTTTCTCCGAATAGCAAAAATCCGAAAATCAAGGCATACACTACGCCAAGGTAACTCAAACTAGAAATTCGGGACACATTGCCAGACTGGTAGGCCAAGGTCATGAAGTATTGCGCGTTTTGAGTGCAAAACCCAATCCAAAGTAGAATCAACCAATCCCATCCTACCGGAGTCACCCAGTCAAAATACATGAGCATAGAAGCAATGGGTAAAGTGACTAGGGGAAAATAAAAAATAATTACCATGGGATGTTCCTTGCCTTTCAGCTTCCGAATCAGATTGTAGGCTATCCCAGAAGCCAATGCAGAAATCAATCCTAGCATAGCACTCAAGCCATCTACACGAGGATCTACCCCTTGAATTAATAGGACACCTGAAAAGGCCAGTCCAAAGTAAATAAACTGCCTTGCCCTAACTTTTTCCTTCAGGATAAAAATACCCAAGATGGTGGTAAATATGGGGGATAGGTACTGCATCGTCACTGCACTGGCCAATGGTATGCGCTGCAGGGTATAGAAAAATAAGATCAAACTGATAGACCCTACCACTCCTCTAGCTACCAAACTCAATTTATTGTTGCCAAAAAGTGGAATACCCTTGTTTCTCAGCACAATCACCGTAAATACCGCACTGAAAACAGACCGAAACCACACAATCTCAATTGCAGGAATGTGGGGGATAAATTTGACCGACACATTCATCAATGCAAAAAATACGCTCGCCAAAAGCATGGATTGTACAGGGCTGATTTTCAATAACAAAGTGCTAGAGAGGTGATTTGATACACAAAGCTAAAAGATTCTACTTAGCTTGAGTAATGGAATCGGGACGATCTAAAAACCTTCTGGCTTCTAAATCTGTTTTAAATCAAAAAAAGAATGGCCTTACCTGTAGGAACTCAAGCACCAGATTTTACCCTTGCCGCCACGAGCCTAGGCAGCATTACTCTTTCCAAAGACCTGGCTGAAAAATCCGTAATCCTTTATTTTTATCCAAAGGACTTTACCCCAGGCTGTACCACCGAAGCCTGCGAATTTCGAGATCAGTTTGCTGCATTTAGGGATCTAGATATCCCTGTATTTGGCATCAGTAGAGACAGTTTGGCAACGCATGAGAAATTTAAAAAGACGCATCGCTTGCCCTTTGAACTCTTAGCAGATGAATCAGGAAAGGTGTGCAAAGCCTACAATGCGCTCCTCCCCTTGATCAAAATGCCCACTCGTGTCACGTACCTATTGGATAGCAACCACCGAATTGCAGGAGTTTTTCAAGGATTGTTTGAAAATAAAGCCCATGTAGCAGCGATGATCAAGCAGCTGCAGGGATAATCAAACTCCTTCGATGCGTCCATCCTTCATGACCACCTTCCGGTCAGCCTTAGCGGCCAACTCTTCGTTGTGTGTGACGATCACAAAAGAAAGTTGATAGGTATCCCGTAACTTAAAAAATAACTCATGTAAGGCTCTTGCATTGCTGGTGTCGAGATTGCCGCTCGGCTCATCTGCAAAGACCAAGTCGGGATTATTGATAAGTGCACGAGCTACGGCTACCCGCTGCTGCTCTCCTCCTGAAAGTTCAGAAGGCTTGTGATCCAAGCGATGGCGAATACCGAGGATTTCAGCCAGTTCTTCTGCCCGCTTTTTTAACTCCTGCTCTTCTCTTCCTTGAATAAAACCGGGAATACAAATGTTCTCTAAGGCTGTAAACTCAGGCAGCAGGTTATGAAATTGAAAAACAAAGCCAATTCGAGAATTTCGGAATTCAGCTAAGGCATCTCCCTTAAGCTGCATTAAATTATGCCCATTCAACACTAATTCACCTTGATCGGGTTGATCCAAGGTTCCCAAAATATGTAGCAATGTACTTTTACCTGCACCAGAAGCCCCTACAATTGAAACAACTTCCCCCTTGGAAATTTCCAAATCTACGCCTTTAAGAACCTCTAATGAACCGTACGATTTATGAATACCTTTGGCAATCAGCATGCTACCTGTTTTTGATTTTTTAAATGTAAAACAAATCCTTCTAATCCAGGAATTAACCCGCTATTTTACTAAAATTCACAGATTCCAGTTTGCTATATTGCTCACACAACCTTATCTTCGGGCAAAATTTTCTATAGATGAATATTCACGAATATCAGGCGAAAGAAGTAATAAAAGGGTACGGAGTTCGTATCCAAGAGGGTATTGTAGCCAGTACTCCAGAAGAGGCACATGAAGCAGCGGTGAAGCTCAATGCACAAACAGGTACTTCATGGTTCGTGATCAAAGCACAGATTCACGCAGGAGGTAGAGGAAAAGGAGAAGTCATTGAAACCGGCTCCAGAGGGGTAGTGCTAGCCAAAAAATTGGATGACGTTAAAGAAAAAGCTGCAGCAATTTTGGGAGGTACGCTGGTAACTATCCAAACTGGTGCTGAAGGAAAAAAAGTAAATAAGGTATTGATCGCTGAGGATGTCTATTATCCTGGTGCATCTGAACCGAAAGAATATTACATGTCTATCCTTCTAGACAGAGCCACTGGTTCCAACGTGATCATGGCTTCTACCGAAGGAGGTATGGATATCGAAGAAGTAGCCGAGCACCATCCCGAGAAAATAATCAAGGAGTGGATTGATCCTAAAGTAGGTCTTCAAGGTTTCCAGGCTCGAAAAGTAGCTTTTAAGTTGGGTTTAAGCGGAACTGCTCACAAAGAAATGGTGAAGTTCATCGGCGCATTGTATGCAGCATATGTAGGTACCGACTCTTCTCAATTTGAAATTAACCCAGTTCTAAAAACTTCCGATGATAAGATTTTGGCAGTAGATGCCAAAGTAAATGTGGATGACAATGCACTCTACCGTCAGCCTAAGCTCGCTGAATTGAGAGACCTAGCAGAAGAAGATCCTTTGGAAGTGGAAGCGGGTGAATCAGGACTCAACTATGTGAAACTAGATGGTAACGTAGGCTGTATGGTCAACGGTGCAGGTCTTGCTATGGCTACCATGGACATGATCAAGCTTTCTGGTGGTGAGCCTGCCAACTTCCTTGACGTAGGAGGAGGAGCCAATGCCACTACGGTAGAGGCAGGATTCCGGATCATCTTGAAAGATCCTAACGTAAAAGCAATCTTAATCAACGTCTTTGGTGGTATCGTTCGTTGCGACCGCATCGCCAATGGCGTGGTTGAAGCTTACAAATCCATCGGTGACATTCGCGTTCCGATCATTGTTCGTCTTCAAGGCACCAATGCTGCAGAAGGCGCAAAAATTATTGACGATTCTGGTTTGAAAGTATTCTCGGCGATCACCTTGAAGGAAGCCGCTGAACGAGTGAAAGCAGCGCTATAAATTTAGTACGCAGACGTAGTTCAACTGGATAGAATATCGGATTTCGGCTCCGAGGGTTGAGGGTTCGAATCCTTCCGTCTGTACTCTAAAGCTCAAACGAAAGTTTGGGCTTTTTTTATGCCTAAAGCATTGATTCAATAAAAAAGTCGGAACGGGATTAAACTAAAAAAGCAGGAGAAAATCTCCTGCCCTTTATTTGAAAACTAAACCAACTATTATTTAACTACCACAATAGATTCAAAAATACCACAATTATCAATAAATCAAAATTCAATAGAAAAAATTGAATTTTTTTATTTTTTCCAATTCATTCCACCCTAGATAATTTCAATTCAGCATAAAAAAGTTACAATCTGCAGTTTATCCCTCACTTGATTCTGTTTGTTTTCGGATTGCTGCAGAATCTTTTGGAATCCTAGAATTTACTATTCTTCAGCGGAAGGAACTGCTGGTAGTTCATCTACCAATTTCACTTTAAATACCTCATTTGCATTCAACCTAAAAAACTCCTGGTGAATGTTAAACTTGGCCTCTCCCTCCTTTGGAGACTTGGCTACATAGGTTCCGTCTTCTTGCATGGTGTAGGAATTGGCATTATCTCTCAGGTTATAGGATAAGATATTCATCAGCTGTTTTTCCAGCAAGGGAGCTTCCACTTTAAACAAAGATTCGAGGCGTTTGTCAAAACTGCGGACCATCATGTCAGCACTACCTGAGTAGGTACGCGTATCGCCATTGTTATGGAAATGGTAGATGCGGCTATGCTCTAGAAAGTCGCCTACAATGGAAAGTACCTCAATATTTTCGCTCAGTCCCTTTCTTCCAGGTCGGAGGCAGCAAATACCACGAACAATGAGTTTGATCTGCACTCCCTGTTGTGATGCACGGTAGAGGGCATAAATAATTTCTGAGTCCTCCAGCGAGTTTACCTTGATGAAAACACCGCTTGGAAGTCCATTTTTTGAATTGATAGCCTCCTGCTCAATAAAAGAGATGAGCTGGTGGCGCATGTCTCGAGGAGCAGTAATCAAGTTGCGGTAGTCACTTGGCAGCGAGTGGCCCGTGATTACATTAAAGAATTCGGATACATCATTGGCCAACACCTCATTGGTTGTTAGCAAGCCGATATCTGTGTAGAGTCTCGCCGTATCTTCATTGTAGTTACCCGAACCTAGATGTACGTAGCGCGTGATCTCCTGGTCATCCTTTTTGACAATGAGAAGCAACTTGGTATGCGTCTTCAAGTTAGAGATGCCATAGATGACGAAGCAACCAGCTTTTTGGAGTTTCTTGGCTTCCAAAATGTTATTTTCCTCGTCAAAGCGCGCTTTTACTTCAAAAAGCACCGAAACGTGCTTGCCATTTTCAGCAGCGCGAAGCAGGGCTTTGGTAATTCGACTATCCTTCGCCAATCTATAAATGGTCATTTTGATGGCCATCACATTGGGGTCTTCCGCAGCATTCTCAATCAAATCGAGAATAGAATCAATATTGTTGTAGGGATGGTGCAGCAGAATATCACGCTCTTTGAGCACTTCAAAAATATCTGCTCTCCCCTCTTCAGGATAGGAAAGTGGCTTTACCGGATCTGGTATCTGAGGCAATCTCTCCTTAAATCGTTTGTTTCCAACGATTTGCCATAACCCAGTAAAATCAAGCATGCTCGCTCTTTTGACCAGAAAAACTGAATCAGGCCGTAGGTTCCATCGCTCCAACAGGGAATTGAGCATCCACTTGGAATAGCCCTCCTCTATGTCAATCCGCACGACTCGGCCGGTCTTTCGCTCCATGAGCTTGCGCTTCACCTCCTCCAGAAAGTTGGCGTCCATGTCCTCACTTTCTTCAAGTGTAAAATCCCCGTTTCTGGTGATTCGGAAAAGGCTAACCGATTCAATTTCCACATTTCTAAAGAGTGAAATCAAATTCTCACGAATGACTTCTTCAATCGGAATGAGAGTCAAGGAATCCTCCCGCTCAATCTCAAAAAATCGAGGAATATTGGCAGGGATTTGCACAAAACTCATCTTGCGCATGTCCTTACGCTCCCCGGGGCTAGTGGTCACTACCCCAAATACGAGCAGCTTGTTCATCAAGATCGGAAAGGTCCGGTAGCCATCGTACACCATAGGAGTAAGCATGGGATAAATAGCCTTTAAGAAGTATTGCCTCACCTTTTCCTGCTCCTCTGGAGTAAGTTTGGATACATTGATCAAGGATATTCCTTCCAGGTGCAATTCGGGAAGAATCGTTTGGATAAAATGTTGTTCCTGCTCTCCATGAAAGCGCTGGCATTCTTTCATCAACTTCTCTTTGAACGGCTCCTCTCGAAGTCCAGAATAGTCCACTCGTTCTTTCTCGTAATCCAGGTAATTGTAGAGAGAGCCTACCCGAATCATAAAAAATTCATCCATATTGGATGCGGTAATGGCTAGAAATTTGAGTTTTTCGAAGATTGAGCGAAAGGATTTTTTGGATTGATCCAGCACACGCTCGTTAAATTTTACCCAGCTTAAGTCTCTGCTGATCAGGTCACTTTTTTGGATAATTGACTCGTACTTATCTCCTACTGAAAGTTTCATAGTGTTGCAAATTCAACGTGATGTTACGTTAATCTCAGGAATTCCAGGATTTTTAGCATTAAATTTTCGTTAAAAAAAGGGGGCTAAAAAGCCCCCAAAGATTAACTATCAATTTTGGCGTATTTCGCATTTTTCTCGATAAAATCTCTTCTAGGTGCCACTTCATCGCCCATTAGCATGCTGAACAAGTGATCTGCTTCCATCGCCGAGTCTATAGTAACCTGTTTGAGTGTCCGTGTATTCGGATCCATCGTAGTTGACCAAAGCTGCTCAGGGTTCATTTCTCCAAGACCCTTGTAGCGCTGAATACCTACGCTATCCTCTCTTCCTTCTTTGGCCATCTCTGAAACCAAGCGCTTCCGCTCTTCTTCTGTCCAGCAATAGCGTTCGTCCTTGCCCTTTTTTAATAAATAAAGGGGAGGTAAGGCGATGTACACATAACCACGCTCAATGAGTGGTCGCATGTACCGGAAGAACAGCGTTAAAATGAGGGTTCGAATGTGTGAACCGTCAATATCCGCATCCGTCATGATGATGATTTTGTGGTAACGAAGTCCAGAATCATCAAGTGCCTTATCGTCATTGACCGTTCCAAACTTCACCCCAAGCGCCGTCAAGATATTTTTGATCTCGTCGTTGTCGTAAATTTTGTGTTCATGGGCTTTCTCCACATTCAAGATTTTACCCTTCAATGGCAAGATGGCTTGGAAATCACGATCCCTACCCTGCTTAGCAGATCCCCCTGCGGAGTCTCCTTCGACCAGGTACAATTCACATACTGTAGGATCTGAATTGGCACAGTCGGCCAACTTTCCTGGAAGTCCACCTCCGCCAAGGATATTTTTACGCTGCACCATTTCGCGTGCCTTACGGGCAGCGTGCCTCGCTTGTGCAGCAAGGATTACTTTTCCTACAATGATTTTTGCCTCTCTTGGATGCTCTTCAAGCCAGGATTGAAGTACCTCAGACACCGCTGAGTCTACAAAGCCTACTACGTCAGAGTTACCCAACTTGGTTTTGGTTTGTCCTTCAAACTGCGGTTCAGCCACCTTCACAGAGATCACGGCAGTGAGCCCTTCTCTAAAATCATCCCCTGAAACCTCAATTTTCAATTTCTCCAGCATGCCAGATTTGTCCGCATAGGACTTTAGCGTACGGGTCAATGCTCTTCTAAATCCAGTGACGTGGCTACCCCCTTCGTAAGTATTGATGGTATTGACGTAGGAAACGACGTTTTCAGTGTAGGAACTGTTGTAGTTCATCGCTACCTGCACCGGCACCTCTTGGTTGAGGGATTCGATGTAAATTGGAGTTTCAATGATTTTTTCGCGTGTTTCATCCAAGTATTGAACGAATTCCACTAGACCTCCTTCGGAGAAAAATTCGTCAGACTTGGCCACTCCTTCTTCCATCTCACGAAGGTCCTGCAAGTGAATGCGAATGCCCGCATTCAAAAAAGACATCTCACGGAGCCGGTTGGCGATAGTTTCGTATTTAAACTCGGTGATCGCAAAAATACTATCATCGGGTTTGAAATGGATTGTAGTACCTCGCTTATCTGTTTTCCCTACTTCACGGGCAGGGTACTGCGGGACACCAATCTTAAATTCCTGTTCGGTGATGACCCCATTTCGGTAAACCGTTGCTTTGAGATCTGTTGAAAGGGCGTTCACACAGGAAACACCCACACCATGGAGACCACCAGAAACCTTATAGGTATCCTTATCAAACTTACCTCCTGCATGCAGTACCGTTAGTACTACCTCGAGGGCTGATTTTTTTTCTTTGGGGTGCATATCCGTTGGGATTCCACGGCCATTATCTTCAACTGTGATGGAGTTGTCTTCGTGTACAGTGACTTTGATGGTGTCGCAGTGACCTGCTAGTGCCTCATCAATAGAGTTATCAACTACTTCCCATATCAGGTGATGTAGTCCTTTTACTCCCACATCACCAATGTACATGGCTGGACGTTTTCTAACTGCTTCTAGGCCTTCTAATACTTGAATATTACCAGCGCCATAGTCTTCTGGATTGCTTAATGTTTCTTCACTCATGGTTTTGGATAAATCCCTTGAAAGGGAGGATACAGCTTCGGGTGAACTTTCTTGAAATAGATGCTGCAATTTAGAAAAAAAAAGTGACTTCTAGAAGGGATACTTGAAAGACTTTCCATACCATTTTGAGTAATAAAGACTAAAAACTCAACAAAATATTATTCTGATTTTTTGAGGTTTTTTAGAATCGGAAAAAAAAATTATTCTTAAAAAATCAATGTATTTACCTAGTTATCAGGCTTCGAAAATTTTTGTTTATTTTTTTTATTTTTTTTTTAAACAAATTTTTTTCTGTAAACTTATGCTATTGTAAAAGTTAGTTAACATCAACCAAAACAAAAAAAACTATGAATTACACCTTATTGGCGGATCTAGTCGGACTTGACAAGATCATCAATTCAGATCCCGTAGCCATTACCTTCTTCATTGGGTACATGGCTATGTTCGCTTCTGCAGTATTCTTCTTTGCAGAGCGTTCCTCAGTAGATGGAAAGTGGAAGCTTTCCCTGTTGGTATCCGGACTTATCACCGGTATCGCAGCAGTACATTACTATTACATGAGAGATTTCTATCTACAGACTGGAGCTAGCCCTACGGCTTTCCGTTATGTAGACTGGACCTTGACTGTACCTTTGATGTGCGTTGAGTTTTACCTATTGACTAAGCCTTTTGGTGCAAAAGGTGGTACCCTTTTCAAGTTGATCGTCGCTTCAATCGTGATGCTAGTGACTGGTTACATCGGAGAAACTTCCGGTCTTGACAACAACATCATGTGGGGTATCCTTTCAACTCTAGGTTACTTGTACATTGTGTATGAAGTATTTGCTGGAGACATCGCCAAATTGGCTAGCAGCTCTAACAGTGCATCGCTTGGAAGAGCAATGTTCTTGTTGAAAATCTTCATCACTTTGGGTTGGTCTATCTACCCTATCGGTTACATGGTTCTTCCAGGAAACCTTCTTTCTGGTATGTTTGAAGTAAGCTCTATTGACTTGTTCTACAACTTGGCTGATGCGATTAACAAAATCGGTTTTGGTTTGGTAGTTTACTCAGTAGCAGTAGCTGAAAGCAACAAGAAATAATTAAACTAGAAGCTGCCTGTACGAAAGTGCAGGCAGCTTTTTTGTACCTATGAAAAAATACGACTACATACTAGCTGGAGGAGGATGCGCAGGTTTGAGCCTGGTCTATCATCTGCTAGAAAGTAGTTTGAAAGATTCCCAAATTCTCATCATTGATCCAAACCAGGGGGAGATTCCCAACAAAACCTGGTGCTACTGGAGCAAAGAGGCCTTATCCATACATCCCCAAGCTGCACGCTTCTCTTGGAATTCGTTCTACCTCAAAGACGCAAACCAGCAGCTTACCCAACCCTTAAATGAATTGTCTTACCATCACCTCAACTCACATGACTTTTATACCCATGTGCTTGAGAAAATTAGACAGTTTCCCAATGTTCATTTTTTAAAGGAAGAGGTGGTAGCACTTACCCCAGCAGGTACCGAAATGTATGTTGCCACAAAGGATTCGGGCACCTTCAATTCTTCCTTTGTATTTGATTCACGCTTAGCATCAACAGAATTAGATCAAGCTATTTTAAATCAAGTTTTTATAGGAATCCGTATTAAGGTTTCAGAGCCGCTATTTGATCCCAAAAAATGGGGCTTGATGGATTTTGAAACCCGCAGTTCCAATGGATTTGATTTTATCTATACGCTCCCCTTCTCTACACAGGAAGCACTCATCGAATACACCGCCTACACCACGGAGGAGCG
>CANGZP010000010.1 GCA_947458475.1 Cyclobacteriaceae bacterium | reverse complement strand
TTAGGCCTGCCGCTAGCGTTCATCCTGAGCCAGGATCAAACTCTCCATTGTATGTTGTCTATTATAAGTCAGTCTACAGGTAAATCATACCCATAAACCACCCCATTCTCAGGTTAATCTTTTTTGCCTTACATCACTTCAAAGAACTTACTCCTAGTCTTTACTAGGAAGTGTAAATCAACAGAGCCACAACTCCATTTATTCAGCTTGTTTTTTCCCGTTCCTTCTGAACAGGGTTGCAAAGGTAATCAAACTCTACTTCAGCACAACTAATTCAAGAAAATAAATTTTAAACCATTTATCCTCTCAAATCAATACTTCAATTCTAATTCCCTTTCCTTATAAGCAGCTTACCCGCCTTTTGGGAGTGCAAAGATCGCAAAAAGAATCCAATTGGCAAGAATAAATCAAGAATCTACCCGGGAATTGCACAAGTGCTTGAGTCTGAACAAGAAAAATTTGCAGAAAAAATGCCCTGTAAATGAGATTTTACAGGGCATGGACTTGTTTAAAATTTGGTAAACTATAATTTTTTCAAAACTATATTTCTCCAATAGACTTTTATTCCTCCTCCATCATGGATTTGAAGCAAAACACCGCCTTTTCCTGCGCCAATCTTCTCATCGGCATAGTTGACCATCTCTACTCCATTGACATAGGAGGTAACCCGGTCACCTTTTACCACAATCTTCATTTTGTTCCATTCTCCAAACTTCAAGGCCTTGTCCTTTTCTGGATCTGGTTTGATCAACCAACCTCTTCCATAAGATTCATAAATTCCACCGGTATCATTTCCTGGAGGAGCCACCTCTACCTGCCAGCCTGAAACTTTGGTGCCATCTACCGTAGATCGGATAAACACCCCAGAGTTTCCATTGGCCTCTTGCTTGAACTCCAACTCTACCTCAAAATCACCATAATCAGCCGTCGTACCTAAGTACCCATAGCCCTTATCCGGACCACTCTCCGACACCAACAAGCCATCACCATCTACATACCACTTTTCGGTACCATACACGGTCCAACCACTAAGGTCTTTGCCGTTAAATAATTTCTCTTTCTTCTGTGCAAAAACAAACTGCACTGTTACTGCCAAAAGCGCTACTAAAAATATCTTTTTCATAAGGGTCGGATTTTTATGTTTTTAAACCATACAGGATCCCCATGATCCTGCAATGCTATCAGCCCTTTGCGGGCAATCTTGTAATCGGGAAAATCATTCCACTTGCCAGAATTTCGTTTCGCTGTCCAGTCCTCAGAATAAGGAACAAAGGCGACCGTCTGCTTTCCATTCAGCCAATAGCTAGCACCCGCTTCGGAAAAAACAATCTTGGATTCGTTCCACTCCCCTGCCGGCTTCACCACTCCTTCATAGTCTGGCTCATACATGGCATAATCCCCTGCAAGAGACTGCCACTTTTCTAGAGGCTGTCCAAAACCCAACTGATCGATCACTTGGTATTCTGGACCTGTATAATACGGAGCCTTGTAGTTTGGCCCCTCCACAACATGATAGAAAACACCTGAATTACCCCCTGCGGATATTTTCCAAGAAAATTTCAATTCAAACTCTTCAAACTCTTGGACTCCATACACCACATCTCCTCCAAAATCTTCTCCTCCTGTAGCGCCCAATCCTTTCATCGCACCTTCCTCAATAATCCAGTTGGCTGGTGTCGTATCCCCATTGAAGGCTCTCCAACCCTGCATACTTTTTCCATCAAAAAGCAACATCCATCCTTCGGCCTGCTCCTCTGGGCTCAAGACATTGTCGAGGCTTGCCACGGTGAGCGAATCCCCTGCGGCCGCATTTTCGCTAGACTTTGGGCTGCACGCAAACAGCATCCCTACTGCCGCCGCTCCCAATAACATGACTTTTTTCATTACTTAACTTGTTTTCTGTTGGCTTTAACTCCACGCTTTCGCTATCGAAGCTTGCGAAAGGAAAAGAAATGTAGCGACATTTTTTAAGTCCTCGAAAGACCTATCGCAAAATTTTATAGGCGGGAAAAAACCCTCTTGCAAATTGATCTGCAAAAGGATTAGTAAATCGGCAGAATTAATACCCTACCTAGGAAATGTATCGAAAATCAAAACTAGGATCAAAGTCCAGCAAGAAGGCAACCATCAATTCAATGACTTGCTCGATGTCTTTTTTGCTAGCCGTCTCTACGGTCGTATGCATGTACTTGAGAGGCAAAGAAATCAATGCAGAAGGTACACCCCCATTGGAATAGGCAAATGCATCGGTATCTGTCCCAGTAGTTCGCGAAGCCGCAGCCCGTTGAAAGGGAATCTCCTGCTTTCGAGCCGTGGCGATGATCAGGTCCAGTAACTTCTTGTGGACCGAAGCACCATAGGTAAGTACAGGACCTTTGCCTGCAGCTTGATCCCCGCTACTGATTTTGCTGTACAATGGCGCTGTGGTATCGTGGCACACATCGGTAATGATCGCCACATTGGGCTTGATTCGCTGCGCAATCATCTCCGCACCACGAAGACCTATTTCCTCTTGCACTGCATTGACGATGTACAAACCAAAAGGGAGCTTTTTTCCCGACTCCTTAATTTTTCGCGCCACCTGCGCAATCATGTAGCCTCCAATCCGGTTGTCTAACGCTCGACCAGACCAATACTTCCCGTTCAATTCGGTCAGTTCATCCTTAAAGGTAATCACACAACCCACGTGGATCCCCAGTTCCTCCACCTCAGCTTTGGACTGTGCCCCCACATCAATAAAAATATTGTCCAAGGTAGGCGCATCTTCTTTTCCTTCTTTGCGCACGTGGATGGCCGGCCAACCGAAGACTCCTGGTACCATCCCCTTGTCCGTATGGATATTGACCCGCATGGAGGGAGCGATCATGTGGTCGGAACCCCCATTTCTACGCACGTAGATGTAGCCGTCGTCTTTGATGTAGTTGACAAACCAGCTGATTTCATCGGCATGCGCCTCAATCACCACCCGATACGGCGCATCGGGCTCGATCACTGCGACAGCTGTACCATAGGAGTCGGTAAAGTAACTATCCACATAGGGCTTGATGTAATCCAGCCAGATTTGCTGGCCAGAAGCCTCAAATCCCGTAGGAGAGGCGTTATTGAGGTAGTTGCTTAGAAACTGATTTTCATTCATAGATGAGTGTCGTTGCAAAAGGCTCTTGGAGAGCATGCTTGTTTAATCTGAAATTGAAACTTAATACTATAGGGAATTAACGTAGCTCCGCTCTTTATTATAAAGGAATGTTGCCATGTTTTTTTCGTGGCAATTTATCTACCTTATTCTCCAGCATTTTAAAGGCCTTGATCAACTTCGTTCGGGTATCAGAAGGGAGAATCACCTCATCAATGTACCCGCGGTGTGCAGCTCGGTAAGGATTGGCAAACTTGGCTGTGTACTCATCCACCTTCTCCTGGAGCTTGGCTTCTGAGTCTTCCGCTTCGGCAATTTCTTTTTTGAAGATAATTTCTGCCGCTCCCTTTGCCCCCATGACGGCGATTTCTGCCATAGGCCAGGCATAGTTGAGATCTGCGCCGATATGTTTGGAGTTCATCACATCATAGGCTCCCCCATAAGCCTTGCGGGTAATCACCGTGATGCGCGGTACGGTAGCTTCCGAAAAAGCATAGAGTAACTTGGCTCCATTGGTAATGATGCCATTCCATTCTTGGTCGGTCCCAGGTAAAAAGCCAGGGACATCCACCAATACCAGAAGTGGCACATTGAAGCTGTCACAAAAGCGCACAAAGCGTGCCGCCTTTACCGAGGCATGGTTGTCCAACACCCCTGCCATGGATTGGGGCTGGTTGCCTACAATCCCGATACTCCTACCGGCAATCCGTGCAAAGCCAACAACAATATTGTCTGCATAATTTTCATGCACCTCTAGAAACGATTCCTCATCCACAATGCCCCCAATCACCTCCCGCATGTCGTAAGGATGGTTGGGATTTTCTGGAATTAGGGAGTCCAAAATGGTTCTCGTCTCGTCTTTCTTTAGGTCGTACGGATAAACAGGCGCTCGATCCTCACAATTTTGAGGGAGATAACTCAACAAGGATTTGATTCGCTTGAGCGCTTCCATCTCGTTGGCACAAGCAAAATGGGTAACTCCAGATTTGGTGCTGTGGGTAGAAGCACCGCCCAGTTCCTCAGCAGTAACCGTTTCTTGTGTGACGGTCTTGACTACATTGGGTCCAGTCACAAACATGTAGGAGGTATTTTCAACCATCAAGATAAAATCCGTAATCGCCGGAGAATACACGGCCCCTCCTGCGCAAGGACCCATGATGGCCGATATCTGCGGAACAACTCCTGATGCCAAGGTGTTGCGGTAAAAAATATCTGCATAGCCTCCAAGGGAATTGACTCCTTCTTGAATGCGTGCCCCACCTGAATCATTCATTCCGATAATGGGCGCTCCATTTTTTAATGCCAACTCCATCACCTTGCAGATCTTCTCGGCATGTGTCTCGGAAAGAGATCCGCCAAAGACCGTAAAATCCTGGGAATACACATAGACCAATCGTCCATTGACCTCCCCATAGCCCGTTACGACACCATCTCCCAAGTAATGTTCTTTGTCCAGGCCAAAGTCTTTGGCTCGGTGCATCACAAATTTGTCGATCTCTTCAAAGGTCCCTTCATCCAAAAGTAACGCGATGCGCTCTCTGGCGGTAAGCTTTCCTTTTTTGTGCTGCGCATCAATTCGCGCTGCACCTCCACCGAGCTCGGCTTCTGCATTTTTTTTTGCCAAAAGCGCATTTTTCTCTAGATGGTTTGAAGGACTATAATTTGGGTTTTTTGGATCTGTCATCTTGGGAATTATTTCTAGTATCAAATATAAAGGCTGACGCGGATAGAAAAAGCCTTTATTCTGGAAGTCGGTTTCTTAATTTCTATCAACTAATTGTTAACCTGTAATTTATCAGATGTATAAAAACATAAAATAGAACTTTTGAAAAACTTTCTATATTCGCCCATTCAAAAAAAATGGCAATGACAACTCCCAAGAAGGCAGCGGTGATAGACATGGGGACCAACACCTTTCATTTGTTGTTGGTGGAATTGCATGGAAAAGAGTTTAACACGCTTTACAAAGAAAAAGTCGCTGTAAAACTCGGTCAAGGAGGCATTACCCAGAATCAAATCACTGTAGACGCAGAGAAGAGAGCCCTTCATACCTTGGGGCATTTCAAGAACCTGATTGATGGGGAAAACATCGATCAAATTTTTGCCTTCGCCACCTCTGCTGTCCGCAATGCCACCAATGGGCCAGACTTTGTTAAAAAAGTCAAGGAGGAACTCGGGATTAAAATTCACGTCATTTCTGGGGATGAAGAAGCCCAACTCATCTACGAAGGCATTCATTTTTCGGGCTCCTTAGACGAACACACCTATTTGATGATGGACATTGGCGGTGGCTCCGTGGAGTTTATCATTGGCAATGCCGAGCAGGCATTCTGGAAGCAAAGTTTTGAAATTGGAGGGCAGCGCCTTTTGGATGCCTTTCATTACCACGATCCTATTTTACCAGAGGAGGTAGAAAAGCTAGAACAGTATTGCGGAGAAAAGTTGCAACCACTATTGGATGCCATCACAAGGCACAAACCCACTGGATTTGTTGGAGCCTCCGGCACGTTTGACACCTTAGTAGACATGTACTACGCAGGAATGCTGCAGTGCAAACTCACCGGACAGCACGTCTTCGAATTACCAGTCACTGATTTTTACCAACTTTTTAAATTGCTCGTAACCAAAAACAGGGCAGAACGCCTCCAAATCCCAGGCATGATCGCCATGCGTGTGGACATGATTGTGGTAGCTAGCTGTCTGATTGACTTTATCTTGCAACACCTGTCCGTGAAAAGTTTGCGCTGCTCCCATTATTCCCTGAAGGAAGGGGCCGTCTCCAGAATGCTATCTGGAGAGATTAGACTACATAACTAACAATTTATTTACTTCAAATAATTTTTAATTGAATTTTAACTTGATTTTAAAATTCAAAACGAACGATTACTTACCACTTCTCTCTATATTTGACGACACCCACCCTTTATTTTTCAAATATCCATGCAGCATTTTTCCTTTGATCACTTGCACCAATTTACCTTCGACATGCTCAAAAAAATTGGCTGTCCAGACGAAGATGCCCAGCTTGCCGCCAAGGTGTTACTTTCGGCAGACTTACGGGGGGTGGATAGCCATGGAGTAGCGCGACTGAGTGGCTACGTACGGCTCTGGGAAAAAGGCAGAATCAACCCCAACCCCAAAATTCGCATTACCCACGAAACCCCTTCCACAGCCGTGGTCGATGGAGACGCAGGTCTCGGTCAAGTAGTGGCGCCATTTGCCATGAAGGTGGCTATGGAAAAAGCCAAAAATGTAGGTACCGGATGGGTGTCTGTCAAAAATTCCAACCACTATGGCATCGCAGGATACCATGCCATGATGGCCTTGGAGCAAGACATGATTGGCATCTCCCTGACCAACGCCAGCCCGCTGGTGGCCCCGACCTTTTCTAAGGAACGCCTTTTGGGAACCAATCCCATTTCGGTAGCCATTCCTGCAAAGGAAGAGCCTGCCTTCGTGCTAGACATGGCGACCACCACTGCAGCCAACGGCAAACTAGAAGTGCTGCAACGTAAAGGCATGGAAACTCCCACCGGTTGGGTACAAGATAAAGATGGCAATGCAACCATTTCTTCCAGTGGAGTTAAAGAAGGGGGTGCTTTGCTGCCCCTTGGAGGTGATCGAGATCATGGTTCGCATAAAGGCTATGGCCTCGGGGCTGTAGTGGATATTTTATCTGGAGTACTTTCAGGAGCCAATTATGGACCCTGGGTTCCTCCTTTTGTTGCTTTTTTAGACCCCCTTCCAAACCTTGTTGGGGAAGGAATGGGCCACTTTTTTGGCGCCCTGCGCGTAGACGCCTTCCGTCCAGCAGATGAGTTTAAAGAGCACATGGACCAGTGGATCCGTAGATTTCGATCTGCCGAACCTACCGCTGGAAATGAAAAAGTCTTGATCCCTGGAGATCCAGAGCGGGAACTCGAAATCATTCGAAAAAAAGAAGGAATTCCATTGCACGATTCAGTAGTCCAAGATTTGAACGATTTGGGTAAAAAATTCGGAGTAACTTTTTAATGTTTTCCTAAAAAAGGGTCTGATCGGTTCGAAAAATTGATTGGAGAAAACAGTTTTTCTGTTTCTCTCTTTGCCAAGGTGCATTCCTCCCTTTTTCTGCCTAACTTAGTACTTAGGTCTTTTTTATCCTGTACTCATGAACCGATTAACGCTTTTCCTTGGAGGACTTTTGACCTGCATTAGCTTTACTGCGTGCAGCCAAAAGGCTACTTTACGCATTTTTGACAAACCCATCACCTGGAATGCCGAACGGGAACAACTTTCCCTCAATTACCTCAAGGAACGACATGGATTGGTGCAAAATACAGCCACCATCAAGCCCCAAATGGTAGTGGTCCACTGGACTGCCATCCCAACCATCGAAGTTACCTTTGATGTATTCAATCCGATTACCCTAGGCGGGAGGGCAGACCTTACTGGAGCCAGCAACTTGAATGTGTCCAGTCAATTTTTGATCGACCGAGACGGGACCATCTTTCGATTATTGCCTGAAACCACCTTTGCGCGACACGTGATCGGCCTGAATTACTTGGCAATCGGCATCGAAAACATTGGCAGCGACGACATGCCACTCACCAAAGCCCAGCTAGAAGCCAACGAAAAACTCATCCGATACCTCAAGCGAAAGTACCCGATCGACTACGTCATCGGGCATCATGAATACCAGCGTTTTCAAAAAACAGACCTTTGGAAAGAGACGGATCCCAACTACCGCACCGTAAAGTCAGATCCAGGGGATGCATTTATGATTCGCTTACGCAAAAAATTGACTGACCTGAACCTAAAACCCCTTCCTGCGCTTTAATTCTGCGATGAAACTGGCCCTCAAGTTTACCTCTCCTTTCCTACTTTGTCTTTTTCTCTGGGTCGCTAGTCCCGCCCAGCAGTTGGATGCGCCTGCCTCCAAAAGCAGTGTAACAAACTCAAATTCAGCTACCAAAAGTCAACTAACTACTAACTCTCCCGCTGCCTCCTTTGTAACAGTATCGCATTCCCTCCCAGAGATTCCGAGGGAATTTCGTGGGGTCTGGATCGCCACGGTGGCCAATATTGACTGGCCAATTTCTGGAACAGACTCCTGGGAAAAGCAAAAAAAGGACTATCTGGCACTTTTAGATTACTACAAGGGACTTCATTTCAATGCGGTCATCGTTCAAATTCGTACTGCTGGTGATGCCTTGTACCCTACCAAATTGGCCCCTTGGTCCAAGTACCTTACTGGGTCACAAGGAACTCCTCCCAAAACGCAAGAAGATCCATTGGAATGGATGATTGCCGCCGCCCACCAGCGTGGCCTAGAATTCCATGCCTGGCTCAATCCCTACCGGGCCACCATGGATTTGAATACTGCAGGGCTAAATCCCAACCATGACTTTCACAAGCACCGCAACTGGATGCTCAAATACGGCACCAAGTGGTATTACGACCCAGGATTGCCTGAGGTGAAAGCTCATTTGCTTCAAATCATCTCCGAAGTAGTGGATACCTACGAGATCGATGCCATTCATTTTGATGATTATTTTTACCCCTACCGAGAGCCCAACCTAGAGTTTCCGGATCAAGCCTCCTATGCTGCTTACAAAAAGCCTGGGCAATCCAAAGAGGACTGGAGAAGACAAAATGTGGATGAATTGATCCTAGCGCTAAGCGAAACGATCAAAAGCAAAAAACCATGGGTGCAATTTGGCATTTCTCCTTTTGGGGTTTGGCGAAACAAAAGCAAGGACCCAAAAGGATCGCCTACCCAAGCCGGACAAACCAATTACGACGACCTCTTTGCGGATGTGCTCCTTTGGATGAAAAATGGCTGGATTGATTACCTCATTCCGCAGCTTTACTGGAGCATGGAACATCGTTTGGCGTCTCACCGAATTCTCGCTGACTGGTGGTCCAACAATAGCTATGGAGTACCTGTATACCTCGGCAATGGCCCATACAAGATTCGAGAAGATTCAGATGTGGCTTGGAAGGAGCCCAAGGAACTCATCTCACAGGTTCACTACGGCAGAACCCTCCCTCAAATTCAAGGAAATGCATTTTTCTCGGCTAAATCCATGTATCAAAAGAATCAGGACATCGCCCAACTCCTCAAAAACGAAGTGTACGATCGCCCTGTTTTGCCTCCCGCTTTTGAACCTAAATCTCCAGTGAGTATCAACCCTCCGGTAGTTTTGGATCTACAGGGTTCCCCCGAAAAAATCCACATGAAACTTGAAAAGGGTTTGGATTCCAGCATCCGCTATGCCTTGGTGCAGGGCGGAGATGACCTGAATAGCATCCATCAGGCCCCACTTCACAAGATTTGGGTGGGAAGCACCCAAAAATCTAGCCTAGACATCCCGCAGCTCAACAGCAATTACCTGGCCATCCGCTGGGTGGATAGCTATGGCAGAGTCATCCAAAGTCAAGTGCTGCAACTCACAAAAACTACTCGGCCATGAAAGACATGCTCGTTCGACTGCTAGAACTTCCTTCAGGAACGGAACTAGAGCAAAAGCTTCTGGAGAAGGAAAAAATTGTAGTCCGACGGGCCATTGCTCCTGAGAAGCATTTGGTTGCCGACTGGGTGCTCAACGAATTTGGTGCCTATTGGAAATCCGAGGTAGAGGTAGCCTTTTCTCGACAGCCTGTATCCTGCTGGATTGCGCAGCGAGGCAATGCCCTCTTGGGTTTTGCCTGCTACGAAAGTACCGCACGGAATTTCTTTGGCCCCACAGGCACACGAGAAGCCGAACGAGGCAAGGGCATCGGCAAGCTCCTCTTACTCAAATCCCTTGAATCCATGCGCGAAATGGGTTATGGCTATGCGATCATCGGTGGCGTAGGTCCCGCAGAATTCTATGAAAAAGCGGTAGGGGCAAAAATCATCGAAGGATCAGAAATCAATATATACCAGCATTTACTCCGAAAGGCATGAGCACCCAAACCACCAAAAACCCATGGCTATGGGTGCCCTCTTTGTACCTCACAGAATCGATTCCCTACGTGATCATCATTACAGTATCCGTGGTGATGTACAAAAACTTGGGCATCTCCAATGCCGATATTGGGTTGTACACTTCCTTTTTGTACTTGCCCTGGGTGATCAAGCCCATCTGGAGCCCTATTCTTGAATTGTTTGGCCACAAAAAACAATGGTTCCTGAGTATGCAGTTCATCCTTTCCTTGGTGTTTTTGGGAGTAGGATTGACCACAGGCAGCTCTCAATTTTTCACCATCACCTTGGCCTTTTTCTGGATGGGAGCTTTTGCCTCCGCCACCAACGACATTGCTTCTGATGGACTGTACTTGATTGCGCTGAAACCCGAGCAGCAAAGTTTCTTTGTAGGCATGCGCAGCACCTTCTACCGCGTGGGAATGATCACGGGGCAAGGCCTGATTGTGATGGCAGCAGGGTATTTGGAACAGCAGTTTGGAGATCCTACCAAAGCCTGGTCTTGGACCATGCTAGGTGTTGGAGGATTGATGTTGATCTTAACAGGGATCAATTTCCTCTCCACGCCAAAGGTGATTGAGGAACGTGTGGCCAAAGAAGATCAGCCTAGTTTTGGCAAGGTGTTTTCCACCTTTTTTACGAAGAAAAACATAGGACTTTCCTTGGGCTTTGTATTGCTCTACCGCTTGGGAGAATCCCAATTGGTGAAGATGGCTTCTCCCTTCTTTTTGGATGAGCGTACAGAAGGCGGATTGGGATTGAGTACCACAGAAGTTGGATTTATTTACGGTACGCTAGGGGTAATCGCCTTATTGGTTGGAGGAATTTTGGGGGGTATCGTCATTTCAAAAGATGGTTTGGGCAAGTGGATGATGCCGATGGCTTTTGCAATCAATGCCCCAAACATTGGCTATGTCTTTTTGGCCTGGCTTCAGCCTTACAACGTCTACTTTGCAGGCTTGGTAGTCGTCATTGAGCAACTCGGCTATGGGTTTGGCTTTGCTGCCTTCATGGTGTTTTTGCTGTTTCTAGCAGAAGGACTTTTCAAAACAGCCCATTACGCCCTTGCCACAGGGTTTATGGCCATGGGCATGATGCTTCCTGGTATGCTCAGTGGCTATGTACAGGAATGGCTCGGTTATCCCGGATTTTTCGTTTGGGTAGTAATCGCCACGATTCCAGGGTTTGTGATGGCGTATACGGTGAAGTACCCAAGGGAATTTGGAAAGAAGGCTTCTTGAGGTACGAGGTACGAAATACGATCTACGGGGGGATGAGGAGAATCAAGGTTACTTTCCACATTGAAACCCCTATTTTTCTCAATCATTCAATTTGCACTAGCACAATCAGCCGATGAATAAAAATCAAAAAATCGCGCAGCTCTTCTCACCTGCGGCGTTTATTCACGATACCGAAGAAAATTACCAGGCCATCGAAACCCTGATTCGCGAACAGGAAATCGGGGGGCTTACTTTTTTCCATAGCCGGCATTCTGCTGCGGCCAACTTTGAGAAGCGCGCGGAAGTACTGGATGTAAGCGGAACCTTTGAGAAATTAATTGGTCTCATCAACCGCTACCAGAAAGTTTCCAATGTCCCACTCTTGATCAGCATCGATGGGGAATATGGCTTGGCCATGCGCATTGAAAATACACCCCAATACCCCTTTGCCATTACGCTTGGTGCCTTAAACGAGAACGCTGAATCCCAAGTGGAAGAAGTCGGTTACCGCATGGGGCTGGACATGAAGCGAAGCGGCATCCACCTCAATCTTGCCCCTTGTGCTGATGTAAACACCAATCCGGATAACCCGGTGATTGGCTACCGTTCTTTTGGAAAGGACACCCAAAAAGTAGCTCATTTGGCATTTTCTGCCTATTCAGGCATGAAAAAAGCAGGAATTGGCGCTTGTTTAAAACACTTTCCCGGACATGGAGACACGGCCACAGACTCTCATTTGGGATTGCCGATATTGCACAAAACCAAAGCAGAACTTCAAGCCGAAGAGCTGCTCCCATTTCAATACGGAATCGACCGAGGGGTGGAACTAATCATGGTAGGCCACCTAGCCGTACCTGCACTGACAGGAGGCAAAAATATCCCTGCAAGTGTAAGTAGGGAGCTAATTACCAACTTGCTGAAGGGAGAAATGGGCTTCAATGGCCTTGTGATCTCCGATGCCTTGAATATGAAGGCAGTGGCTAATCTGTATCCTGAGCCAGGCGAACTCGAGTGGCAGGCATTTCATGCAGGAAACGACCTGCTTTGCTTCTCGGACCACGTGAGCGAAGGCATCGCAAAAATTACGCAGCAGGCCTCAGATTCAGAAATAGACAAAGTTTTTGAAAAAGTCATGAACTTGAAAAAGCGCTTGGGTGTGCTTGAATCCAAACCGATTGAAATTCCTGCCTTCGACTGGGAAAGCCATTCCCAGCTTCAACAAAGCTTGGCGAAAAACTATGTGTCTGTAATCTCAGGGGAAATTGATTCGATAGAACTACAAGAGTTAGCAAAAGCCGGAAAACTGGGTTATCGTGAATTTTTTACTGCTGGCCCGAGTCGCTTTTCCCAAGAGTTAAATTTAGCTTTTTCCCCCATCGAAGAGGCAGAAAAGGTGATTTTGGCGGTCTTTGTTCCGAGCCACAAGCCCTTGAACCAATTTGGGATGGACCCAAAAATCCTTGCCCAAATTCTTAAGTTCACTAAAACCAAGCCCTGCATCCTGGTGCATTTTGGAAATCCCCTGGCACTCAAGCACCTGGGTGAGTTGGCTGACTTTGAAGCGGTGCTTTGTGCCTATCAGGGATTTTTGGAAACACAGGTTCAGGCTGCAGCCGTCCTGAATGGAAGTTAAAATCGGACTTTGCAGCTTTTAAGAGGATGGAGGATAAAGAAAATGCCATCCGCTGCGGCGGATGGCTTGTCCAATGTGCCTCCTTTTGAACTTACTTCAACACATGGTGCGCCAAGACGCGCTGTACATCGTAAACGTTGACGGACTTGTTGAACTGCTTTTTGATGCTGGGATGCACCTCACTGGAAACCCAGATTTTTAACTCCGCATCCAAATCAAAGGTGCCGGCTGTTTCCACGCTAAATCGAGAAATGCTCTTGTAAGCAATAGAGGTGTATTCGGTTTTGCTACCGGTGAGGCCTTGAATATCCACCAAAATCAAACGCTTGTTGGTAAAAATAAAGGTGTCTCGAACGAGCTTGAATCCCAATTCTATCTGTTCTCCTTCGGTGAGCAACTGACCGTATTTTTTGATTAATTCTTCCTGGCTCACTGCGCCAGCGTTTCCTAAAAGAGCTGAAAATAATCCCATATTTTTTTAAAAGATAAATGTCGAAGTGAATTCTTGCCCAAGCCGAATTAGCTTGATTTGCAGGAAGACGAAAATTACCCCCCAAAGGTTCTTTTTTATATCCCTCGGGAAAAAGACGATCAACTTAATCTTCTACCGAAAAGCGGTAGTCGATCGTATGCTTGTAGGTTTCCCCAGTTCGAAGTACAGGGCTTGGAAAGTTGGGATGATTGATGGCATCGGGCCAATTTTGAGATTCAAGACAAAAGCCCCAATGCCTGTCGTAGGCTTGACCCCCTTCACCAGGAAACTTGCTTAGAAAATTACCCGTGTAGAATTGGACACCCACATTGTCCGAAAACATCTCTAGGACGCGACCGCTTTCGGGATGACGCACCCGGGCTACGGGATTCATTTCGCCTGATTTCTCTCGTTTGATCACGAAGTTGTGATCAAATCCCCCTCCATTGGCTGTGATCTGGTCTCCCAAGATTTTTGGCGAACGAAAATCAAAGGGAGTACCCGCTACGTCCTTCACCTCTCCAGTAGGAATTAGCTCCTCGTCGATGGGCGTATAGGCGTCTGCCCAAAATTGAATCTCATGATCCAGGGCATCGCGCTTCATGCCGCCGAGGTTAAAGTAGGTATGGTTGGTCAAGTTGACCAAGGTGGCTTGATCCGCGGTCGATTCAAATCGAATTCGCAGGGTATTGTCGGCTAGGAGCTCCATCCAGAGTGTCGTTTGAAGGTTGCCTGGATAGCCCTCTTCCCCATCCGGGCTGAGATAGGTCATCTTGACTCCTACCGTAGAGTCTGTGGAGTGGGTTTCAGGCGTCCACACCTTCTTGTCAAACCCAACCTTTCCTCCATGCAGGTGGTTGTCTCCATTGGTTTTCGCCAGGTCATAGATCTTGCCATCTAATTTGAATTGGGCATTCGCGATTCGGTTGGCCACTCTCCCTGCGGTCACCCCAAAGAATGGATGTACTGTGGTTAAGAAATCTTCCACTCGATCCAAAGTCAAAGCCACATTCTCCTTCTTCCCGTTTCGGTCAGGCGCTAGGATTTTGTAAACCATCCCTCCAAAGTTGGATAGTTCCACTTGGATGGTCCCATTATCCAAAACATAACGGTAAACGGGCTGTCCTTGAAAGTCGGTTAGGTGTTCGGAATGAATCATAAAGGTGGTGGTTTGAGAATTTATGGAAGGATCTTTTGGTGAGGTGCAACCCCAATTAAAAAAAGAAAAAACAACCAGAAATCCTGTGCTTAAAATGGAGAATGATTTAAGTTGAGTTCTCATCGTGGCCTTCATTTTTTCTAAACTAGTTTATTTGTTCAAGTTCGATTCTTGTTTTACCAAATGCAACCCCACTGATGGAAAAAAGAGGATCATTTTGGTCTACGGTCCACAGTCCACGGCAGGGGGTAGTGAACATCAACACCTAGGTACGTTTGTTACTTTTTATTTGGCGGATATTCAAAAAAAAGCTGGACCAGTGTCCAGCTTTAGTGTAGTATACCATTTAGGAGTTGGTCCATTGCGTGTGGTAAAACTTTCCACTCGAATCGTCTTTTCGCTGGTAGGTATGTGCCCCAAAATAATCACGCTGAGCTTGAATGACCGAAGCCGAAGATTCAGCAGTAATTCGACCTAGCAGGTAGTTGATCCCTGCACTCATCACGGGTAAAGCAAAGCCTTTTGTCAAGGCCAAACCCACAATTTCAGCCAAATTCTTTCTTCCTGAAATTACTTGTTCTTTCACTCCAGCCATCTCGAAGAAGGAAATGGGATCCGCATAATTGGCTGAAATTCGCTCCATCAAACCGGATCGGATGATGCAGCCATTGGTCCAAATTCGCGCAATTTCATTGAAATTAAGGTCCCAACCTTTGGCATCAGAGACCGTTTTCATCAATCGAAAACCTACCTCATGGTTGATGATTCGTGCCAAAGCGTATGCTTCTTTGATCTTGGGCAACCAAGTTTCCAAAGCGCCTTCTACGGGTTGGAACTCATGTTGGAAGGTTTTTGAAAATGCTACTCGCATCGCTTTTTCTCCAGAAACGCCTCGCGCATTCACTGCTTCAGCAAGGGGACTGTAAGGAATGCCATATTCTAAAGCAGTCGTCAGCGACCAAGCACCGGTGCCTTTTTGGCCAGCCTGATCGAGGATTTTATCCAAGAGCAATTCTCCACCTTCCTTGAAAAGCAATAGATCGGCGGTGATTTCGAGTAGGAATGATTTCAACTCTCCTTTTCCCCAATCCGAAAAAATTTCAGACACCTGGGCTGCCGAACAGCCAAATCCAAAACGCAACAGGTGAACCAGCTCCGCCAACACCTGCATCTCTCCGTACTCAATGGAGTTGTGGACCATTTTGATAAAGTGACCAGAACCTCCTGGACCAACGTAGGTCACGCAGGGCTTTCCGTCCTTGTCTTTGGCAGAAATCCTTCCCAAGAAATCTTCCACTAGCGCATAGCCTTCTGCATTCCCACCGGGCATGATGGAAGGGCCTTTGCGTGCACCTTCTTCTCCACCAGACACGCCCATGGGCAAGAAGTGCATGCCTACCTCTTTGAGGCGATTAACTCTTCGATCCGAATCCAAGTAGAATGAATTGCCTCCATCGATGACCAAGTCGTCTTTTCCCAACAAGGGAATCAACGCATCCAATTGAGCATCGATAGCCGCTCCTGCAGGGATCATCATCAAAATGCGGCGCGGGGTAGCCAAGGAAGTTACAAACGCTTGCAAATCTTCAAAAGCAGCCGTTTGGGCGAATTCCGGATTTTCATCCAGTACCTTCTGGGCGATGCCTTCCTCCTTTCCTGCCACAAATCGGTTGTATAAGGATACGGAAACTCCATTTTCAGCGAGGTTGAGTGCTAGGCTTTTGCCCATCACACCCATACCAATCACCCCCATGTTCATTTTCATCTCTTGTTGCGTTAAATAGTGAAGGGATGCCTCCAGCACCTGGGCCGGGGTCCCTGAAATATCAATTAGTTTGCCTGAAGAAGGCTTCTCCCAAATGGATAGTTGGGAATCCAACATCCCTGCCTTCATGTAGTGGTTTTGACGCGCAAGCATGCGCTCCCAAATCAGGTCTCGCGATCCGGTCAAGTGGATCCAGCGCAGTTGGTCGCTTACTTGAAGCTGCTGGCGGTAGGTATTTTTGAGGGCGGAACAAGCCAAGACGGCTCCTCCCTGCTTCTCTATATCCAGCAGTTTCGAAGCCAAAGCAGCTAACCAAGGTTGCCGATCAGCATCCGTTAAGGGCTCCCCTCTCCCCATTTTTTCAATGTTGGCAGGGGGATGAAACTGGTCTGCATCCAAAAACGGGAGTCCTAGTGCCTGAGACAAGCCCATTCCTAGGGTAGTTTTTCCCGTACCTGACACTCCTGTGACCACTACAAGCATGGTGCAAAGGTAAGTTTTTGATTGCAACTCTGCACATTTTCGTTTCCCTTGGCTCGCAATTTTAACTGGTTCAAATTCCTGCAGCAGACAGTAATTTTGGGCGGGATGATTTTTCCAAGAACTGAATAACTACCTTTGCTGCTCAAATTCAAGTTTCGATGATTTCAGTAGACAATGTATCCGTCATTCACGGTGGCAGCCCCCTATTCAGCAACATCACCTTCAACATCAATGAAAGTGATAAAATAGCCCTCATGGGTAAGAATGGCGCTGGAAAATCTACCCTCCTCAAAATTATTGCAGGGGTAAATAAACCTTCGTCTGGGTCCGTTTCTGCCCCAAAAGGATATGTAGTTGCCTACCTCCCACAGCACCTGCTGACTGCAGACGACTGTACGGTCATGGAAGAAGCCTCCAAGGCCTTTGCTTCCTACTTGAGTATGAAATCGGAAATTGACCAGATCAACGAGGAACTCACCGTCCGTACCGATTACGAATCAGAGGATTACTACAAGCTTATCGAGCGAGTATCCGAACTCAGCGAGAAATTTTACGCCATCGAAGAAATCAACTACGAGGCAGCTGTTGAAAAAGTATTGCTTGGACTAGGTTTCCTTCGAGAGGATTTTACACGCTCCACGTCTGAATTCTCAGGAGGCTGGAGAATGCGCATTGAGCTCGCGAAAATATTATTGCAAAACCCAGACCTCATCCTGCTGGATGAGCCCACCAATCACCTGGACATCGAATCCATCCAATGGCTGGAAGACTTTTTGTTGACCAAAGCAAAAGCCGTAGTAGTCATCTCCCACGACCGGGCCTTTGTAGACAACATCACCTCCCGAACCATTGAGGTGACCATGGGTCGCATTTATGATTACAAAGCCAAGTACAGCCACTACCTCGAACTTCGCAAGGAGCGACGGGAGCAGCAACAGAAACATTACGAAGAGCAGCAGCGCTTTATTGCTGACACTACCCAGTTTATCGAACGCTTCAAAGGCACCTACTCCAAAACCTTGCAGGTACAGTCTCGGGTAAAAATGCTCGAAAAGCTGGAAATCGTCGAGGTAGATGAAGTAGATACTTCTGCCTTGAAACTTCGATTCCCTCCCTCCCCTCGCTCGGGAAAATACCCGGTGATTGTGGAGGAGATGAGCAAGAGCTATGGGGACCATGTCGTGTTTAACCAAGCATCGATGACCATCGAACTAGGGCAGAAGGTAGCCTTTGTTGGTAAAAATGGAGAGGGTAAATCCACCATGATCAAGGCCATCATGGGCCAGATTGATTTCAAAGGAAAGTGCGAATTGGGACACAATGCCTTGATCGGCTATTTTGCTCAAAACCAAGCCTCCCTCCTCGACGAAAGTTTGAGCATTTTTGAAACCATCGATCAATTAGCGGTAGGAGAAATCCGAACCAAAATCAAAGATATCCTCGGAGCCTTTATGTTTAAAGGCGACGACATCAACAAAAAAGTAAAGGTGCTCTCGGGTGGTGAAAAAACCCGTTTGGCCATGATCAAGCTCCTCTTGCAGCCGGTCAACTTGCTGATTCTGGATGAACCGACCAACCACCTGGACATGAAGACCAAGGACATCATCAAAGATGCCCTCAAGGCTTTTGATGGTACGCTCATCTTGGTATCCCACGATCGAGACTTCTTGGATGGTCTGGCTACCAAGGTATTTGAATTTGGCAACAAGCGGGTGCGTGAGCATTTTGAAGACATCAATGGGTTCTTGCGGAACAAGAAACTGGAAAACTTACGCGAGGTAGAGCGCAAGTAATTGGGAGAGCGTACAAAGTACAATGTACCAGGAACGAAGTATTACCTACGGCAGACGGGTTTAAGCTAATGTCAAATTTCGAAAGCTGAATGTCTGAGTTTGACCTGAAAAATAGGCTAAAACCACATAGGACCCTAGAAAAACAAGATTTCTAGGGTCCTATGTGGTTCTTTTTTATCTGTCTACTTACAACTTATGCTATTTCTCGGCACTTGCTTCATGCAGCCTCTTGGTCCATTGTACTTTGCCTGCCTGCCGCAGGCAGGTACTTCGTACATCCTTCGCAAAAGTTTATCTGGCGTAGTTGACCGCTCGCATTTCACGAATCACCGTCACCTTGATTTGACCTGGATACTGCATTTCTTTTTCAATCTTTTGTGAGATATCGAAGGAAAGCTGACCTGCCTTCTGGTCGTCTACATTGTCTGCATCAACTAGGATGCGCAACTCTCTACCTGCCTGCATGGCGAAGCATTTGTTGACCCCGTCAAAGTTCAAGGCGAGTTCTTCTAGCTCTTTCAGACGCTTCACATAGCTGTCCATGATCTCACGACGGGCACCAGGACGAGATCCGGAGATCGCATCCGAAGCCTGCACGATAGGAGATATCATGGAGGTCATTTCGATTTCATCGTGGTGGGCACCGATGGCATTGCAAATTTCTGGATGCTCCTTGTAGCGCTTGGCAAGCTCCATACCTAGGATAGCGTGCGGCAATTCTTGTTCCTCTGGCCATACCTTACCGATATCGTGCAAGAGACCCGCGCGCTTGGCAAGCTTGGCATTAAGTCCCATCTCGGCAGCCATGGTAGCGGCAAGCTTGGCCACTTCTCTGGAGTGCTGGAGTAGGTTTTGCCCGTAGGAAGAACGGAAACGCATACGGCCCACCATCTTGATCAATTCAGGGTGAAGGCCATGGATGCCGAGATCAATACAAGTACGCTCCCCAATCTCTACAATTTCCTCTTCGATGTTTTTCTCGGTCTTGGCTACGACCTCCTCAATTCGTGCTGGGTGGATTCGTCCATCCTGCACCAAGCGGTGTAGGGAAAGGCGTGCGATCTCTCTTCGCACCGGATCAAATCCAGAAATGATGATTGCTTCTGGGGTATCGTCTACGACAATTTCTACACCGGTAGCTGCTTCTAGGGCACGAATGTTTCGACCTTCTCTACCGATGATTTTACCTTTGATGTCGTCACTTTCGATGTTGAATATCGATACACAATTTTCAACTGCATGCTCGGTAGCGGTTCGCTGGATGGTGTCCAATACGATTTTTTTGGCCTGCTTCGTAGCGGTCAATTTGGCTTCGTCTAGGATGTCCTTGATTTGAGAGGAAGCCTTGCTTTGAGCCTCTTCAGTAAGCATGTTGACCAATTGCTCTCTTGCCTCTTCTCTACTCAAGCCTGCTAGTTTTTCCAAGTCAGCAATGCGTTGGTTGGTCACACGATCTAGCTCCTCCTTCTTCACTTGCACGGCGTGCAATTGCGCAGTTAAGTTTTCTTTTTTGGAGTCGAGCTCTGCTTCTCTGCGCTTGATATTTTCTTGATCTTTGGTCACCTGCTGCTGCATTTGCTTCACCTTATTTTCGTTGGTGATGATCAAGTTTTTCTTGTTGTTGGTTTCCTCGTCAAACTCCGCCTTCAGCTTCAAGAATTTCTCCTTGGCTTCTAGCATGCGGTCTTTTTTGATGGTTTCAGCGGTCAACTCCGCCTCTCTAAGCATGGATTTAATCCGGTCTTTGGTTTCCTCCTCCTGCTTAGCATGTTTGCTTTTTAAAAATAGGCCAGTCAAGGCTGCTCCTACACCAAGCCCTGCAAGGGCTGCTAGGATGATAAATGCGAGTGCGTTCATAGTAGTGAATATATAAAGGTTCACCTACCGGCACCGAAAATAAGCAAAATGAAAAAACTTAATCTCAAACAGCCTTGCCAAGCAAAGCCGATATATGGGCAAGACTGCGCTGAATATGTTCGCTATCTTCCGCATTTCCTGCATTGGTCTCGAGAGATTCTACCATGCAATCAAAGGCCACCATGGCCAATAAATCAGTAGAATCATCCAAGCCAAACTCAGATTTATACTTTCTTAACTTCTCATTGATTACCCGTCCTGCATGGCGAATCTTGCCTTCATCTTCAGGCTTCACACGCATGGGATATTCACGATCTCCGATTTTTACCTTAATGGCTAATGTCTCCATATTATTCGGATAGGTGGGTAATCAACTGATCGATTTCTTGTATATAGGAATTGATTAAGTCACTCATTTCGCCGGTTTCCTCAGGGCTTACCGGTCGGCTGTCTACAATGTTACTAATTTTAATCTTATTTTTAAAATGGTCAAGGGCAACTTCCTTCTCTTGAACCTCTTGTTCAAGGGATGCTACTCTTGCATTTAGCCGCTCATTTTCAGCAGTCAAGGCCTCTACCTTTTTACTTACCTGAACTGAAAGTTTTTCAAGTTTTTGTAATTCCTCGTGAATCATGTCTTAGCTACGGATGATTGCCCCCACTTGATCTTGAAAGGCATGAATCAAGTTACTCATAGTTTTGTCAATTTCCTTATCGGTCAAGGTATTTTCTTGGTCTTGAAGAATAAAGCTCAATGCATAGGCTTTTTTACCCTGGCCCAACTTATCTCCTTGGTAGACATCAAATACATCCATCCGCTTCAAAAGCTTGCCTCCAGCCTTCTCCGCTACTTTTTTGACGCGGTCGTAGGACAGTTCCTGATCAATAACCAAGGAAAGATCTCGTCGTACTTCAGGAAACTTGGAGAGCTCCACGAATTTTTTTAGCGGTGACGATTTTTTCGCCAACAAATCCCAATCCAATTCGGCAACCCACACTTCTTGTCTCACTTCGGCCAACTTGAGCGCCTTCTCCTCCACCAATCCCAAAGTGGCCACTACCTTTTCCCCGAGCCTCAAACTCAATCCATAGGCAAAAGGTGCCGTTTCAATCACTTCCACTTGGCTTACCTCCACATGCAAGCGCTCCAAGATTTGGGTCACAGTCGCATACAAGTCAGCGAAGGCAAACGGTTTTGCAGGTGCCACCCAACTTTCGGAAGTACTATTTCCGGATTGAAAAATTGCCAGGCGTCTCGACTCCTTGTAGCCCCCTTCGGCGTTCTTTTGATAGACCGTACCAAATTCAAAGCACTTCAGATCAGTTTGTCTACGATTGATGTTGTGTGCCAACACCTCTAAGCCTGAGAAAAGGAGTGTTTGGCGCATCACGCCAAGATCCTCACTGAGTTTGTTGTAGATCTCCACGGTAGTTGCCGCATCCAAAAACCCTGCTTTTTCAACGTATTTGGGGCTGGTCAAACTATTGGTGACCATCTCAAAGTAACCTTGATTCGCAAGCATCTCAGTGAGGCGGTACTGTAACTTCGCCACATCCTTTACCGGGTGCTCGGCCAAGAAATCGGTACTGAGATTTTCGGATAGCGGCACCTGCTGAAAGCCGTGAATACGCAACACCTCTTCAATGATGTCTGCTTCGCGAGTGACATCTACGCGGTAAGGCTTGACTGTAGCCACAAATCCGGTCTCCGTTCGTCCAGAAACAGCAATATCCAATCCTTCTAAAATGGCCACGACTTCCTCTGGATCAATTACTTTACCTATCAGTCGGTTGATGTGGCCAAAACTCACCTCAATCTTGGCATCAGCTTTTGGTTGCGGATAGTGATCCACTACCTCTGAAGCAATTTTTGCGCCAGCATAGCGCTGCAACAGCAACACCGCTTGCTTCAAGGCATAGACTGGCATGTTGGGATCAGTACCTCGCTCAAATCGGAAAGAAGCATCCGTCTTCAAGCCATGAATCTGAGACCCTTTACGGATCACGTCTGGGGAGAAATAGGCAGACTCCAAAAAGATGCTTGTCGTTTGCTCGGAAACACCTGAACCAGCGCCGCCAAAGACCCCAGCGATACACATCCCACCCTTCGGATCACAGATCATCAACTCCTCACCGGACAGCTTTCGCTCCTTTCCGTCTAGGGTCACAAAAGTGCTTCCTTTTGGAAGTTTGCCTACGCGGATTTTCCCTTCCCTGATTTTGGCAGCATCAAATGCATGCAGCGGCTGTCCCAAATCGTGCAAGATATAGTTCGTGATGTCAACCACGTTGTTGATAGGTTCCAAGCCTAAGGAACGAAGAAAATGCTGCAGCCACTGGGGAGAGGGCTTGACCTGAATCCCAGTAAGCACAATACCCGTATAGCGAGGGCAATCGGAAGTTTGGTCTACGACCACCTCGAGGGAAGGGCCCGCCGCTTCCACTTGAAAAGTAGGCTCAACTGGCAAACACAAGTCTCTATGCAATAGGGCTTTCAAGTCCCTGGCAACTCCCAAATGGGAGGCTGCATCTGCCCGGTTGGGCGTCAATCCAATTTCTAAAATAAGGTCCTGGGTCACTTCAAAGTATTCAGATGCAGGACTGCCATTGGGCAGGTCTGTATCCAACACAATGATTCCAGCATGGGAAGTCCCGATACCGATCTCGTCTTCCGCACAAATCATCCCTTCAGATGCTTGGCCTCGGATTTTTGCTTTTTTGATTTCAAAGGGTTCGCCAGTGCTGGGGTACAAGGTAGCTCCTACCGTGGCAACCACTACTTTTTGTCCTGCGGCTACATTCGAAGCCCCACAAACAATCTGCGAGGGCTGCTCTTGTCCAATATCCACTGTAGTCAAACTCAATTTGTCTGCATCGGGATGCTTGACACAGGTAAGTACTTCTCCAATAACTAGTCCCGCTAAGCCTCCAGGTACAGACACAAAGGGCTCCAGATGCTCTACTTCAAGGCCAGATTGGGTGAGTAGCGCCGCAATCTCTTCTGGGCTTTCATTCAAATAGAGGTACTCCTTGAGTCTATTGATGGATATTTTCATAGGGCAATGGGTAAGCGAATCTTGCGATTCCGAACTAGGTGCGTGAGCCGTTAGTGGGTAAGTTGCAAATTTAAAAGATTTGCCTAAGCGGTGATCATTTATCGTAATTTTTCTCCCCTACCGGAATGGCGATTTCCAAGATATTCTCGCGTGGTGGAAGGGGGCAAGCAAAGTCCGGATTGTAGGCACAATAAGGATTGAAGGCCAGGTTGAAGTCGATTGTGATGCTATTTTTTCCATCCTGACGCACATTCAGGTAACGTCCTCCTCCATAGGTTTCTTTGCCGGAAGTTTCATCGGCAAAGGCTAGAAAATAATTGCGCATGTCCGACTCATCCAGTGACTGCATCAGGAGGAGTTTGTTGGTTTTCCCTCCCAATTCAAATACCGCAAAGGAATGTTCTAGGTAGCGTTCCGTACTTCCATCCGTCAAAGGAACCTCTCTGATTTTTTTGATTTCAATAGGAAGTAGGCGCGCTTTTACCCGGTATGCAGGATCGATGGGATAGAAGGTCAGGCTTTGCAAGCTTCTTTTTTGCTCCTCCGTCAAGGGAGATTCAACATTGAAACGGATGTATTTGAACTGCCGCTCCCGTTCCTTCTCGATTTTTTCGATGTAATCTTCGGGGCTTTCTGCAGCGGTAAACATGTAAGTGACGGCCCCCAAGATCACTAGGGATGCTACAAGGAGAATAAGATGGCTTGATTTCACGTGTGCTAATTTACTTTTAGTATCCAAACACGCCTTCGGGTTCCATGGTTTGAGCAAGGGGAAAAGAAAGCTCCCCAATGCTACATCATCCCTTCATCGGCGAAACTAAAATAGCCCTGATCGGTGTAAATCAAATGATCTACCAGGGGTATTTCCAACTCTAGCCCAACTTTCTGCAAGCGTTGCGTGAGTCGTTTGTCGGCATCCGAAGGTTGAAGGTTACCACTTGGGTGGTTGTGAATCAAAATTAAGGAATGTGCCCCTTGTTCCAAAGCAAATCTGAAAACCACTTTGGGATCTACCACCGATGCAGTCACTCCCCCTCGACTCACATGCTCCTTTTTTATGAGCCCATTGGTTCGATTCAACAACAGAAGAAACACCTGCTCCACGGGCTCATCGAAGAGGTCAGGGCGCATCAGCTCGTAGACCTGCCTGGAACCGGTGACTTTTTGGAGCTTGGGAGATTCTTGGTCCTTTCTCCTCCTACCGAGTTCCAAAGCGCTGATGATCGAAATGGCCTTGGCCTCCCCAATACCTTTGAACTTGGTCAGGTCTGATACGGACATTCGAGCCACGGCAGCCAAGTTGTTGCCGACCGAGGCCAGGAGCATGCGAGAAAGATCCACAGCACTGCAGGCAGCGGTACCCGTACCGATCAAAATTGCGATTAGCTCAGCATCGGAAAGTGCCGCCTTGCCTTTGAGGAGTAGTTTCTCACGAGGTCGATCTTCCTCGGCCAACTCAAAAATTTTGATGGAGGTTTTGGGATCCATAAGCTAGATTAAAAAGTAATTGGATTATCCGCAATTATACCAGGTGATTAAGGCTAAACTTAAATCCTGCGGATAATCGTTGACAGCTGATAGACCACGGCCTACAGGCTGTCAACGGTCCACAGCTCTCCTAATTGAACCTCCCAACTTATTTTCTCAGGTTAGTGGTAAAAAAGGGATAATCAGATAAATCTAATTAAAAAAGGGCATAAAAAAAACCTGCTTTAAGGCAGGGTTTGATTTTTTGAAGGGATTGATTATCCCAAAGCGCTTACAACTTTAGCCAATCTTGACTTCTTGTTGTTTGCGTTGTTTTTATGAATGACATTCTTCTTAGCCAGTTTGTCCAACATGGAAGAAACTTTCTTGTACAACTCCATCGCCTCTACTTTATCCGTAGCCGCCTTAAGTCTTTTGATGAAAGTTCGGGTGGTCTTGGCCTGGTATCTGTTTCTCAAACGCTTCACATCGTTGGCGCGAATTCTCTTCAGAGCTGATTTATGATTTGCCATATCTAGTTAATTTTCTAATTCTTGTTGTCGTCCTATTTTGAACGGGAATGCAAAGTTATTGGAAATAATTAATTCTGCCAAAGGAATTTTGAACATTCCTGAAGTAAGTTGGGTACAACCCGACAAAAATTAACAAACAAGTACTCCAAACAAGCTAAAAAAGTGTTTTTAAGCCGGTTTATTGATGAATTTCCTGTAAATTGAATCATGAATTTTTTAATTATTCCTTTTTTGATCTTTCCATTTTTTCCGGTTCAAATCTCTTTCTGGGGCTTTTATGGACATGCTTTACTCAATCGGCAAGCGGTGTTTTCACTTCCACCTGAGATGCTTCCCCTTTACAAACGGGAACTCCGATTTATTTCTGAAAACGCAGTGAACCCGGATCGCAGGCGCTATGCGGTAAAGGGCGAGGCAGAAAAACATTACATCGATCTGGATCACTATGGAGATAGTGCCTTGTACAAGCTCCCAAAATACTGGGCAGAGGCGATTCAAAAATACCCAGAAGACTCCTTGCGGGCGCACGGCATTGGGCCCTGGTCCGCCTACCTCACGTTTTTTAGTTTGACCAAAGCCTTTGCTGCAAAAGACAAAACAGCCATTCTGCGCCTATCCGCAGACCTAGGTCACTACCTCGGGGACTTGAATGTCCCCTTGCACACCACCAAAAACTACAATGGGCAGCTGACTGGGCAAGCGGGTATCCATGGCTTCTGGGAAAGCAGGGTACCCGAGTTGCTGGCAAAAAATTACTCCTTTTGGGTGGGCAAAGCAAGGTATGTGCCCGACCCCCAGCAAGCACTTTGGGAAACCGTCGCTAAGTCTCATTCGCAGGTGGACTCGGTCTTGCGTATCGAAAAAATCCTCAGCCTGCAGTTTCCCGTCGATCAAAAATACAGTTACGAGGAACGGAATGGGGTGACGGTACGGGTCTATTCCCGAGAATTTACCGAGGCATACTCCCTTGCGCTTGATGGGCAAGTCGAACGACAAATGCGCGCTTCCATCAGGATGATTGCTGATTTTTGGTATACCGCCTGGGTCAATGCCGGGCAGCCGGATCTTAGTTTACTGAAGCAGGAAGCTGTCCATGAAGAAGGGCTTCGCACCGATCCCAAACTGCGGGTTCGCGAACATCATCTCTAAGCAAGGTCACCAAGCAGGAGGATTCATTTGCTTTTCTACTTTTTGAGCGCTTACCCGAACCAAAAAAGCTTGTATTTGTAACACAAGATATCTTGTATTACAAATACAAGCTTTTATATTTGTATGATTTACAATGCATTAAATGATATCCATAGACCTACTTGCCCAAGTAATTGCGGAGCAAAACGAAAATTTCCTCCAAAAACAGCTCATCTCTAGGGAAATGGCTATCCCCATACCCTCCAATCAAATCTTGGTGGTAAGTGGTGTGCGGCGCTGTGGGAAAAGTGTGTTGATCCGAAAAAGCCTGCCTAATGATGCACCTGGGCTCTACCTAAATTTTGAAGATCCACGGCTTGTGGATTTTGAAGCAGCAGATTTTCCCAAACTAGCGCAGCTACGCGATGAACTGGGCAAAACCTCTATTCTTCTGGATGAAGTTCAGACGGTGGTGGGTTGGGAAATATTTGCCCGATCCCTACACGAAAAGGGGGAGAAACTCTACATCACAGGTTCGAATGCGAGCATGCTTAGCCGGGAATTAGGAACACGACTCACTGGGCGATACAAGCAAGTGGAACTTTTCCCTTTCAGCTACACCGAATTTTTACTTTTCAAGCAGCTTTCTCCTGGCGAGGAGAGTTTTGAAACTTACTTTCAATCGGGCGGCTTTCCTGAGTTTTTGCAAAGTCAAGACCCAGACTACCTGCGGACACTTCTGCGGGATATCCTCACACGCGACGTGGCCGTACGAAGAAACATCAGCAACGAAACCGCCCTGATCCGGCTAGGCGTATTCCTCTCTTCCAACGTCGCCAAACCCTTCAGCTACGCTCGAATCGGGAGTTTGCTTGAGATCAAATCCGTACGCACAGTCATCGACTACTGCGATTACCTGGCCGAGAGCTACCTATTTGATCTGATCCCCATGTACTCGCCTTCCATCCGCAAGCAGCTGGCCAATCCCAAAAAGGCCTTTTGTGTGGACCCTGCATTGGCTTCCGCCAATTCCCTCTCCTTCAGCAAAGACCAGGGAAGAAAGCTAGAAAATTACGTCTACCTCCACCTTCGAAGGTCATTTAAAGAAATTCAGTATTTCCAGACCAAGGATTCGGAATGTGACTTTGTGGTCAAGTGGAACGAAGACATCATCGGAGCGGTGCAAGTTTGCTGGGATCTGAATCCAGATACCCTCCACCGAGAATTGAAAGGATTAAGGGCAGCCTTGGACGAAACTCAGGCGTCCCAGGGAGTTTTGCTGACTTGGAATCAGGAAGATGTACTGGATGGAATAATCGTGCTTCCAGTATGGAAATGGATGATGCAGCCCGCAAGCCAGTTTTTTAAAATCGGCTAATCGACAGTCAAGGGAGCCTCCTACAAATACCTCACCTTGATTCCGAAAACCCCTTGAACGGCTGTTGAACACTGTACATAGGTTCGATCCAAGTCATTGATGACGATTTTGTTTCCATTAAGGAACCCATAGTTCCCTCCGAAAACCAAGTTGAGGTCAAAAACGCCCAGCACTTCCTTTGCTAGGGTATAGTTTGCAACTAGCCCTCCGGAAAAATGTGCGTAATCCAGAATAAACCGGGAGGGACTCAGGCCATGAATCACCTGCAATTGCCCGTAGCCAAGTTCGCCACGCAAGGAAAGATTTTCGAAAACAGGCACTTGATGGAAGAGGTAAATTCCAGTTTCAGGCATCCTCACTTCCTTAAAAAATCCACCAAGGAAGCGATTGGGCTGAATGCTGGACCCTTGAGTCCCAAAATAAAGGCCTATGCCAGGATAGCCAGAAAACTCAAAATCCAACTTCAAGCGGAAGCCTGGTCCCATCGCGTAGGTATCGCCCAAAAAGCTTCCCTTCTCATAACTGCGGTACAGCAGTTCCGCTCCAGGAGCGAAGGTAAACTGTCCCTTGGGTATCCCTCCCTCTTTTTTCATCTCCTGTGAAAAAGTAGAAAAACTGGCCCAAAGCAGGATTAGCGCCACAACAAGGCTTCTTCGGATCATTTGCGGACAATTTTTAAGGTTCCCAAATCAATTACCCCGTCAGCAGCTCTATCCGCTGTGGAAAATGAAAAATACCGATAAAGAATAGGCATTCCCGATTCCTCCAATTCAAATTGTACTGGTGCAGACAGCAACAAATAATACTCCGTATTGAATGAGATATCCGTTCGGGCAGGCACAACTAGGCGAAACTCACCCCGATTAGTGGTTTTTATGGTATAAATAATGGATTTGGCAACAGGAGGCTGGGCTACCCCAAAATCAAGATCTTGGGTAAGGATTAGCTCCAAATCAGCCACTGGTTTACCCTCCACATCCACGATCTTTCCGGTAAAGGTATCAAAGCTATTGTGGATGAATTCCTGACAGGCAGAAAGGGAAAGGAGGAGAATTGCAAGTAAAAATGAGTGTTTAAGATTTTTTTTCATTCCTTCACTGGTATTTTAGTACGCCTGCTCAGTCAATTCAGTAGTTAATTTGACAAAGGTATACTATCCGCTTAATGGGAATTTTTTCGTTGACGGATCGCCTCCACCACCACGGCAATAGCTCCCCAAACAAGAATCAACCCAAAAAGCCAGGCGGGGATGGGGAAAAGCTTCAAGTATTTCGCCAATCCCAACAGTAGAATCAGCCCGAAAGGCAATCCATAAAGACGATCAATTGGTTTTTTGGTCATTTAACCCGTAGTAAATAGCGCGTATTTCCATTGGAATAGCCAAAAATAAGGGTGTCTCCAGAAAAACCGTAACGGTTTTGCTGATTACCTTCACTTGTACTAATTTCTATTGTTTCGTTATTTACCGTTTTCCAAGATAAAGTCGGAATCAAAGAATAATCTAATGGATCGGTGATTCCATTTCTTTTCAGATCATCTCTTAAAAATTGCGGATCTAAAACTAGCTTTCCGTCTTTGGTGTAAGTCTCCACATAGCGTTTTCCATAAAACTCATCTTTACGGATTTCCCCATTTGCATCTTTGGAAAAGAGCATCATCCACTTTCCCACCAATCTGGGATCTCTTTCTGCTTTTTGACTAAAAGCAGAAAAAAGCAACAAAATCAGAAATATAGAAATTCGCATAGCTCAGTGATTCGATTTATTCTCCTTACTAAAAACGGTTTTTAGCGCGATACCCTGAGTAAAAACCAGTAGCACATTGGATATGAACGTGAAATTCGGAACCTTGTTTCTTCCCTCCATCCAAAATCCACTATGCCACAAGGACCAACTGCCAATTAACAAAGCGGCAACCAGTAAAATCACATGAAAGTAGATTCTTCTCTTACTCATCGGCTGGATTGGATTAATCTGGAAACTAAGAAATCTAAATACTGGGAAAAAAGCAACCCCACTTTTGGAAACAAGAGCCTACTAAAGTCAGCCTACATCAAAACCACCGGACATGCATGCTTTATTCGAGACTAGCTTAAATTTCTTCTTTTGAAATTCCTGCTTGTTTTAAAATTGCCAAAAGGGTCCCTGTCTTTAGGTCCTTGGAATGAAATGGCACCATGGTTCGTCTACCATCAGGATGCTTGAAAAGCTGATGGCTTCCTTTACTTCGCTGGAGTACAAAACCCGAACTTTCAAGAAGCTTAATTAATTCTTTTGGAGATACGCTCTTCATAAATCAAAAAATGAAACACTTTAAAAGAGTTTTTTGGTAACTAAAAATTAAGACACGACTAATGACAACTCTAGGCTGTTCATGTCATTTGGGATTTTCTCGTTATTCGCCTCCATGTCTTCCACATAAAGTAAAATAGCCTCTTTCGCCATTTCCTTCGCCTCCTCAATTGTCTCTCCCCAAGTTACGCATCCTGGGAGCGAAGGAACAGTGACCGTAAATCCGCCCTCAGCTTCAGGAGTCAATTTTATTCTGAACATTCTTTCCATAAGTTGAAAATACGGATTACCCCAGAATGGTGCTAATTAAAAGCATATTTAATTATCGATAAATCAGGTACAATCAAAAAATCGGTTACCCTTCAATAAGCGGGGGCTAGACCTTCGAGGTCTGAAGAAAACCGTTGAGGTCTCCAAGGACCTCGACGGTTTAAATATTACACCTTCGAGGTCTTCAAGACCTCAAAGGAGGGGAAAAACCTCGACGGTTTTAATTTACACCTTCGAGGTCTGAAAAAGACCTCAAAGGTGTAGAAGACCTCAAAGGTTTATTTCAAATTCTTGTAGCGAATGCGCTTCGGTATCACATCGCCAAGGCGCTTCTTTTTGTTTTCTTCGTAGTCGGAGAAATTGCCCTCAAACCAGTAGACCTGCGAGTCCCCTTCAAAAGCCAAGATATGAGTACAGATTCGATCTAGGAACCAGCGGTCGTGGGAAATCACCACTGCACAGCCTCCAAAATTCTCCAAGGCTTCTTCCAAGGCTCGAAGGGTATTCACATCCAAGTCGTTGGTCGGCTCATCAAGAAGCAGCAAGTTGCCGCCTTCCTTGAGTGTAATCGCCAAGTGCACGCGGTTGCGCTCCCCACCGGAAAGCACTCCTACTTTCTTTTCTTGGTCCGAACCTGCAAAATTAAACTTGGAGACATAGGCACGGGAATTGACTTCCTTGTTGCCCAGCTTCATCAATTCATTGCCATCAGAGATCAACTGGTACACAGTCTTGTTGGGATCCAACTTGTCGTGTTCCTGATCCACATAGGCCAATTTGACTGTTTCTCCTACTTCAAAATTGCCTGAATCCGCTTTCTCCTGCCCCGTGATCAACTTGAATAGGGTAGATTTTCCAGCACCATTGGGACCGATGATGCCTACAATCCCTCCTTGTGGTAAGGAGAAACTGAGGTTCTCAAAAAGCAATTTGTCTCCATAGGCTTTGGACACGTTGTTGACCTCAATCACTTTGGCACCCAAACGAGGTCCTGGCGGAATAAACAATTCCAATTTGGCTTCCTTGTCCTTGGACTCCTCTCCGATCAATTTGTCGTAGGCATTCAAACGGGCCTTGCCCTTGGACTGCCTGGCCTTTGGCGACATGCGAATCCACTCCAATTCTCGCTCCAAAGTCTTCTGACGCTTGGATTCGGTTTTCTCCTCCTGCTTCAGTCTGTTTTGCTTTTGATCGAGCCAAGAAGAATAGTTGCCCTTCCAAGGAATGCCTTCGCCACGGTCTAGTTCGAGGATCCAGCCGGCCACATTGTCCAAGAAGTATCGGTCGTGGGTCACCGCAATGACGGTACCCTTGTAATTCTGCAAGTGCTGCTCAAGCCAATGTACTGACTCAGCATCCAGGTGGTTGGTCGGTTCATCGAGCAAAAGCACATCTGGCTCCTGCAAAAGCAAACGGCAGAGGGCTACGCGTCTTTTTTCACCACCCGAAAGGTTGGCAACATTCGCTTCGGCTGGCGGGAGACGCAAGGCATCCATGGCCTTATCGAGCATCACATCGAGCTCCCAAGCATTTACTGCATCTAGTTTCTCCTGCACTTCCCCTTGGCGGGTGATCAGTTTGTCCATGGCATCCGGATCGTCCATGAGGGCAGGATCCATGAATTTCTCGTTGATTTCTTCAAATTCCTTAAGCAAGGCAACGGTATCGGCTACCGCTTCCTCCACCACTTCTTTGACGGTCTTGGTAGGATCCAATTTGGGTTCCTGCTCTAGCATCCCGACCGTGTAGCCTGGTGACCAAACTACTTCCCCTAAAAACTCCTTGTCCAAACCTGCGATGATGCGAAGTACGGAGGACTTTCCTGAGCCATTAAGACCCAAAACCCCAATTTTGGCACCATAAAAAAAGGAGAGGTAAATATCTTTGAGTACTTTCTTTTGTGGGGGGTAGATTTTGGAAACCCCGGCCATTGAAAAGATGATTTTTTCTGCGCTCATGCGAGTAAAGTAGTTCGGTGGGTAAGAAACAATTCTAAAAGGCAAAAATATACCTTTCTTAGGATAAGTGAGGGCTAATTGATTATTTTGCATAAAATTGAGTTACACAACCTATAACCTGGAGTAGTACCATGCAACATGCCTTTGGATATATCCAAGACGGAAAGGTCTTTCTAAAGGGATTTTTAGGTAGACCAGACCGAGTGATTGGTGAGGTGAAAGGAGACGAGGCATCGACCCTCCTCTATTTTGAAACTCGTTTTGCCCAACTTGAAGAAAAGGTGGCCCGATTAAAAGATGCCATCGAAGAAAATCAAAACAAGGGTTCTTTTTTAATGAAATTGATTCACCTCAAAGAATCACTGTATACCAGTGATGCCTTGGGGGATTTTTCGCAGTTGATCGCCCAACTTGAAGAGCAGGAAGGTTTTTTAAGTGAAATCATTCAGGGCAATCGAAGCAAAAACCTAGAAATCAAGCACGGGTTGATTCAGGAAGCGCTTGCGTTGCAATCCAGTACGGACTGGAAAGAGACCACCGAAAAATTCAAGGAATTAAAGTTGCGCTGGATCAAAACTGGTCCTGTAGAAAAAGAGGTTCATGAGGAGATAGAGGAAGAATTCAATCAAGCAGTTGACTATTTCTTTGGGCAGCGGCAGCACTTTTACGATGGACTCGCCCTACAGGCAGAAGAAAATATCAAAGTGTATGAATCCCTGTTGGAGCAGGCACGTTCTGCCCACGAACTCCCAGATGCCAAAATGGCTTTTGATATCAGCAAGCGTATCCAAAAAGAATGGAAAGCTGCTGGAAAAGTTCCTGCTGAACGGCGTCAGCCGATCTGGGATGAATTTTCAAGGTTAAACAATCGAATATTCTCTCGTTACAAGCGCACACTCAATCCGGGTCCAGAGATGCACCCTCGGGAAGTGCTTCGCAAAATTGAAGGAATGGTGGAAGAATTAAAAAAATTGGCCCACCAACCTACCAGCCAGGAGATCACGCTCCGTGCCAAGACCATCCAAGAGGATTGGAAAAAGCTTCCAATGCGTAAACCAAAAGAGGCAAATTTGCCAGCGCGCTCCTACCAGTTTTTCATGGACATCATCTTTGAAAAGGCCTTTTTGGAGAAACTCGCACACAGCAAGTACGCTGACTTTGCGGACAAAATGCTGGAAGAACAAAACCAAATTAAATCATCCATTCTCAAGGACCTTTTGCACCGAGATCAGGGGGAATTGGAGACGATGCAAAACAATTCGGACAACTTCCGAGTAGAGACTGCAGATTTCGAAATGATGATGAAAAAAAAGCTTTCCAGCCTCAAGCGAAAGATTGATGTAAAGAACTATGTCTTGAAGCAACTTTCTCCGAGAAATTGAGTACAACCTACATATTAAAAAAATTACTATTCTTGCATTATTAACATCCGGAACACCTCCAAAAACAAAAACTATGTACTGGACACTTGAACTAGCCTCCTACCTTGAAGATGCCCCTTGGCCAGCAACCAAGGATGAATTGATCGACTATGCCATTCGCTCTGGCGCTCCACTTGAAGTAGTGGAAAACTTACAAGAGCTAGAAGACGATGGGGAACCTTACGAGACCATTGAAGAAATTTGGCCTGACTATCCTACAAAGGATGACTTTTTCTTCAACGAAGACGAATATTAAGTTGGAAGTCCCGCAGATGCGGGACTTTTTTTTAACCTGAATTAAAGTCCAAGCACTTGGCGCAAACGAGTATAGCCAGACTTGCTCACAGGAATTTTTTGCCCTGACCGAAGCCGAAGGAGATAGGATTCCTTTTCGTAGGGTTCAAGTCCCGATACCTCTTGGAGATTCACCAAAAAGGATCGATGTACTCTGGCAAATTTGTCTGGATCAAGACTCTCTTCCAGCTGTTTCATGGTCATCTTCTTCAAAAATTTCCCTTCCTGGGTGTGAATGGAAATGTAATCGTCTTCCGCCTCGAAGAAGACTACTTCCTGGGTTTGGATGATTTTGATCTCATTTTTTACCCGGACCACAATCCGTTTGCTTCGCTCCTCAGAAACGGGATAGTCCACTTTTTCAGACAACTCATTTGCTTTGTGCTGACTTAAAAATCGTGCAATAGCCTGTGCAAATCTTGCTTCAGAAAAAGGCTTCACCAAGTAGTCCAGCCCTTTGGCATCGAAGGCCTGCAGCGCGTACTGGTCAAAAGCCGTAGTAAACAAAACTGCTGGCGGGGAGTCCAAGAGCTCGAGCAACTCAAAGCCCGTAATCTTGGGCATTTGAATGTCTAGGAAAATCAGCTCCGGCTGAAAAAGTTGGATGGCCTTCAAGGCCTCAAACCCATCGTGGCAAATCGCCACCACTTCAAATTGAGGATAGCTCTTCAAAAATTCGCTTACTAGACCGGTAGCCAAAGGCTCGTCATCCACAATAATGGTTTTGATCATGCGGTGAGGGGGAGTTTTAATTGGACTTCAAACACGTTATTCTCTGCACGTTTATGGAGCAAATCCGTTCTTCCAAAAATCAAAAATAGCCTCCGTTCGATCGAACTCAATCCAAAGCCGATGCCCTCAGGACCTGAATCTTGCGAATCAAAGGGGTTTTGCACCCTGATCAGGAGGTAATTTTCTTCTTTTTTGCAGGATACACGAATCGTGACCTCTCCCAAAGTTCCGTAAAGACCATACTTGATTGCATTTTCTACCAAGGGCTGCACGAGAAGCGGTGGGATTTTTAACGATTCGACTTCAGGCGCTACCTCCATTTCGACCAACAAACGGTGTCCAAATCGAACCCGCTCGATGTCAAAATACATGCTCAAGTACTTGAGTTCATCGGATAAATTGATCCAAGATTGGCCTTCACTGCGAAGGGTGCCCCTCAAAAAATCTGATAGCAACAGCACCATTTCTCTGGCCCGCTGCGGACTGACAAGGACCAAAGCATGGATGGAATTGAGACTGTTGAATAAAAAATGAGGCTGCATCTGCTGCCGAAGTTGGGCAAGCTCTGCATCCTTGGAAAGCTGAAGCAGCTGTCCCTCTCGACGGCTTAGCTCCTCCTGTCCTGCCAACTTAGAGATTACCACTGCCAACACGGCTAGAAGTTGAATCACCACTCCAAGGAACGCCCAGCGGTAAAGAAAGCTGGATGCCAAAAGTTCCAAGTACTCAGATTCTTCTGCAAACCACCAGTTCAAGAGTTGCGCATGCCCCCATACCAATCCCCCACTGAGCAAGAGCGGGAAAATGACCAGAAGAAATCCATTTTTTCGGTTTGGTGTGTAATGCCGAAACACCCGGTCCAAAAGAAGAACCCCTCCCAAAAAAAATAAGGCAAAAAAGAACGCATCTACTAGCGCTGACTCTTCTCTCATTCCTTGGTGGAGAAGTAAAAAATAAGCTCCCAGAAACCAGATACTTCCGATTCCTGGGAGGATCCATTTCCCAAAGCTTGAACTTGAAAAAGCGTTTAAATACAAGGGCTGGGGTAGGTTTTAGAATGAATTAATAGGATTTGATTTCCAAGCCGCTGAACAATAGGGTACCTTTAAGAATCAAGACTTTGTTGGTGTCTACGCCTCCTTCTCTGAACATCCGCTTGTCTTCAAGCCCTGCAGCAATGTTGGATACTTCTGTGCGTACATCCCAGTGAGGCGGGATGATCAACTTGACCCCACCAAATCCAACTTCAAGATCTAGCGTGATTACCCCAGTAAAATCAACCTGCGTCAGGTCCAAGTCTAGCCCTCCAAAAATCACCGTGGCCTTTCCTCCTTGAAAATTTTTGGTCATCAATTTTCGATTCACGCCACTGAAAATGACGCTCTCATTGATCCGATCCACAAAGGCAGTCCCAGTCGCTCGCACAAATCCAGAATCTGCAGCCTTGGTTGATTCTTCTTTCGAAGCATTTGTATCCTCAACTACCACTTCGGCTTCCTCGATTTTCTCCGAATTTTTAGCTTCTGCTTTATTTTTCCGAGAGTCTTCCCAATTTTTTCGAGCCTCCTCCATGACTTTATTTTCCTGCTTTTTATGGAGAATCAAGTAGATGCCAAGGGCGATCAAACCAACTGGCCAGATAAATTGGTCAAGGCCTAGATCAAGGTCAAACTCTCTTTTCAGTAAAAAGTAGACCCCAATGAAGAGCACCACAGATCCAAAAAAACTCTTGAACTGCTGACTGATGAGCGTGTAGGTACCTACAGCGATCAAGATCATCGGCCAGGTCAGTACCCAATCTGGGATATAGAGTCCAAATTTCCTAAAGAGGAGGACTAGGCCGATACCGAGAATGATTACGCCAAAGGCAATACTGCCATCGTTTCGTGGTTTAGTGTAGTTGTTCATGTGAATTAAATTTAGCTAAACAAATCTAGGATTCAAGACCAAAGAGGCATTTAGGAAATAGGTAAAGTCATTCAAAAAATCGGTAAAGCACCCGAATGCGTCGGTAAACAACTTCCTCTTTTCAACTTAACGAGTTGCCATTAAAAATTCAGCAAAAGCAAGGTCTTCCGGAGTAGTCAACTTGATGTTCTCAGAATTGCCCTCAATGAGCGTCACTGTCCAACCCTGATGCTCAAATACTGTGGCATCATCCGTAAAAATCTCCAACTCCTCCACGGCAAAGGCTTGCAAGAGGGGCTTCAATTGGAAAGTTTGAGGGGTCTGCACCAATCGGAAGTTGGCTCGTTCCTGAAAGGTGCTTTCTCCACTTAAATCCACTTTTCGAAGGGAATCTTTTAAAGAAACTACCGGAATGGCACTCCCTGATTTTGCAGCTTGCTCAAAGCTGGATTGAATTACTTGTTCCGTCACAAAAGGCCTTACCCCATCGTGGATTGCAACCAAGCCCTCAGTGAAGGGTAGTGCCATCAATCCATTTTTTACGGATTGAAATCGACTTTCTCCTCCGGATACCAATTCATGGGGGAGTGCAAAATGATGCTGCTCACACAACCTCATCCAGTAGTCAAAGTCATCCTTAGGTAGCACTAGGATTAAGTGGAGACTTGGATCGGCGTTAAAAAATTTTTCCAGCGTATGCATCAACACGGGCTTTCCTGCTAAAGGAAGGTATTGCTTGGGTAGGGAAGTTCCCATCCGCATCCCTTTGCCACCGGCGACGAGTAGTGCTGCTTTGTTCATGCGCTTTGAATTCTTACAAAATTAAAGTCATCCCCGACACGCCCGCTATATTTTAGAAATTTGTTTATCCACCAGAAGAACCCAAGGGCAAAAAAAAGTCCCGCAGCTGCGGGACGTATTCGATTTACAAGATGAGCATCGCATCTCCATAAGAGAAGAAACGGTACTTTTCTTTGATGGCTTCTTTGTAGGCCTTCATCATCAATGTATAGCCACCAAATGCAGAGGCAGTCATGAGTAGGGTAGATTCTGGCAGGTGGAAGTTGGTGAGCAAGGCATTGGCGATTTTAAAATCGTAGGGAGGGATGATGAATTTATCCGTCCAACCGCTGCTCTCCTTCAGTCTACCGCCAGCGGTTACTGAGGATTCAACTGTTTTGAGTGAGGTTGTACCTACAGCTACTACTCGTTTTTTCTGATCCAAAGATTCATTGACCAATTTGACTGTGCGGTCAGTAATGAAATAGTTCTCTGAATCCATTTTATGCTTGGTCAAATCTTCCACATCCACTTGTCGGAAAGTGCCCAGTCCCACATGCAGGGTGATTGGTGCAATTTCAACACCTTTCAATTCCAATCGCTTGAGCAACTGTGGGGTAAAATGCAAACCCGCTGTAGGAGCTGCTACTGCACCCACATTCTTTGCAAAAACGGTTTGGTAGCGCTCTCTATCTTCAGGTTCGATGGGTCGCTCGATGATTTCTTTCAATAGCGGTGTCTCACCTAATGTATCAATCGTTTTATGAAATTCTTCGTCGGTGCCATCAAATAAAAAGCGGATAGTTCTACCTCTTGAAGTGGTGTTGTCAATGACTTCTGCGACTAGGTCACTGTCCCCAAAGTAGAGCTTGTTGCCTACTCTGATTTTTCGAGCAGGATCCACCAACACATCCCAAAGCTTGAACTCTGAATTGAGTTCTCGCAATAAAAAAACTTCAATTTTTGCACCCGTCTTTTCCTTATTTCCGTATAGACGAGCAGGAAAGACCTTGGTGTCGTTGGTGACAAATACATCCCCTTCGCCAAAATACTCAAGAATATCTTTGAAGGTGCGGTGCTCAATTTCTCCAGTTTTCCGATGAACAACCATCAATCTGGACTCATCACGATTTTCTGTGGGATAGAGCGCGATTAGTTTTTTGGGAACTTCAAATTTGAAATCAGATAATTTCATAGGGGATGTTAGGGAGTATTTGACTTATTCGAAATTCGAAAGCAGATTACTTTTAAAAAATGCAAAGATAATAACAATAATGCCCAATTTCACCTAACTTAACAAATTGTTTTAACCAACTAGTTATTCTATGCTCTTTTTAAAGCTTTCTTGGGAAAGTTTTAGGTTTGCCATTTCGGCCTTAAAATCCAACCTCACCCGAACCATTCTTTCCCTTCTGGGGGTCACCATCGGTATTTTTGCCATCATTGCTGTGTTTACTTTGGTGGATTCATTGGAGGGAAAAATCAAATCATCCTTTGCCTTTTTAGGAACCAATGTCATGCGGGTAGATCGATTTCCATTTGCCAATGGACCGCAAGACTATCCTTGGTGGAAATATTTTCAACGGCCTCCAGGTACCTACGCAGAATACAAATTTTTGGAGGAGCGATTAAATAATGCAGATGGAGTCACCATTTCTGCTTCTTCTTCTGCCACCATCCAAGCAGGAAGCAATTCGTACCAAGGCACTTCCCTATCTGGCGTTGCCTATACCTACCAAGATGTGTTTGAAGTGGCCTTGGAAGAAGGCCGCTACTTCTCTGAGGCGGAGATCAATGCGTCTCGAAACCTGATTATCATCGGAAAAAAAATCGCCACTACCCTATTTCCCAACGAACCAGCCTTGGGAAAAGAAGTAAAAATCAAGGGCATGAAGTTTACCGTGATCGGTATTTTTGAAGAGGAAGGGGAAGGATTTTTGGAGCTTCCGTCCAAAGATGAAGCTTGTTTGGTGCCTTATGGTGCATTTAGCAAAATGTATTACACCGGTCGGGATGGACTCGAGCCGACTATCTCCGCCAAGGGTAGAGATACCGATGTGGGCTTAGTTGCTTTAGAAAACGAAATGGCTGGACTACTTCGTGCCAAACGGGGATTGAAGCCTACCCAAGAAAATAACTTTGCACTCAACAAGACTGAATTTATCCAAAATGCCATCGGATCCATTTTTGATGTGATCTCCGTGGCTGGCTGGGTGATTGGAGGATTCTCTATTTTAGTTGGAGGATTCGGAATTGCCAACATCATGTTTGTATCGGTTCGTGAACGAACCAACATCATCGGTATCCAAAAATCCTTGGGTGCCAGAAATTACTTCATCCTATTCCAGTTTCTCTTTGAGGCTGTTTGCTTGAGCTTGATTGGTGGAGGTTCAGGGATTCTACTCGTGTACCTACTGAGCTTTATTCCTTTAGGGAGTCTTGACCTGATTTTGTCTTTCAATAACATTATTCTAGGATTGGGCGTATCCTCTGCGATTGGGGTTGTAGCAGGTATCGTGCCCGCCACGCTTGCTGCGCGAATGGATCCGGTGGAAGCCATTCGAACCAATTAAAAAAATAGGATATCCGAAATCCTACCAGTAGCTCAGTCCTCCGGCTTTTAACTTCGGATAATCGTTGACAGACCATAAGCCACGGCTTACAGCTCACCTAATTGAACCTCAAACCTTTTTTTCTCTTGCTAGTGGTGAAGCGGATAATCAGGTAAAACAAAAAAGGTCCCGAATGGGACCTTTTTTTTACTTATCGGTACTACTTCAATCTTCCAGAGAAATCGTCGGTTCAGTCGGCAACAATCCCGAAGCCCCTTTGATCTTTCCTTCCAACTCATCGAGTAATTCAGGATTGTCTAGCAGTAGATTTTTTACCGCATCCCGGCCTTGGCCTAGTTTTTCACCATTGTAGGAGAACCAAGATCCAGCCTTTTTGATGATTTCAAGTTCTACACCCAGGTCAATCACTTCACCGACCTTTGAAATGCCCTGACCATACATGATGTCAAATTCCACTACTTTAAATGGAGGGGCCACTTTATTTTTAACCACCTTCACACGGGTTCTATTCCCCAATACGTTATCCGCTCCTTCTTTGATCTGCCCTACGCGACGGATGTCCAAGCGCACGGAAGCATAGAATTTCAAGGCATTTCCACCTGTAGTAGTTTCCGGGCTACCAAACATCACTCCGATTTTGTCTCGAAGCTGGTTAATGAAAATACAGGCACAACCTGTTTTGTGGATTGCACCTGTTAGTTTGCGAAGCGCCTGTGACATCAAACGTGCCTGCAAGCCCATCTTGCTCTCGCCCATTTCTCCTTCCAATTCCCCTTTGGGAACCAAAGCAGCGACAGAGTCAATGACGATAATGTCAATTGCTCCTGAACGGATCAAATGCTCAGCGATTTCTAGTGCTTGCTCTCCATTGTCTGGCTGGGAAATCAATAGGTTTTCGGTGTCGATGCCGAGTTTTTCTGCATAATTCTTATCGAATGCGTGTTCTGCATCAATAAAAGCAGCCATGCCTCCCGCCTTTTGCGCTTCAGCAATGCAATGCATGGTCAAGGTTGTCTTTCCGGAGGATTCTGGGCCGTAGATTTCAATGACCCTGCCTCTAGGAATACCTCCAATACCCAAGGCCATATCCAAACCTAGGGACCCAGTAGAGATAGCGGGAATATCCAATACTTTTTCGTCGCTAAGCTTCATGACAGCACCTTTGCCGTATGTTTTTTCAAGCTTGTCGATGGTGAGCTGTAATGCTTTGAGTTTTTCTGCGTTGTTCGTACTCATGTTGAGTTTGTGTATAGGTTAAAATGTTCAAGTTACCAATTTGCTGCATAACTAACAAGGTATCGCTCCACCTTGTTTTCGCTGTGCAAATTTGTACTTTTAAGCTTTATAACAGCAGATTTGGAAAAATTTATCGATTAATACTTCAGTTTTTGTCACAAATTGTCAATTATCCAATGAGGCGGTATTTTCAAATCCTGCTACTCGCCTGTTTGCCCCTCGTCAATTGCTGGGCCCAATCTCCTGCAAAGAATATTCCCTTCACCTACGGGGAAGAATTACTTTTTGGTGTAACCTACGGCTGGGTGGATCTTGCTGAGGCCAAACTGCAGGTTGGAAAAAAACCAATTCTAGAAAGTGGGCAGTCTCATTTCAAAATTGATGCCTTTGGAAACACCGTTGGTGCAGCCACACTTTTTGGGAAGGTGAATGACAACTGGGGAACGCATCTGAACACCCAGAGTCTTTTGCCACGGCTCTCCTATCGCTACATTCAAGAGGGTCGTTACCGAAGAAACGAGAAGATTTATTTTGACCAAACCAACAAAAAAGCGACCCTGGAGCTTTACGATCGGGAGAACAAAAAAATCAAAGAAGTAAAGGTGTTTTCGCTTCCGGGTACGGTACAAGATTTAGTCAGTGGATTTTATTTTTTGCGCACCTTAGACTTGTCCAACATGCGTAAGGGACAAGAAGTATTAATCCGAGGTTTTTTTGACAAAGAAATATATAACCTAAAATTAATATTCGAGGGAACTGAAAGGTTGGAGACTAGTCTGGGGATTAAGGAAACCTATCTATTTTCTCCACAAATTCCCAAGAATAGCCTGTTTAGAGGGGAGTACCCAGTAAAAGTCTGGATTACCAAAGACGCAAATAAAATTCCCGTAAAGATTAAGGCAAATCTGTTTATTGGCGCATTAAATATCGATATCCAAAGTGCTAGTGGATTGAAAAATTAGATTGCGTAATTGATTAACACTAACTTAACAAGTCCACAGAAAAAGTCTCATTTTTAGGAAGATTTTGGCCAAGTCTAGGAAAGGTAAGTTTAACATTTGGTTTGAAGCTATAGATATTCATTAATTTTCAGAAAACATTTCGGAATTCTTCCCATGGCAGACAAACAAAAAATCAAGGTATTGGTCGTCGATGATGAACCCAACATCGTCGAAATTTTAAAGTACAACCTGCAAAAAGAGGGGTATGAAGTAGCTACAGCAGAAGACGGGCACAAGGCGGTAAAAACTGCAATCAAATTTCAACCCGATGTCATTCTCTTAGACATCATGATGCCCAACCAAGACGGGGTAGAAACCTGCCTTCAAATCCGACAAATTCCGGAGCTCAAACACGCCTTTATTATCTTCTTAACTGCCCGACTGGAAGAATACTCGGAAGTTGCTGCATTTGATGTGGGGGCTGACGACTACATTACCAAGCCGATCAAACCACGTGCGTTGATGAGCCGAATCGCAGCGCTTTTTCGTAGAGATTCCAAAAAAGAACAAGAGAAAGGTCAAATAAAAATCCGAGATTTGAATATTGACCGCAGCAGCTACACGATTGACAAAGCTGGAAAAACGATTACGCTACCCAAAAAAGAATTTGAGCTCTTGTACTTTCTCGCCAACAATCCCAATGTAGTCTATAGCCGTGATGAGCTTTTGCACAATATCTGGGGCTCTGATGTATTTGTTTTGGCTCGAACCGTGGATGTGCACATCCGAAAAGTGCGGGAAAAAATCGGGGAAGACTACATCACCACAGTCAAAGGAGTAGGCTATAAATTTGAACTAGGCTAAGATGCCAACAGGATCTCGGGGCTTATCCTTATTTTTAGCAATTGCCATTTCTGGATTGGTAACGGCATTTTTGTTCCTAATCCCATCCACCTCCACCACGGTTCTTTGGGCAGCAGCCCTGCTTTCCTTTTCGATCTCCTACCTACTCATCAGCGTAACGATGGAGTTTTTGGTATTTCGTGAAATTGGTAACATTTACAGCCTCCTCGAGAAAATTCAAAAAAAGGACTTCACAGAAATCCAAGACAAATCTCTTCGCTCGACCCTGTCCCCACTAAAAAAAATTAACACGGTCATCAACTCCTATGCGCTTGCTAGGCAGCGCGAAATTGAAGCACTCCAAAAAAACGCTGAATTCAGACGAGAATTCATTGCCGATATTTCCCATGAACTAAAAACCCCAATTTTTGCAACGCAAGGGTATATCCACACCCTCCTGGATGGCGCCATTGACGACAAGCAGGTACGCATGAAGTTTTTGAAAAAAGCGGCGAAAAGTCTGGACTCCTTGGATCACTTGGTGCAAGACTTACTTACCTTGAACCAGATGGAAAGTGGGGTCATCAAATTTACATTCACCGAATTTGACCTGAAGGAATTGGTTCAAGAGGTCATTGAAGAGTTGGAGCACAAAGCGGGCAAAAGAGATGTACAAATCACCTTGGAGGCGGACCCTGAAAAATCCTACCCCACAATAGCTGACCGTCAGAAAATCTACCGCGTCTGTCAAAATCTTATCTTCAATGCAGTAAAGTACAACCACGATAAAGGCGAAGTGCAAGTCTGCCTAAAAGCCAGCAAAAATCAAATTCAAGTCGAGGTCAAAGACAATGGCCCAGGAATTCCTCCCGAAGATTTGAAACGGATTTTTGAGCGATTCTACCGTGTCGAAAAAAGTAGATCCAAGGGCAAAGGGGGCACCGGATTGGGATTGGCTATTGTCAAACACATCTTAGAGGGCCATAAAAGCAAAATTTCGGTGAGCTCCACACTTGGAAAAGGCTCCATTTTCAGTTTTGACCTTCCCTTAGAAAAAGAAAAAAAGAAGGGTGAAGCTTCTGAAGTCAATTGAGTTGTCCCACCTAAAAAAGGGGTATAGGTTCGGTTTTTTTTACTTCCAAAGGGCTACTAATCATCTTCATTTTAGAAGTAATTCCTCCAATACTTTTTGGACCGACTAGGAATGGCTAGTTTTGTCACCGCAAACTGGGCAACCTCCTCCATGAAAAAAATAACGTTTGAAGACCTCATCTTATTCGAAAACTCGGATTTCTTGGTCATCAACAAGCCTCCCTACCTTTCGAGTTTGGACGACCGACACGAGGCTCAGAATATTTTGGATTTAGCCAAAACGTATTGGGAAGATGCACAGCTGTGTCACCGCTTGGATAAGGAAACTTCCGGCTGTCTGGTTATTGCCAAAAATCCCGAAGCCTACCGGCATTTGGCCATGCAGTTTGAAAATAGACAAGTCGAAAAAGTTTACCATGCGGTAGTGGAAGGAATCCAAGATTTTCAATCCCTATTAGTGGACCGCAACTTGGCTGCCAACAACAAGGGAATAGCGAAGGTGAGCAAGGAAGGCAAGCCCGCACAAACGCTGGTAACTACCCTGAGGACCTATTTTGCCCATACCTTATTGGCCTGCAGTCCGATCACTGGACGACTGCATCAAATCCGCGTACACCTCGCCTATTTGAAAGCTCCTATTTGTGGGGACACCTTGTATGGAGGAAAACCCTTGTATCTCTCGGCTTTGAAGCGACGGTTCAACTTAAAAAAAGAAACAGAGGAGCTTCCCATCATGCAGCGGGTGTCTTTACATGCCTTTAGCATTCAATTTTTAGGCCTGAATGGCAAAAAAATTGCGATTGAAGCTCCCTATCCCAAAGATTTTCAGGTATTGTTGCAGCAGCTTGAAAAGAATAGGTAGGCTACTTTCGGCAGCCCAATTGGAAGATTGAGCAAAAAAAAATCGGCTAAACCAATGAAAATTAGGGTTTAGGATTGCAAATAGTTTGCATAGAAAAATAAATGCTTCTATCTTTGTGTCCCTTTTTGGGGTCGATAATTAATTAATAAGCTAAAAATTAAACAGTTACAAAGTGGATACTCTGAGCTATAAGACCATCTCAGCCAACAGCTCCACCGTAGAAAAGCAATGGGTGATCGTGGATGCCCAATCTGCAATTCTAGGACGCTTGGCTAGTGATGTTGCGAAAATCTTGAGAGGAAAGACGAAGCCTAGCTTCACTCCTAACGTTGATTGTGGTGACAATGTCATCGTAATCAATGCAGACAAGGTTCGAATGACGGGTGACAAGTGGGACGCAAAAGTATATGTGCGCCACACCGGTTTCCCAGGTGGACAGCGAATCTCTACTCCACGATTGTTGAAGCAGAAATCTTCAACCATCTTGATAGAGAAAGCTGTAAAAGGCATGTTGCCTAAAAACAGATTAGGAAGTAAGTTGTACGGCAACTTGTATGTGTATGAAGGATCTGAGCATCCGCATGCAGCACAGCAGCCAAAAGCCATCACCCTTTAATTGCTGACGCATGGACACAATCAATACCATCGGTAGAAGAAAAACTTCGGTAGCCCGAATTTACATGACGCCAGGTAACGGTAAGATCACCGTTAACAACAAATCAATTGAGGTTTATTTCCCATTTGAGCTACACCAAATTGTAGTGAAGCAGCCTTTGACGCTTGTGGGCGTGGAAGGAACGTATGACCTACAAATCAATGTAGACGGTGGCGGAATCAAAGGACAGGCGGAAGCCGCTCGTATGGCCATCTCTAGAGCACTTTGCGAAGCAGATGAGACACACAGACCTCCGTTGAAAAAAGAAGGTTTCCTTACTCGTGACCCTAGAATGGTAGAACGTAAGAAGCCAGGACGTAGAAAAGCAAGAAGAAGATTCCAGTTCTCTAAGCGTTAATCGGAACATTCTTCACACCATAGAAAACAATTTCATTCATGTCAAAAATAGAATATAAAGACTTACTGGATGCTGGTGTTCACTTCGGACACTTGACGAGAAAGTGGGATCCAAGAATGTCTCCATATATCTTTATGGAGAAGAACGGTATCCATATTATCGACCTCAACAAAACGCTTGCTTGCCTCGAAGAAGCATCCAACGCAATCAAGCAAATTGTACGTTCCGGCAAAAAAATCATGTTTGTCGCTACGAAAAAACAAGCCAAAGACCTTGTTGCTGCTGAAGCACAGCGTCTCAACATGCCTTACGTAACCGAAAGATGGTTAGGTGGAATGTTGACCAACTTCGCTACCATCCGTAAATCTTTAAAGAAGATGTCTTCCCTAGAGAAATTGATGAAGGAAGATGGATACAAAAACTTGGCTAAAAAAGAGCGTTTGATGGTTAGCCGTCAAAAGGAAAAAATGGAAACCATCTTGGGCGGTATCGCTGACCTAAGCAGACTTCCAGCTGCTCTTTTCGTAGTAGATATCAAGAGAGAACACATTGCGATCGCAGAGGCGCAAAAATTGGGAATCCCTGTTTTTGCTTTGGTAGATACCAACTCCAATCCAAACGAGGTGGAATTCCCAATCCCAGCAAATGATGACGCATTCAAGTCTGTATCTCTCCTCGTAAAAGCATTTGGAGCAGCCATCGAAGAAGGCCTATCTGAACGCAAGAGAGATAAGGATGATGCCAAAATTTCTGAAGAGGAAGAGGCAAAAAGAGCCGTGGACGCCGAAACAAAGGAATAATCCACTCATGTAATGCACTTAAAAAATTGAACATCTGGCGTTAGTCAATGTTCAATTTTTTGTTTTAACTCGGCGCTTGCGCCAATTCTAAAGTACAATAGGCCCTTTGGATAGGGTCCGATTTATACGAACTATCTAAACGAAACATCCCATGGCAATTACTGCACAAGACGTAAACAAACTGAGACAAATGACCGGCGCAGGCATGATGGACTGCAAAAAAGCACTTACCGAAGCCGATGGCGACTTCGAAAATGCAGTGGACATCCTCAGAAAAAAAGGTCAGAAAGTATCTGCTTCTAGAGCTGACCGCGAAACTAAAGAAGGCGTAGTCGTAACTCGCTTGACCAACGGCAATGCAAAAGGCATCTTGCTTTCATTGACTTGCGAAACTGACTTCGTAGCTAAAAACGAAGGATTTGGTGCTTTTGCAAACTCCCTAATTGATTTGGCAGTAAGCAACGGCGCATCTACTGCTGCTGAAGTACTTGCCCTATCCATGGAAGGCATCTCTGTAGCAGAAAAAATCATTGAAATGACTGGTAAAATCGGTGAGAAAATTGAAATCTCTCACTACGAAGTAGTCAGTGCAGATCAGGTGGTATCCTATGTACACTCCAATGGTAAATTGGGCGTATTGGTAGGATTGGTAAACACTTCAGGTGCCAATGTAGAAGAAGCCGGTAAGGACGTGGCAATGCAGATTGCGGCTATGAACCCAGTTGCAGTAGACAAGGATGGCGTAGACGCAAGCATGATCGAACGAGAAATCGAAATCGGTAAAGAGCAAGCTAGAGCCGAAGGCAAGCCAGAGGACATGTTGGAGAAAATTGCCCTTGGCAAACTTCAGAAATTCTACAAGGAAAGCACCTTGCTTAGCCAGCAGTTTGTAAAAGACAACTCCAAGTCTATCGCTCAATACCTTGACGGTGTAAGCAAAGGATTGACTGTCAATACATTCAAAAGAATCTCTATCGGTTAATTTAACCTAGACTCAACAAAAAAGCCCGTCCCGAAGAATTTTGGGACGGGCTTTCTCTTTTATACCTCGGTTTACCGATTCATCAACGACTCAATCTCCTCGGCTTCTATTGGAATGTTGCGCATCAAGTCCAAGTACCCATTCTCCTGTACCACAATGTCATTTTCTAGACGTACCGCAAAGCCTTCCTCTGGAATGTAAATTCCCGGTTCCACTGTAAAGACCATCCCAACCGAAATCGGGAAATGCATCGTCCCCACATCGTGAACATCCAAGCCCAAATGATGCGAAGTGCCATGCATGAAATACTTTTTGTAGGCAGGCCAGGCAGGATCTTGATTTTTGATATCTGTTTGGTCGATCAATCCCAAGCCCACTAGCTCTCCCTGCATTACTAAGCCAACTTCTTTGTGGTAGTCCTGAATCGTCACACCTGGACGCAACATACTTGCCGCAGTACGCTCTACACGAAGCACTGCATCGTAGACTTGACGCTGCCGCTTGGTGAACCTGCCGTTTACAGGAATGGTGCGTGTCATGTCTGCATTGTAGTTGCCGTACTCCGCCCCTACATCGAGTAGAAGGAGCTCGCCATCTAGGCAGGCCTTGTTGTTTTCAATGTAGTGCAAGACACAGGCTGACGCACCTGAAGCAATGATGGGTTCGTAAGCAAAGCCCTTGCTGCGGTTGCGGACAAACTCGTGAATAAATTCTGCTTCAATTTCATACTCAGTCACTCCAGGCTTGACCATGCCAAGTACACGACGAAATCCCTTCTCCGTGATGTCGCAAGCTACCTGCAACTGCTGGATTTCCTCCGGCTCCTTCACTCCACGGAGCTCATGCATAATCGGTGCTGCCCGCTCCACGATATGCAAGGGGTACTTTTCCTTACAGGTCTTGATAAAGCGTGCATCCCGTGTTTCCACTACTACCCCAGCACGGAGGTGCTCGTTGGAATTCAAATAAATGCGCTCAGCTAAGTTGACTACCGAGTTAAAAATGAGATCAAAGGAAGAGAGCCACTGTATGTTTTCAATTCCAGAGGTAGCAAAAGCCTCCTCCTTGGTGTACTTATGCCCTTCCCAAACGGCAATGTGATCGTTGGTTTCTCGGAGAAATAACACTTCCCTCCAAGCAGGATTGGGGCAATCGGGAGCCAAGAGCAAAATGGTCTCCTCCTGATCAATGCCGCAGAGGTAAAATAAGTCGTTATTTTGTCTAAACTTCATCGTACCATCGGCATTCGTTGGCAAAATATCGTTCGCATTAAAGATTGCTACGCCGTTTTTCGCCATTTTTGTAGCAAACTTGGCTCGATTGCGCTGGTACATTTCTTTGGGTAAGGGAGTATATTTCATTGCAGACAAATTATATTGCCAAGATAGTAAAATAGGGCGTTTCCTAGAATGAAAATTCTTCGAACAACCACAAAGGAACGATTGCCTTTTTCAAAACACGGAACCACAGCGTATGCAGTTGACTTGTAAAGAGCTTCCCAATGGGATTCGGATTGTCCATCAGGAGATTTCGCATACCCGATTGGTGCACTGTGGATTTATCCTCAACATTGGCAGTAGAGACGAGGACCAGGAGCAAGAGGGTTTGGCGCATTTTTGGGAACATATGGCCTTCAAAGGCACCCAAAAACGAAAAACCTTTCACATCCTCAACCGACTCGAGTCCTTGGGGGGAGAGCTAAATGCCTACACCACCAAGGAAAAAGTCTGCTTCTATGCCTCCGTGCTCAAAGACCACTACGACAAAGCAGCCGAACTGCTCTACGACATCACCTTCCATTCCACCTTTCCGGAAAAGCAAATTGAACGGGAACGGCAAGTGATCCTCGAGGAAATGGCCATGTACCGAGACTCCCCGGACGATGCCATCCAAGATGAGTTGGATGCGCTTGTGTTTGAGCACCATGCCCTGGGGAGAAATATTTTGGGAACTGAAGAAACGGTCTCCAACTTTCACCACCAAGATTTTATAGAATTCATTTCTTCCCGACTGGACACCTCGCAGCTGGTGTTCTCGGTAGTGGGCAACATTTCCTTTGAAAAGGTGCTCCGCCAAATCGAAGGCCCGCTTCGTGAGATCCCTACCAAAAGGACCCTTTACATCCGAAGTGGATTCCAGACCTACCAACCCAAGCACAAAACCTTACCTCGGGAGGTCACGCAATCCTTGTGCGCCATCGGAAG